>CAZFAT010000252.1:0-4641 GCA_964517075.1 uncultured Solibacteraceae bacterium
ACGGGACGATCGCCATCGAGCGGCTGCAGGACGGCCAGTTCGACGTCGTACTGACGGACCTGCGGATGGGCGGCGCCGACGGGATGGACGTGCTGCGCACGACCCGGTCGGTTCAGCCGAGCGCGGCGGTCATCCTCATGACGGCGTTCGGGTCGATTCACACGGCCGTCGAGGCCATGAAGATTGGCGCGTTCGACTTCGTGCAGAAACCCTTCGAGATCGAGGAGATGGAGCTCAAGATCGAGAAGGCGATCGAGCTGCGTCATCTCAAGTACCAGGTCGAGTACCTCCGCGACGAGCAGCAGGACATCTACAACTTCGACCGCATCGTCGGGGCCAGCGGCGCGCTGCAGCACGTGCTGAGCATCGTCAAGAAGGTCGCGCGCAGCAATTCGACCATCCTGATCCGCGGCGAGACGGGCACCGGCAAGGAACTGATCGCCGGCGCCATTCATCACAACTCGAACCGCGCCAACCGCGCGTTCGTCAAGGTGAACTGCGCGGCGCTCCAGGAGAACCTGCTGGAGTCGGAACTGTTCGGGCACGAAAAGGGCGCGTTCACGAGCGCCGACAAGCAGCGCATCGGCCGGTTCGAGACCGCCGACGGGGGTACGCTGTTCCTCGACGAGGTCGGCGACATGAGCCCGAGCACGCAGGCCAAGATCCTGCGCGTGCTCCAGGAGCACGAGTTCGAGCGGCTCGGCGGCACGCGCACCCTGCGCGTGGACGTGCGGGTCATCGCCGCCACCAACCGTCATCTCACGCAGATGGTCCAGGAGGGCAAGTTCCGGGAGGACCTGTTCTACCGCCTGAACGTGGTCTCCGTGGAGATGCCGCCCCTGCGGGATCGGAAGGACGACATCGGCCCGCTCGCGGAGTTCTTCGTGCAGCGGTTCGCCAACGAGCTGAAGAAGAAGGTCGAAGGCATGCAGGCGGAAGCCATGAAGGTGCTGATGCGGCACAACTGGCCGGGCAACATCCGCGAGCTGGAGAACGTCGTCGAGCGCGCGGTGCTCCTCGCCGACGGCACCACGATTGGTCTGGGCGACCTGCAGATCGGCGACCCCACCGCGGCCTCCGGCGCGTCGGGCGAGCGGGCGCCGGCGGTGAAGATTCCGCCCACGGGCATTCCGCTCGAGGAAATCGAGCGCCAGGCCGTGGTCGAAGCGCTGCGCATGTCCAACTGGGTGCAGAAGGACGCGGCGGAACTGCTCGGCATCAGCCCGCGGGTCATGAACTACAAGATTAAGATCCTCAGCATCGAGATCCCGCGCAGCCGGCGCGTGGTCGCGGCCGAGCAGGTCGGGCAGGCGTAGGTTACGCCTTCGGGTGGGCCTTCCGGTAGACCTCAGTCAGGCGCTGGATGTCGAGGTGGGTGTACCGCTGGGTCGTGCCCAGCCGCGCGTGGCCGAGGAGTTCCTGAATCGTCCGCAGGTCGGCGCCCGCCTGCAGCAGGTGCGTCGCAAACGTATGCCGAAGCGCGTGGGGGCTGATGCCCTGGGCAATCGCGGCCTCGCGCAAGTATCGGCGCACAACCCGATCCACGCTGCGGGTCGTCAGGCGGCCGGCTCGCAGGTTCAGGAACAGCGGCTGCCGGCGCCGGCGATGACGATCGGCGGTTGAGGGACTCGCGAGTTCGAGGCCACGCCGGTCCGCCAACATCGCGCGGAGGGCGGTGGCTGCCGCGGTGTTGAACGGCACGAGCCGCTCCTTCCGTCCCTTGCCGCGCACCCGGGCCACGCGTCCGGCGAGGTTCAACGACTCCACATCCAGGTCGACCAGCTCACTCAGGCGCAAGCCAGACGCGTAGAACATTTCCAGGATCGCGCGATCGCGGCGGCCCGCGACCGTCGCACCGTCGGGCGCGGCCAGCAACCGGGTCACATCATCCTCGCCGAGATGCGCCGGGAGCGCCTGTGTCTTGCGCGGCGCGCCCACGAGCGCCGTGGGATCCGACTCGATGGCCTCCTCGCGCACGAGATACCGGGCGAAGGTGCGGAGGGCCGCCAGGCGTCGGCCCGCCGAGGCGCGGCTGTTGCCCCGCTCGTGCAGCTCCGCGAGAAACCGTCGAACGCCGGCGGTATCGAAGCGGGTGATGTCCAGGCCCTCCGGCCGGCTGCCATCGCGCATCGCCAGCGAGGCGAGGAACTGCGCCAGATCCGTTTCGTAGGCGCGCAGCGTGTGCGGCGAGACGTTCCGGTTGTAGCGCAGGAACTCCAGAAACGCGCTGACGTGATCGGGCAGGGTCACGATTGCGCGGGAACCGACGGAACAGACGTCGCCGGCACGGTCGAAACCGCCTCCGACGGCATGGCCTCGTCCGCCATCCACGCCGCCAGGTCCGCGAGGGCCCGCGTGCTCGTGGCGAGCTGACGCTCCTGACGGCTGCGCGGCGGCACCTCGAGCGGCGGCATGATGCCAAACGTGATGTTCGACGGCTCGTAATGCCGCGCCTCGGCATGCGAGACGTAATAGCCCAGCGCGCCAATCGCGGTCGTTCGAGGCGGCGCCTCCGGTGAGAGACCGGCCACGAGCCGCGCGGCGTTCCGGCCGGCGATGAGGCCGGACGCGGCGGACTCGACGTAGCCTTCGACGCCGGACACCTGACCGGCGAACAGCAGGTCGGGCCGCGCGCGCGTCTGCCAGGTGTCGCGGAGCACCGCGGGTCCGTTGATGTACGTGTTCCGGTGAATCATGCCGAAGCGCACGAACTCGGCCGACTCGAGGCCGGGGATCATGCGCAGCACGCGCGCCTGCTCGCCCCACTTGAGTTGGGTCTGGAACCCGACCAGGCTGAAGTGGTCGCCCGCCAGCGTGTCCTGGCGAAGCTGGACGACCGCGTACGGCCACCGCCCCGTGCGTGGGTCGGTGAGGCCGGCGGGTTTCATCGGGCCGAACCTCAGTGTGTCGCGGCCGCGCGCGGCCATCACCTCGATCGGCAGGCACCCCTCGAAGAACTTCGTGCGATCGAAATCGTGGACCGCCGCCTTCTCGGCGCCCACGATGGCCTCGTGAAAGCTGACGTACTCGTCTTTCGTGAACGGACAGTTCAGATAGTCGCCCTCGCCGTCCGCGGCGACCGGCGCGCCGGAGTCGTCAGGGCCGCGCAGACTGCGATCCCAGCGCGACGCCCGGAACACGCGCGTCCGGTCGATCGTCTCGGCGAGCACGATCGGGCTGATGGCGTCGAAGAATGCGAGGTGGTCGCGGCCGGTGAACTCGGCGATCGACGCCGACAGCTCCCCCGAGGTGAGCGGACCCGTGGCGACAAGGACCGGCGCGTCGCCGGGCGGCGGCAGGCGCGCGATCTCGCCGCGCTCGACCCGAATCAGCGGATGGCCGGCGATCGCCCGGGTGACGCCTTCGGCAAACTGGTCGCGATCGACCGCCAGCGCCGCGCCGGCGGGCACGCGGACCCGGTCGGCCATCTGCAGGACGATCGAGCCCAGACGCCGCATCTCCTCCTTGAGCAGGCCGACCGCGTTGTCGAGCTTGTCGCCGCGAAAGGAGTTGCTGCAGACGAGCTCGGCCAGCCGATCGGTGCGATGCACGGGGGTGGGCCGGACCGGCCGCATCTCGTGGATCGTCACGGGGACGCCGCGCGACGCGGCCTGCCATGCCGCTTCGCATCCGGCCAGCCCGCCGCCGATCACGTGAATCATGGCGAGGCGGACGCGGTCTCTTCCTCCAGCTCAGCCGACCGCACGTAGTCGCAGGCCTCGTTGGCGCAGAGGAGCTGGCGGCCGTGCCGCTTGGTGATCTTTTCGGTCAGGAACGCCCAGCCGCACTGCGGGCACGGCTCAGGCACCGGCTTGTTCCAGAGCGTGAAGTCGCACTTCGGATAGTTCGCGCAGCCGTAGAACACCTTGCCGCGCCGCGACTTGCGCTCCACGATGTCCCCGCCGTCCTTCGGACAGACCACGCCGGTGGACTTGTGCTTGATGTACCGGCAGTCGGGATAGCCGGTGCACGCGGTGAACTCGCCGAAGCGGCCCTGCTTCACGACGAGGTTCTTGCCGCAGTTGGGGCACCGCGCCTCCAGAACCTGGTCCGGCTTGGCGGCGCTCACGCCCTGCTTCGTGGCGATGATCTTCCGGGTCGTCTTGCACTCGGGATACCCGGTGCAGGCCAGGAACATGCCGAACCGGCCCCGCTTCACGACCATCGGCCGCCCGCAGTTCTCGCACGTCTCCTCGAGTTCCTCGGTGGCGGCCTCCGCCGGTTCGAGCTCCTTGGTGTTGTCACACTCGGGGTAGCGGCTGCACGCCAGAAAGATCCCGAACTTGCCCGCCTTCTCGACCATCTCTCCCAGCCCGCACTTGTCGCAGGGCGTCGGCGGCACGGTCGGCTGGCCTTCCTTGAAGTTGGGCATCTCCTTCTCGGCGCGCTTCAGGTCCTTCTGGAAACTCTTGTAGAACGTCGCCAGGGTGTCCTGATAGTCCGCCTTGCCCTTCTCGATCTCGTCGAGCCGATCCTCCATCCGGGCGGTGTACTCGACATCGAGGATGTCGTCGAAGACCGGATGGAGGAGCTTGTCGACCAGGCGCCGGCCGAGAATCGTCGGGCGGAACCGCCCGTCGTTCTTGATCACGTAGTCGCGCGCCTGCAGAACGCTGATGATCGACGCGTAGGTGCTCGGTC
>CAZFAT010000253.1:0-16749 GCA_964517075.1 uncultured Solibacteraceae bacterium
TGTTGAGGACGACGAGGTCGGCGTCGGTTTCCGATGCGCCTGGCTGATACCCCTCGGACTCGAGCAGCCCGGCGAGCCGCTCCGAGTCGTGATAGTTCATCTGGCAGCCGAACGTTTCGATCAGGTACTTAGGCGCCACGGGCACGACCTTTCGCCTTGCGGTCAGGGGCACTGGTCTCTTTTGATTTTGTTTCGCTTTCGCCTTTCGCCTCGAGCAGATCGCGCGCCGACGAGAGCACGGCCGGGGTGACGGCCGCACCCGCGATCATGCGGGCAATCTCGAGCTCGCGTCCGGACTGGTCCAGCCGGCTGAGGGCCGTGATGGTCCGTCCGCCATGCACGTGTTTGGCGATCTGAAAGTGAGCGTCGGCTTGCGCCGCGACCTGCGGGAGGTGGGTGACGCTGATGACCTGATCCCGGCGGCCGAGCGCGCGCAGCCGCGCGCCGACCGCGGCGGCCGCTGCCCCGCCGATACCATCGTCGACTTCGTCGAAGATCAGTGTCTGTCCCGGAGCGCCTGTCGCCACGAGCGTCTTCAGCGCGAGCATGATCCGTGAGAGCTCGCCCCCCGACGCGATGCGGGCCAGCGGCCGCAGTTCCTCGCCGGGATTCGGTGAACAGTAGAACTCGACCTGGTCGACGCCGTGCGCGGTCCAGTCCTCCGGTCGGTCCGAGGCGCTCCGCCTGATGTCTATCCGGCACTTTGGCATCGCCAGATCGCTGAGGCTGGCAGCCAGCGCATGCGAGAGCCGCCGGGCCGCATCGTGTCTGATCGCGGACAGAGCGGACGCGCGATCGAGGAACCGGGCCCGGGCGGCGCGCTCCTCGGCTTCGAGGGCGGCCGCGCGCTCCTCGCTCGCGCCGAGCGCGGTCAGTTCTTCGCGGAGCGCGGCCTGCCGGGCGAGGACATCGTCGAGCGCCGGTCCGTACTTACGCTTGATGCGCTCGAGCGCGGCGAGCCGGTCCTCCACCTGCTGGAGCCGATCGGGTGAGGCGTCGAGGTCCGAGGCATACGCGCGGAGCATGAACGCGAGGTCCTCGAGCTGGGACTTCAGCGTGTCGCGCGCGTCGAGATAGGGGGCGAATCGCGGATCGAGGGCGGCCAGTTCGGCGACGCGTTTCCAGACCACCTGAAGCCCGCCAAGTGCGGCGTGCTCGCCGTCGTACAGCGCGCCATAGGCCTCCGCGGTCAGCCGGCTGAGCCGGTCGGCGTTGGCGAGCAGGGTGCGTTCCTGGGCCAGCGCGGCATCCTCCCCCGCCGCCGGCGCGACCTTGTCGATCTCCTGCAACTGAAACGCGGCCATGTCGATGCGCGCCTGTTTCTCGCGATCATCGAAGCGGGTGCGATCCAGCGCCTGGGCGGCGTGCCGCCAGTCATCGAACGCCGCGCGGACATCCTCGAGGCGCGCGGGCTCGGCCCCAAACGCATCCAGCGCGGCGAGCTGTGCGGCCGGGTCAACGAGCGTGTGATGTTCGTGCTGCCCGTGCAGGACGACGAGCGCCGCGCCGAGATCGCGGAGCGCGGCGGAGGTGGCGAGCGTGTCGTCGATGAAGGCGCGGCTGCGTCCCTGGCTCGAGATCTCGCGGCGGACGATCACGTCGGCCCCGTCGGCGCGCTCGAAGATGGCCTGGATCGTGGCGAGATCCTCGCCGGTGCGGACGAGGTCCGCGCTGGCGCGTCCGCCGATAAGCAGCCCAATCGCATCGACGAGAATGGACTTGCCCGCGCCCGTTTCGCCGGTGATGACGTTGAAGCCGGCGTCGAACTCCACCTCGAGCTGATCGATCACGGCGAGATGGCGCACTCCGAGAAAACGCAGCATGTCGGGACTGGAACTCTCATGATATCAGGTCTTTGACAGCCCTCCGGACGCGTGCTACCCTTCCGCGTTCGCGCTGTGTCCCAGCGGCGCATCACCGCAGGTATGTGGAGGGCGTGTTGCGCGTGTTTGGATCGCTGGTCCTGGCCCTTCAGGATCAGAGCGTAGCCGCGGGCTCGTCGGACGCGGCGTCTTCGACTGACATCATCACGCTCCTCAGCGATACGGGCCCGGTCGTCGGGGCCGTGCTCATCGCGCTGGTGCTGTTTTCCGCCGCGTCGTGGGGCGTGATCGTTTTCAAGAAGCTGCAGTTGCGGCGCGCGGCGGCCGCGACGCGCGCGTTCCTCGCGGTGTTTCGCAAGAGCAGCCGGTTCTCGGAAGTCCAGGCCGCGTCGACGAACCTCACCGCGAGTCCGCTCGTCGGCCTGTTCCAGGCCGGCTACGCGGAACTGACGGCGCAGCTGCGGGCGCCGGGCGAGGACAAGCCGGCCGGCGCGCCCTCGCGTCCAACCCTCAGAAGTCTGGACGCCGTGGACCGCGCGCTGCTGCGGGCCTCGACGGTCGAGGTCAACAAGCTCGAGCACCGAGTGCCGTTTCTGGCGACCACGGCGTCGATCACGCCGTACATCGGGTTGTTCGGCACAGTCTGGGGAATCATGACGTCGTTTCTGGGGATCGCCGCGGCGGGATCGACCAGCCTGAACGTCGTGGCGCCGGGCATTGCCGAAGCGCTGATTGCGACGGCGATGGGCCTCTTCGCCGCCATTCCCGCCGTGTATTTCTACAACGACATCACCAGCCAGGTGAAGAAGTCCGCCAACGAGATGGACGACTTCTCGATGGAGTTCCTCACCCTGGCCGAGCGCAACTTCACCTGACCGATGCCGAAGCTCGAACCGATGCCCTCGGGCGGGAGTCACCGCGGCCGGCGTGCGCGAGCCGCGCGGGTCTCCTCGTCGCTCGCCGAGATCAACGTCGTCCCGCTCGTCGACGTGATGCTCGTGCTGCTCGTCATCTTCATGGTGGCGGCGCCGATGATGCAGCAGGGGTTTCCGGTGCGCCTGCCCGAATCGCGGCAGTCGCGTGCCGTTACGGCGCCGGTGACGGTGACCGTACCGCTGAGCTTCCGGCGCGATCGACGCGTGGAGATCGATGGTGAAGGCGTGAGCTTCGAGTTCCTCCCCGAGCGCATCCGGCAGGCGCTCGATCCGCGGTCGGAGAAGAGCGTGCTGCTCTCCGGCGACGGCGGCATCACGATGGATGAGCTGATTGCCGTGTTCGATCGGCTGAAGCAGGGCGGCGTCGAGAACGTCAGCATGCAGACGCAGCCGGCGCTGGGCCGATCACGATGACGATGGCGATGCCCACGTGGGATGCTGGTCCGAGCCTGAACCGGGTGATGACGTGGTCGTTCGCGATTCATGCCGGCGTGCTGCTTACGCTGTTCCTCGTGCCGCGCGAGTGGCTCTCACGGCGGACCGAGAAGCCGCCGCTGATGACGATCAGCCTGGGCGGCCGCGCCGTGCAGCCGACGACCGGTACGAATCCCATCGGAGGACGCACGATCGAACAGGCCGCGCCGCCGCCGAAGCGGCCCGAGCCTATCCGGCCTGCGCCCAAGCAGCCGCCCGCGCCGGTACCCGTCAAACCGACGCCCACCCCGCCCGCGCGTGCGAGCACGTCGAAACCGACGCCGCCTCCGGCGCAGCGGCCGCCCGTCACCGGGCCGCAGGTGACACAGGGCAACACGACGGTTGAGACAGGCGCGCGTGGACAGGGATCGGGCCTGACGGTTCAGACCGGGCTGGGCACCGGCGGCGAAACCGACCTCAAGAACTTCTGTTGTCCCGAGTATCTCTCGCACCTGGTGAGCGAGATCGAATCGCGCTGGGATCGGACGACGACTGGCGCGCGGGGCGTGACCGTCATCCGGTTCGAAGTGCTCCGCAATGGCCAGATTGCCAGTTCGAAGGTCACGAAGACGAGCGGCAGCGAGAGCTTGGACCGCCTGGCGCGCCGCGCGCTCCAGGACGCCCGCTTGCAGCCGCTCCCCGCGGAGTACACTGAGGATCGATTGATCATTCACCTCGAGTTCCCGTACGGAGGCCAGTGATCGCGATGCGCAGATTGTCCCTGAGCGTGATGGCCATCGCGGGCGCCGCCCTAGTGGTGAGCTCGCAGCCCCTGACGACCGATGTGTACGGCGCCGCGCGAGTGCTGCAGCCGCCACAACAGCAACAACAGGAATTTTTCCTGACGCTCGAGGGCGGCGGCAAGAATCCCCGCCTCGCCGTGCCGGACTTCCTGGTGCAGGGCGCCGACGCCGATCTCGCGGGTGCCGCCAAAGTGCTGGCCGACGTCCTGTGGAACGACCTGGACTTCGAGCGCGAGTTCCTGATGGTGCCGCGCAAGGTGTCCGCCGGCTTTCCTCCGGCGCCAGCCGACGCGTTGCCGGTCGAGCGGTGGGCGGAGATCACGGATGCGGTCCTCGTCGGCTCCGTCAGCCGCAACGGCGACACGCTGATTGTGAAGGTCGAAATCGTGTCCGTGCAGCCTGCGGCCGCTGGCCGGCGCGGGTTCGGCGCCGAGTATGGCAACTGCCGGATGCAGAACCCGCGGTTCTGCGCGCACTCGATTGCCGATCACGTCCACAAGCAGGTGATGAACCTCGACGGCGTGGCGCGGACGAAGCTGGCCTTCTCGTCCGATCGCGACGGATCGCGCATGGCCGGCCGGCTCACGTCCGGCCTTTCGACGGGCAAGGAGATCTACCTCTCTGACTACGACGGCGCGAACCCGTTCCGGATGACGGTCAATCGCAGTCTGAACATCAGTCCCAGCTGGTCAGCGGCGGGTGGTCTCCTCGCGTACACGTCCTACCAGTCCGGCGTGCCGGACATCTACGTCGTGAACCTCGGTCAGGTGGGCCGTGCCCCCACGCGTCCCGCGCAGGGCAACAAAGACATTCACAATCAGATGGCGGCGTGGTCTCCGGACGGCAATCGGCTGGCGTTCATGTCCAACCGGTCGGGCCGCACCGACGTCTGGATCGTCAACCGGGACGGCACCGGGTTGCAGAATCTGACCAACAGTCCGAACAAGGGTGTCAGCAACTGGGCCCCGACCTGGTCGCCCAGCGGAACACAGATCGCGTTTGCGTCGGATCGTGGAGGCCAGAAGCAGTTGTACGTCATGAATGTGAACGGCACAGGGCTGGATCGGCTCGTCGACAGGGAGATCGATCGGCCGACCTGGTCGCGTGAGGACTTCATCGCGTTTACGATGGCCACGGGCGCCGGCTATGACATCGCGCTCTATGACATCAGGACGCGAGCCATCCGCATCCTGACCGACGGCCTGGGCCAGAACGAGAGTCCGGCCATCGCGCCGAATGGCCGTCACGTCGCCTTTGTCACGACCCGTTGGGGACGCCAGGAAATCGCCACGGTCAACGCGGCGGGCGGCCACATCCGCCGCGTGACGCAGACCGGCAACAATACCTATCCGAGCTGGCAGCCGATGTCGCCGCTCAAGTGAGGACTGACCGCATGAGACGCAGCCGAACGTCATGGATTGCCGTGCTGGTCGCGGCCGCGATGGCGGGCGCGTGCGGTGGCCCCCGGCCCCCGGTGGAAACGCCACAGCCGCCGCCCGAGCCAACCGCCTTCCCCGGCGCGACCGCGCCGCCGACGGCCAAGCCGCCCGATCCGCCTCCACTGCCCGCAGACGAACCGGTAACGACGACGGCGCTGCTGTCCTGGGCCGACAAGCCGATCGAGGAGATCAACGGCCCGAATTCTCCGCTGAAACCCGTGCACTTCGCCTACGACAGCGATCAGATTGACGAGGCGGCCCGGAAGGTCCTGGCCGCGAACGCGGAGGTGCTGCGCACCTACGCGAGCTGGGTCGTCACGGTCGAAGGACACTGCGACGAGCGCGGGACGGCCGAGTACAACCTGGCGCTGGGAGATCGCCGCGCGCTGGCGGCCCGGACGTACCTGATCTCGCTCGGCATCCCGGCCGAACGGCTGCGGACCGTGAGCTACGGCAAGGAGTTCCCGTTCGATCCCGGGAACACCGAGGCGTCGTGGGCGAAGAATCGACGGGCACATTTCATGCTGACCTCGAAGTAAAGTGGAACTGTCGGGGCCCTCGCGGCCCCGGCGTGAGCGACCATGATTTGGACACGATGCATTCGAACGAGCCTGGTGGCGCTGTTGAGTCTCGCGCTCGTGCCCGCCCTGGCCGGCGCGCAGAACCGGGAGCAACTCCAGTTGATGGCGGATCTGCGGATGATTCAGGAGCAGGTCGCGCGCCTGCAACTGGCCGTCAATCAGATCGGGCAGCAGGCGGCCGCCCTCGACAAGCGCCTCGAGGCCGACCGTGAGGCAGCCATCAAGGCCGCCGCCGACGAGCAACTGCGCCTGAACACCCTCAACCAGAACGTCACCGTCATCCGCGAAAAGCTCGACGACAATACGACGCGGGCCGCGCAGCAGGCCCAGGAGCTGACCGCGCTCATCGCGAGCATCCGCATCATCAACGATCAGCTCAGCACGCTGACCAACCTCCTGCAGCCGCCCGTCAACCCCATTGATCCGGATGGCGCGGTGCCGTTGCCGGCCTCCGGCGGTGCTGCCCTTCCTCCGTCGCCCACCCGGTTGTTCAATCAGGCGATGGACGACTATCTTGGCAACAACCTCGAACTGGCCATCGAGGGCTTCCAGGAGTTCGTGACGAAGTTCCCGACCGCACCCGACGCGCCAAAGGCGCAGTACTACATCGGCCTGTCCTACTTCGACCAGCGACGCTACAAGGAAGCGATCGCGGCCTTTGCCAAGGTGATCAGCGACTACAAGGAGTCCGAATGGGTCGCGCAGGCCTACTTCTCGCAAGGCGGAGCGTACGAAGGGCTGAAGCAGCCGGGCGCCGCGCGGGCCGCGTATCAGAACGTCATCAAGCTCTTCCCCAACTCCACCGAGGCCCTGATGGCGCAGCAGCGCTTGAAGGCGCCCGGCAATCAGTGAGGCGGCCGGCGCCGTCCTCGTCCGCGGTTTCCGTACACTCTCGAGCGCTCCGGCGCGGAGGACTCCCCCGATGGGCAGTGTGAACAAGGCGATCCTGGTCGGCAATCTCGGCCGCGACGCCGAAATGCGTTTTACCGCCGGCGGCACGCCGGTGGCGACCGTGAGCCTCGCGACGACCGAGAAGTGGAAGGACCGCGAGGGACAGGCGAAGGAAGACACCCAGTGGCACCGGATCGGCATCTGGGGCACGACGGCCGAGTCGCTCCACGAGTACCTGACGAAGGGCAAGCAGATCTACGTCGAGGGGCGCATCCAGACGCGCGAGTGGACGGACAAGGAAGGCAAGCCGGCGAAGACCACGGAAATCCGCGCCGATCGCATCGTGCTGCTGGGCGGCGGTGGAGGCGGTGGCGGCCCGCGCACGTCGCGCGATCGCTATGCCGAGGGCGGCCACGACGCCGGTGCCGACATGACGCCGGTCGACGCGCCGCAGGATGATGACATTCCGTTCTAGCGGTCTTCAGTTATCGGTAGTCGGTTCCCGGTTGCGAGACTGAACAGAAACCGAGAACCGGGTTTGAACCGACAACCGGACACCGAAAACCGACTTACTCTGTCTTCCGCCCATACCGATCCTCCAGCCGCACGACGTCGTCGAGTTCGGGCGTGGAGGCTTCGAGAATGTCGGAGTCTTCGATGGCCGTCATGCGATGGACGGTCTTCGGCGTGATGTGCACGGACTCGCCCGGCTGCATGTCGCGGCTGACGAGCTGGCCGTCGACCTCGATCTCGAACCGCAGGCGCCCCGACCAGAGATAAATCGTCTCGTCCTTCCGGTTGTGGTACTGCAGGCTCAAGGCGTGGCCGCGGTTCACGTGAATCACCTTCCCGACGTACCGATCCGTGTGGGCCCAGTGCAGCTCGTAGCCCCACGGTTTCTCGACGCGAACGACGTCTGACATGCCGACTCCTTGATTGGATGGCGGGGACCCCGGCACCCCGCCAAGCGCGCTTCACTCGCGGGGCCCCAACGCCCGGCTCCATTCCGCGCGCACGACCGCCATGGTTTGACGCTCCGCCCTAGCCCTCCGCCGCAATGTCGCGGTGGCGGACCTGCAGCCGGATGCCCGAGACCGGGCGCAGCCGACCCACCAGGGTCTCGGCCATCGCGACGGAGCGGTGGCGGCCGCCCGTGCAGCCCACGGCAATCGTCAAATATGCCTTGCCCTCGGCGATGTAGTGCGGCACCAGGAAGCGCAGCAAATCGGTCGTGCGACGCAGGAACTCGCGCGCCGCGGCCGACCGGAGCACGTACCGCGAGACGCGGGCGTTCCGCCCGCTCCAGCGGCGCAAGGCGGGGACGAAGTGCGGGTTGGGCAGGAACCGCACGTCGAACACCATGTCCGCGTCGTCGGGGAGTCCGCGGCGGAAGGCAAAGCTCACGACGCTCACGAGGAGCGGCGCGACCGTGTTGGTGCCCGTCGTGGTCTGCAGGATGCGCCGCCGCAGTTCGTGAACGGTGAGCGCGCTGGTGTCGAGCACCTGATCCGCCAGGCGCCGGATGGGATCGAGCAGCCGCCGCTCCTCCTCGAGGCTCTCGGCGATTGTCTGGGTGGCTGAGAGCGGGTGCGGCCGGCGCGTCTCGCTGAACCGTCGGAGCAGCGCGCTGTCGGCCGCCTCCAGGAAGATCAGCCGGACCTGCCGGGGCGACCGGCGCTTCAGCCGCCGGTACACCTGGGGAAACCGGTTCAGTTCCCGGCCTTCGCGCACGTCGATCACCACGGCGGCCCGGCGCGCGGCGCCGCGCACGTTCAGCGTGAGGTCCGCGAACGTCGGGATGAGGGCAATCGGCAGGTTGTCGACGCAGAAGTAGCCGAGGTCCTCGAGGGCGCGGATCGCCTGCGACTTCCCCGCGCCGGACAGGCCGGTGACCACGACGAAGGCGGCGCCGCGGGGCGCGACACGTGCCGGCCGGCGGCGGCGCCGGGCAGGAGAGGGAGGGGACATGGCGCGGCGGGGCACGGCCCGGGGGCCTAGTAGAGCACCTTGCGCTGGTTCGACGTGGAGATCTTCAGCTCCTCGCGGTACTTGGCGATGGTCCGGCGCGCCAGCACGAGGCCTTCCTTCTGCAGGATGTTCATGATCTTCGAGTCGCTGAGCGGCCGACGCTGATCCTCGGCTTCGATGATCTTCTTGATCCGCTGCTTGATCGTCACCGACGAGACGCTCTCGCCGTAGGAGCTGCTGATGCCGCTGTGGAAGAAGAACTTCAGCTCGTAGACGCCCTGCGGCGTGTGCATGTACTTGTTGTTGACGACGCGCGAGACGGTCGACTCGTGCATGCCGATGTCGTTGGCCACGTCGCGGAGCACGAGCGGGCGCAGATGCTCGATGCCCTGGTCGAGGAACGCGCGCTGGAAGTTGATCAGACTCGTCGCGACCTTGAGGATCGTCTTCTGGCGCTGGTCGACGGACTTCAGCAGCCAGAGCGCCGCGCGGAACTTGTCCTTGACGTAGGCGCGGGTCTCGTCCGACGTCTCCCCGCCCTTGTCCAGCAGCCGCCGGTACACCGGGCTGATGCGGAGCTGCGGCAGCCCGTCCTCGTTCAGGACCGCCTTGTAGCCCTCATCGGTCTTGATGATGTAGACGTCGGGAATGACGTACTGCGAATCGGCCGGCGCGTAGCGCGATCCCGGTTTGGGATCGAGGCGCCGGATGACCTCGATGTGCTGCTTCACGGCCTCGGGTTCCACGCCGAGCGCGCGGGCGAGTTCGGGGATCCGGTGGTTCTGCAGGAGCCGGAGGTGATCCCGGACCAGCGTTTCCACGGGCGTGCCCGTGAGTCCCAGATGGCGGATCTGCAGCAGCAGGCACTCCTGCAGGTCGCGCGCGCCGACCCCGACCGGATCGAACTGCTGGACGTATTCCAGCGCCTTCTCGACGGCGGTGAGATCCCAGCCGCCCAGCGCCGCAATCTCGTCCACCGACGCCACCAGGTACCCGTCGTCGTCGATGTTGCCGATGATGGCGGCGCCAATCGATCGGATAGCCTCGTCGCTGCTCTGGAGGTTGAGCTGCCACATCAGGTGGTCGGCGAGTGAGCCCTTCGTCGAGAGCGTGTTCTCGATCGGCGGCAGCTCCTTGACCTCCTGCGGCTGGCGGGGCCGATACCCTTCGTCCAGATACTCGCCGAAGAAGTACTCGTAGTCCTGATCGTCCCAGGTATCCTCGCGGGTTTCGGGTTTCTCGGCTTCAGGCGTGTCGGTGGTCTGGGCGTCCTGCGCGGGGTCCTCGGCGGGTACCTCCTCCAGCAGGGGGTTTTCGACCATCTCCTGGTTCAGCAGTTCGGCCAGCTCGAGCGTCGTCATCGGCAGCAGCTTGATGGCCTGCTGCAGCGATGGCGTCAGGATGAGCTTCTGGACGAGCCGCGCGTGAAGTTTTTGCGAAATAGGCATCGAACAACCGACTCAGGCTGCCTTCAATCTTAGTCCAGCCCTCAGTCGAGCCGGAATTCCGTCCCCAGATAGATGCGCTTGACCTCGTCATCGGCCGCCAGGCCGGCCGGCGTGCCGCTCTTGAAAATCTCGCCGTCGTGCACGATATACGCCCGATCGGTGATCCGCAGTGTCTCACGAACATTATGGTCCGTGACGAGCACGCCGATGCCGCGGTCCTTCAAGTGGACGACAATTCGCTGGATGTCAGCCACGGCGATCGGATCGATGCCGGCGAAGGGCTCGTCGAGGAGCATGAACTTCGGCTGGTTGACGAGCGCACGTGTGATTTCCACCCGCCGGCGCTCCCCGCCCGACAGGGTGTAGGCGCGCGCGTGCGCGAGCGGCGTCAAACCGAGTTCCGAGAGCAGGTCGGCCAGCCGCCGGCGGCGGGTGGCCGCATCCAGGGGCAGCGTTTCGAGGATCGCCAGGACGTTCTGCTCGACCGTCATGCCGCGAAAGATGGACGGCTCCTGCGGCAGGTAGCCGATGCCCTTCCGGGCGCGGACGTACATGGGATCCGACGTGACGTCGTGATCGTCCAGCAACACGCGGCCGCTGTCGGGTCCGGTCAGCCCGACGACCATGGCGAACGTGGTGGTCTTGCCCGCACCGTTGGGTCCCAATAGGCCCACGACCTCGCCGGAGGCGACGTCGAGGTCCACGTGGCGGACAACGGTACGGCTGTTGTAGGACTTGGTGAGTCCCTCGGTGCGCAGCGTCGCCATCAGGGCAGAGGCTCCGTGCAGGAGTAGGGTCCGGCGATAGAGCCGCCCGGATTCTCCGCCTTGGGCCAGTCCTGCGTCTTGTCGGTGAACTGCACCAGCTGGCCACGCGCCAGGCTGCACGTGCCGGCCTCATCGCGCGAGCGCACCAGCACCGGCGCTCCGCGGACGGTGTAGCGATCCGCCATCGCGTCATAGACGAGCTGCTGCCCCTTGGCCTCACGGCCGCCCTCGAGGCTGGCCGTCACGTCGTCGGTGGCCTCGAGCCGCTCCAGCCGGCGCTCGTCGCGCGCCAGCGTGATCACCAGACGCCGCGACCGGGTTTCCCCGTCGGGCCGTTTCAGCACCACCGGCGCGCCCGTATAGGTCGCCGCCCGCTGCCTTTCGTCGTAGGTCATCGTCTCCGCGCTGATGTCGTAGCGCGTCGGTGTACCGGCGGCGCGTCCGCGGCCCGTGGGACCCGTCTCGAAGACCACCGTGGACCGAATGCGGCCCGACGCCCTCATGTCGCCGGTCTCCTCGTCCATCTGGATCTCGTGCCCCTCGATGCGGCTGTCGCCGCTCCCCTGCTGCACCCAGGCGGGCGCCGCGGCGGTTCCGGTGTATTTCAGGATCTTCGTCGCGTTGTCGCGGGTGAACACCGCGCTCGATCCGCGCACGGGCTGCCCGGGCGTGAAGAATCCCCGCGCGCTCCCCTTGCGCTGTCCGCTGCTCAAGGTCTTCACGTTCTCGTGCGCCTCGAGGCTGTTCGTGTTGAGGTGGATGACGATACGGTGGCTGGCATCCACCGTGACGCCGCCGCCGTCTTTGACCTGCGGCAAGCGGCTGGCCCTCGTCATGAAGGGCGTCAGCACGAGTTGACCGCTCGCGGCGTCATAGACCCCCTGGTCGGCATCACCCGTCATCTTGCCGTTGGGTGAGGTCGACTCGAACGTCACATCCTGCTGGAAGGTTGCGGCTTTGAGCGCATTCAGTCTGCCGGCCAGGTCCAGCCTCAACTGGCGCGATCGCCCCACGCGCTCGGAGGCAGCGCGCCCGGGCGCTGCGGGCACCTGCTCCGTGAAGCGAACGGCGTCGGAGAAGACCGCGCTGAGCAGGCCGCTCTTGTCGTTGCCCGTGGCGGCCAGCGTGGCGCCTTCGATGGTTCGGGCCGGGAACGCTTCAACCGCCGGCAGGCGGACCGTGACACCGGTTGGGCCAGCTCGCAGGTCCGTCAAGGTTTGGCCGTCCGGCGCCATCGTCAGGTCAATGCGGGGCGCCTCGATGGTCTGGCCGCCCTGCGTCGCCGACTGGACCAGCCGCGCCTGGCCGTTGAGCGCGGCCTGGCGCAGCGCCTGGCCGCCGTCGTGGAAACCCAGATCGATGTCGTTGGCCCGCATCTCGGCGAGGCCGTTGGCCGCACCCGGCGCCGGCACCACGCTGGCGTGTCCGCGCAGCTCGATGGCGCGGAAGTGGTCGTCGTTGTCCGAGAGAAACAGCACGGCGCGATCGCCAGAGAGCACCTCCGTCTCGCGGGCGATGCGCGCCTTCTGATCGAACAGCATGGACCGCGTGGCGGGCGTGAACGTCATCGTGGCGGACGTGGCCTCAATCGGTTTGGCCGGTGGATCCGCCTGCAGCGTCACGACCACGTCCGCCAGCACGCGCAGCGTGTCTCCCTCGCGGGTGTAGACGCCGCCGGTGCCGCGGCCGGCTATCCGGCCGCGCGAGAACGTGACCGGGCCCGGAATGGAAGCCTCACCGCTGGCGTCGCTATACGTGCCGGACTCGCCGGCCAGCGTCGCACCCGCCCCTGTCGTGAGCCGGACGCCATTGCGCAGCCTGTACTCAGCGCCCGGCCCGTCGCCGCGTGTGGCCTTGCCGATGGACTCGGCGAGGCCCGCCTCGAGCACCGTGCCATCCTGCAGGGTCATCCGGGCGTTTCTCCATGTGATTCGCCCGTCCTCGAACTGCTTCCTCTCGTCAGAGGCAATCACTCCGATCTGTTCCTGGCCCCGGTACCGGATGTCCACCCCGCTGCCGGACTGCGCAACCGCGCCCGGATCGACCGGCGCGGTCACGCCGGGGTCCACCTGCGCGGGGCGTTCGCGCACCAGGAGGACGACGGCCAATGCCGTGGCCAGGCCGATGGCAGCGACCGCGAGTCGTGCGCCCCGCTGCCACGTCATGCCGGCGTCTCCACGGGGAGTCGGACGTCGGCGACGGTCAGTTCCGTGACCTTCTCGCCCCGGAATTCGCTCTCGTCGAGCGAGTAGGCCAGCTCGAGGCCCATCCGGTTCGACGTGAGGTACTCGAGCCGGTCCGATGCGCGCCACGCGATGGCGCGGAACGATCGACCGTTCTGTCGGAACAGCAGCGACAGATGGCGATCCTTCACTGTGCGGGGGGGCGTGACGAGGTCCACCGGCGCCGCACGAAAGACCGGCTTCGGATTCGCGGCGCCGAAGGGACCGAGCCGGCCGAGGGCGCGCACGACGTCGCCCGAGATTTCAGACAGGCCGAGTGGCGCGTCGATCCGCAGCCGCGGCACCAGATCGTCGGGGCCGAGCTTCTCGTTCGCACACGCGGTCAGGCGCCGCCGCAGCTCGTCCAGCCGGCTGGCCTCGAGCGTGACGCCCGCCGCGAGCCGGTGGCCGCCAAAGCGCAGGAAGACATCCGCGCAGTCCTCGAGGGCCGCGAGCAGGTCGAAGCCGGGAATGCTGCGCGCCGATCCCTGCGCGATGCCGTTCTCGAGCGAAAGCACGAGCGCCGGCCGGTGGTACAGCTCGACCAGTTTCGACGCCACGATCCCCACGACACCGCGGTGCCAGTCCTGGCCGGCGACAATCAGCAGATTCTGCGCGCCGATGTGCGGGTCGCCGTCGATGACATGGCGCGCCTCGGCCAGCACGGCGGCCTCGCGTTCCTGCCGCCGGGTGTTCTCCTCCGACAGGCGCCGCGCCAGGGCTCGGGCGTTCGCGCGCACTGCGTCGTCCGTGCCGCGCATCAGCAGCAGATTGAGCGCGAGATCCGGCGAGCTCATGCGGCCGGCCGCGTTCAGCCGCGGCGCCAGCACGAAGCCCACGTGGAACGCGTCGAGCGGGCGGCCGAGCAGGCCGCTTTCAGCGAGGAGCGCCTCGAGGCCGGCGGCGTGGCGGCCCGACGACAGCGCCTGCAGGCCGCAGTGCGCGATGATGCGGTTCTCGCCCACGAGGGGGACGACGTCGGCAAGCGTGCCGATCGCCGCGATCTTCACGAAGGCCGCCAGGTCGGTGCTGCCCCGCCCGCTGGCGGCCAGCAGGCCCTGCACGACTTTCAGCGCGACGCCCGCGCCGGCGAGCATCTTGTCCGGGTAGGGACAGTCCGCGCGCTTCGGGTTGATCACCGCGAACGCGGGCGGCAGCGTGTCGGCGCTGTCGGGTTCGTGATGGTCGGTGATGATCAGATCGACGCCGAGCTCGCGCGCGCGGATCGCCGCGGCCGAGGCGCGGATGCCGCAGTCGACGGAGATGATGAGGCCGGCGCCCTCCGCCTGCAGGCGTTCGATCGTCGCCGGCTGGAGGCCGTACCCGTCCGTGAAGCGATCGGGGACGAAGTGATGGACGTCGCCGCCGACGAGCTCGATGGCGCGCCGCAGCAGCACCGTGGCCGTCACGCCATCGACGTCATAGTCACCGTGCACGGCGATCCGCTCGCGGCGGGCGACCGCGGCCAGCACCCGATCGACCGCCTCGCGCATGCCGGCCAGCAGGAAGGGATCGTGGAGCTGGCCGAGCTCCGGCGCCAGGAAGCGGCGCGCCGCGTCCACGTCGGAGAATCCCCGCTGCCACAGGAGGCGCGCGATGACCGGCGGGACCGCGAGCGCCGCCGCCATGTCCCGGACGGCAGCCGCGTCGGCGGCGACCTGTTCCCAGACACGCCGCCGCATCAACTCGCCTGTTCCGGCAAGCCGGTCGCGCCGGACGTGGAGGCGTCGGGGCTGTCATCCACGAACGACTGGCCCAGCCGGCCCATGTTGCGGAACTTGTCGTAGCGCGCCCTCAGGCGGTCGGCGGGGACCATCGCCTGCAGCTCGGCCAGGTGGCGCGACACCGCCTCGTCCACGAGGCCGGACGCCTGGTCGTAGTCGACGTGGGAGCCGCCCACGGGTTCCTTGATGATCTCGTCGACGATCGCCAGCGCCAGCAGGTCCGGGGCCGTCATCTTGAGGGCCGCCGCCGCCTCCGCCTTCCGCTTGGCATCGCGCCACAGGATCGCGGCGCAGCCCTCCGGGGGGATCACGCTGTACACGCTGAACTCCTGCATGAGCACGCGATCGCCGATGGCGATGCCGAGGGCGCCGCCGCTGCCGCCCTCCCCGCAAATCACCACGACAATCGGCGCCTCGAGCATGGCCATCTCGCGCAGGTTCAGCGCGATGGCCTCGGCGACCCCCCGTTCCTCCGACTCGATGCCGGGGTAGGCCGCCGGCGTGTCCACGAAGACGATGATGGGCAGTCGGAATTTCTCGGCCATGCGCATGATGCGGAGCGCTTTGCGATAGCCCTCCGGCCGCGCGTAGCCGAAATTCCGATAAATTTTTTGCGTGGTGTCGCGCCCCTTCTGATGGCCGACGACGGCCACCGGTGCGCCGTGATAGAAGCCGAGCCCGGTGACGATGGCGTGATCGTCGGCGAAGCGCCGGTCGCCGTGCAGCTCGACGAAATCGGTGAAGAGGCGCTCGACATAGTCGAGGGTGCACGGCCGGTTGGGATGCCGCGCCACTTGCACCCGCTGCCACGGGTCGAGCGACGCGTAGATCTCGCCGCGCAGCGCGGTGACCCTGGCCTCGACCCTCGCGATCGCGGCCTGCCGCTCTGGCGTCTCGGGCGTGAGGCTCAGCGCCTCCAGCTCCTTCAACAGCGGCGCGACCGGTTCTTCGAAATCGAGGATGTCAGCCATGGAGGATCATCGACGCCGGCTGGTTGTCGGTCTTCGGTGCTCGGTTGTCGGGTCTGACAGCATGGCGACGTGGCCCGATGGCGAGAACCGAAAACCCAGCCCGGAAAACCGAAAACCGAAAACCGAACACTGCTGCACTCACTTCAACACCACTGTCCCCGCGCCACACAGCGCTTCCACTTCGCGCACGAGCTGATCGCTCGGCTTGATGCGCCGGGCGGTGGCGGTGCGTACGCGCAGGCGGGCCGAGCCGTTCACCTCCACCAGAAATGACACGCGCCGATCGCCGTGATGTCGATCGAGGACGTCGGCCAACGCGCGCATCGCCGGCGGCGTCAGTCCCTTCCCCGTCAGCCGGATCTCCATCTCCCGCACGACCCGATGGCGCACGACGTCGAGCGGCGTGAGCTCGGTCACCACCAGGCGGCTGGACTCCTCATCGCGCTCGTACTTGCCGCGCGCGAGGACCATGGCGTCGGTCACCACGAGATGGCCGCAGCGGCTGAACGCCTCGGGGAACACGACGGCATCGACCTTGGCGGCTTCGTCCTCCAGGGAAAAGGCCGCCATGCGGTCGCCCCGCTTGGTCTTGAGCGGCCGCAGCGCGGTGATGATCCCGGCCATGGTGCAGTCGGCGTCCGACTGCGTCAACTCGTGCAGGCGCCGCGCCCCGGCGGCGGCAATCGCGGCCGCGTAGCGCTGCAGCGGATGTCCGCTCATGTAGAGTCCGAGCGCCTCCTTCTCGGCGCCGAGCGCCTCCGTC
>CAZFAT010000254.1:0-3906 GCA_964517075.1 uncultured Solibacteraceae bacterium
TAACGCACAGACGATTCGAGGGCGGCCTTGGCCACACCCATCACGTTGTAGTTGGGAAACACGCGGTCCGCGCCCAGATAACTCAGCGTCAGGATGCTGCCGCCGCCGTTCCGGGCCATGAGCGGAGCGGCCCGCCTGGCGAGCGCCACGAGCGAGTAGGCACTGACCTCGAGCGCGGTGCGAAACCCGGCACGCGACGTCTCGACGAACGGCCGCGACAAGTCGTCACGATCGGCAAACGCGACGCCGTGGACGACGAAATCCAGCCGGCCGGGTCCCTGCTCGATCGCCGCAAACACCGCGTCGATCTGCCCGTCGTCGCTCACATCGCACGGCAGGAGCAGCGGATCGGCCAGCGTGGCGCCGAGCGCACGCACGTTCTCGCCGAGCCGATCGTTCTGGTAGGTCAGGACGAGACGCGCCCCCGCGTCCGCGGTGCGGCGGGCAATGGCCCACGAGATCGAGCGCTTGTTGGCCACACCAACGACGAGACCGATGCGGCCGGCCAGATCCTGGGACGGCATGAAAGCAGGCGGCTAGCGCGGTGGCTTGTGACGGCCGCGGCGACGACGGCTCCCGGCGGGGCGGCCGTTGCCAATGCCGCTCCCATTGCCCGGACCGGGACTGGGCCCCTGACCATTGCCGGGACCGCGCCCGGCGCCGTGCATGGGGCGGCCGGGCCGGAAGCCGTTGCCGCGATCGGGACCGTTGCCGTGCCCCGCCCAGCCCTGGGCGTACCGGAAGCCCTGACCACGGCCCTGCGGCCGCTGATGCATGGTGAATTCGGGAATCGGCCGCGGCGCGGGGGGCTCGCCCTCGGTGCGAGGCAGCGTCGCACGAATGAGCGGGCGATGCCCCGGCCAGTGGTCGTCGGCGCCGGCCGCGGACGGTTCCTCGGCGACGGGCTCGCCGCCAGAAGGTGCAGCGGCGACAGGCGCCGGCGGCGCCTCCGCGCGGCCATGATCGGCGTGGCCGTTGTCTTCCGCGGTCACGGCGCGAGGCAGGGCTGCCGACCGGCTGACCGAGTCGGCCGCCGGCCCCCCGGCCAGCGCGGGTGTGGGCTCCGGATCTTTGCGGCGGCGCTTCGGCTCGCGCCCGTCCTTGTAGACATGTTCGGTGTCACAGGTCGAGCACCGGGTCTGGCGTATCGAGTCTTCCACAATGGCGACAATCGCATGGTTCGTGATGCGTCGTTCACGTGGACAGTAATCATCCACGATGTCGCCGAGACGCAGCGGGCGCTGCTCCATTCAGTTCTCCCGACGGAACTTCATTCCGGTTCTCGTACGCGCCCCGGTCCCGTCAGTACCGGGAACCGCCTCTCTCGGCGCGTTCGTTTCAGGGCCGGACTCGACCCCGACGCGGAAGGAATTACGATCTTGCAGGTCGTCAGAGGATACCAGCAAAACCACGCGCGGAGCAAGGGGTTTTACACCGGACGCGGCCCCCCCTGGCTGGCCCCGGATCTTCACGGGGCCTTCATCACCCAGCCACTAGAATGACGCCTGTTCAGCCAGGTGCCCGATGAAACACACGATCGGCATGACCCTCGCGGCGTCGTGGCTGGCGGCCGGCCTGACCGTCGGCGCACAGACCCTCCTGACCCGGGCGTTCGACACCGACAAACCGGGCGCCCCGCCGGCCGGGTTCACCCTGACCACGTTCCGACCAGGCCCGACCAGCAAATGGCTGGTGCGCGGCCCCGCCAGCCAGGCTCATGTCGTCCACCTCGCCACGCCTGGCGCCACCACCGCCGCGAACACTCCTTACGCCATCGCGCGGGCCGAGGGTGCAATGGCCGAGGATCAAGTCGTCAGCGTGCGCCTGCGGCTCGAGGGGGGCACGCGGTCGGGCGGGCTCGTCTGGCGGTACCGTGACATCCAGAACTTCTATGCAGTGGTTCTCGACCTGACCGATGGTGACCTGGCGATGTACCGGGTCTCGTCGGGTAACCTGATCCGGATCGAATTTGAAGACGGCCTCGAGCTGGACGTGAACGGGTGGCACACGCTCAAGGTGATCCACGACGACGAGGAGATCAGTGTGTCGCTCGGGGGCGTCCGCGTGTTCGAAGACACCAACCGGCGCAATCGCAGCGGTGGATCGGGCGCCGTGGGTTTGTTCGCCAGGAGCGACTCGGAAGTCTGGTTCGACGATCTCCGCGTCGAACGTCGCCGATGAGACTGCTGATCGTCGAGGATGAGCGGGATCTCCGTCGCGCCCTGGCGCGCGCCCTGACCGAAGAGCAGTTCGCCGTGGACGAGTCGCCCGACGGCGAAGACGGTCTCTTCCGCGCCCTGGAAATTGACTACGATGCCATCGTGCTCGACCTGATGCTGCCGCGCGTCGGGGGGATCGAGGTGCTCGACCAGATCCGGCATGCCGGCAAGAAGACGCCGGTGCTGCTGCTGACGGCGCGTGACGCCATCGACGATCGCGTGCGCGGCCTGAACCATGGTGCCGACGATTACCTGACGAAACCCTTTGCGGTGGAAGAGCTGGTGGCGCGTCTCCGCGCCCTCATCCGCCGGGCGGCGCAGCATCCCTCACCGGCCGTGGCCATCGGCGACCTCGAGGTGGACCTGGTGGCCCGGCGCGTCCGCAGGTGCGGCGAGGAGATCGAGCTGACGGGCCGGGAATACAGCATCCTCGAGCTGTTGATCCGCCAGCGGGGCACGGTCGTGCCCCGTGCGGTCCTGTTCGATCACCTGTACAACGAAGACCACGAGTCGGTATCGAACGCCATCGACGTGCACATCGCGTCGCTCAGACGGAAACTCGGCGCCTCGCTCATCGAGACACGGCGGGGACTGGGCTACCTGATCGATGGTTGAGTCGCTCCGCGCGCGGCTGCTGATCTGGCACACCTCGATCCTCGCCATTGTCATCGTCACCTACGGGGGCACCCTGTGCTACCTGACCTGGCGTGCGCGGCTGATGGATGTGGACGCGGAGCTGACGAGCCGTGCTGTCGTGCTCGAGCGGGCGCTGCAGCCGGCAGCCCAGGGTACGTTCGACCTCATCCTGCCCGTCGACACGGAGGACGTCGATTTGGTGTCGATTTACCACGTCCTGTGGACCGGCGTCGGCCAGCTCATCGACCGGACCGATCCCGACCTGCCGGTGCCGGCACCAACGACCGTCGGCCTTCGCACGCGTGCGGGACATCGCGAGTACGTCGTCCACACGGCGGCCGGCGCATGGATTCTCGTCGGCCGGAGCCTCGCCGACGTCCGCAATGAGGTGTGGGCGCTCGCGACGATGCTCCTGGCGGTGGGCGTCGCCGTGCTCGCCCTGTCCATGGCGGGGGGGTGGCTGTTCGCCCGGCGCACGCTCGCCCCCATCGACCGCATCAGCCGCACGGCGCGCCAGATGATCGAGGGCGACCTGTCCGCGCGAATTCCGGTCGACCGCGTCGAGACCGAACTGGGCCAGATGGCGCGCGCCCTCAACGACGCCTTCGATCGCCTGCAGGCGTCCATCGACCGGCAGCGCCGGTTCACGGCCGACGCGTCGCACGAGCTGCGCACGCCGCTGGCCACGCTGTCCACGGAACTCCAGTGGGCGCAGGCCCACGAGCGATCCACGGCAGAGTATCGCGACTCGCTCGAGGTCTGTGCGCGGGCGTCAGTCCGCATGCTGTCCGTGGTCGAGCGGCTGCTGGCGCTCGTGCGGGCCGAAGTTGGTGTCGTCGACCGCGCCGTGCCGGTGAGGTTCGACACGCTCGTCGCGCAGGTGGCCGGCGACCTGCGACCGTTGGCGGCCACCCGCCAGGTGACCATCACCGCGGACGTCGAACCTGTGACCGTCACGGGCGATCCCGAGCGCCTGATCGACGCCGTCACGAACGTCGTGACGAACGCGATTCGCTACAACATCGACGGCGGGCGGGTCACGATCGGGCTG
>CAZFAT010000255.1:0-3216 GCA_964517075.1 uncultured Solibacteraceae bacterium
CGTCGAAGAGTATCCGTTCCGCCGGCTGATTGCCGAGCTCGTCAAGATGAAGTTCGACGGCTATTGCTTCGCGGAAATTCCCGAGTCGACCGACCCGGTGCGGGTGCTGCGGTACTTCAGGGGGATGTTCCGCGCCTATCAGGGACTCCTGTAGCGGGAGCGCGCCGGGGAGGCGCGCGGAACTCGAACCGGACCGTCAGGGGCGCCGGTTGCGTGCAGACGACGGGCGCCTACCAGAGGTGCAGGACTGCGACTGCCCGGCGGAGCAGACCAGGTTTCTGCTGCCGCGATTCGAACCGTTCCCAGGCGCTGGGCGGGCGGTCGGTCCAGTCACTGTCGCGCCGGCCCCCGCGCCATACGGCGCGGCGGTCGGGCCGCCGGCGCCGATCCACCATCGGCGGGGGTGCCGGAACGTCGGCCACGTCGACGATGAGATGTCTCATATCGACGGATATCGGCCGGTCCCGGGGAAGACATTACAGTTCTGGCGGTCAATCCGAGCCCGCCGGCTGCCGAGCGCCCGCCTGGCGCTGACGCCCCGGGGCGCGCCGGCGGGCTGGGCGGCCGCCCCGCGCCAGACCGTCCCCGCGTGCGCGGTGGAGGGGTGACGGCCGCCTATGGCGTCAGCACCCGAATCACGCCGTCGCGCTTGTTGAGGATGAAGATGCGGCCGCCCGGCCCTGGCCCGAAGCGCAGGTCCGCGCGTGTGGCGGGCTTCTTGCCCTGGGCCGTGTTCTTCGCCTGAATCAACTGCAGCAACGTCTTCGATGTGCCGCCGTCGTTGAACAGGACGCGGCGGATCGCCGACTGGCCGCCGTTCGGCAGCCTGTCCGCGTGCACGTAGAAGATTTCACCGCTCGGGTTGTCGCCGAACAACAGCAGATTCGCGAGCGCCGTGATCTCGTTCTGGCGATAGACCAGACCGACGGTCGCGGCCGAGCTGTTCTGCAGCAGCGGATCGGCCTGTGCGTACTCGACGACCGGATACGTCATGCTCTTGTCGCCGCGCGGATTGTCCGTGCCGACGCCGCCCCGGCCGCCGTAGGTGTAGCTGCCTTCCCAGATGTTCCAGCCGAGGTTGGCGCCGGCCGTGACCGGACTGACTTCCTCGATGGTGTTCTGGCCGATGTCCGCCATGTACATGGCCCCGGTCTTCGCGTCCCACGCGAAGCGCTGCGGGTTCCGTGCGCCGAGCGCGTAGATCTCGGGCAGTGTGCCCGGCGTCTTGACGAACGGGTTGGATGCGGGAATCCCATACTTGCCGTTCGTGCTGTTCCTGCCCATCGGGTCGATTCGCAGGATCTTGCCGAACGCCGACAGGCGGTTCTGCGCGAGCTTCATGGGGTCGCCGCCGCTCCCGCCGTCGGCCGAGCCGACATAGAGCAGGCCGAAGTCAGCACTCTTCGGCGTCGCGAGCGGGTTGAAGGTGAGGTGTCCCGCGTTGTGGTTGGTGAAGGGTTGCTCGAAGCGCATCAGTTCGCGCGGCGGCGCGCCATCATACGCGGCCGCGCCCGGTGTCTTCGCGGTCCACTCGAGCAGCACCGTGTCGTGCGTGTTCTTGGCGCCTTCGGTGCGGAAGTCCGGCGCCGGCTCCATGTTGCTCGTGTCCACGTAGGTGTAGAACTTCCCGAAGCCGGGGGCGCCGGACTGGCTGAACTGCGGGTGAAACGCGAAGCTCTGGAAGCCCCGTTCCGCGCCACGAGCCTCGACGCTGACGTTCCACTGGGCGTCGCTGAGGTCGAGATACACCGTGACCGACTTGCCGTCCTGGCTGACCCGATAGAGTGGTCCGACCATGTCGCTGACGAACATCCGGGATGTTCCGGGCTCCTCCGCAAGCAGCATCATCCGCGCGGCCTCGGTGCCGATGTCGGGCAGGGTCGCGAACTCGGCGTAGTTCACCGTGATGACGCCGTCGGTGGCCGGGATAGGCTCGGGAAAGGGATCCGTGGACTGCTGGGCGATAATCGGCGCCGCCAGGACCCCGAGGGCGAGTATCGAGAGGCTCATGCGCATGGCCAAGAGCATGCACCGAACCGCGGCGTCAGGCAACGGGGCGTCAATTCAATCGTCAATCACCCAATCGCCCAGTCGTCAATTCGGAGTGGGCCAGCGCAGATGCTTGTGGAGAAAGGCCACCGTGCCCTGGCCGTTGATGGCGTGGCCCCCCTGGAAATATTCGATCTCGGTGCGGTCGGCGAGACCGAGCTGCGCATAGAGGTAGCCCACCTTGCCGTACTCGTGCGCCACCCACTGATCGCGCCCGACCAGGTCGAGATGGCCGCGTTCGACCATGAATGGCCGCGGGAAAATGAGGTAGGTCATCTCGGCGTAGTCGAACGTGTGGCCCCAGTTCCAGTACGGCATTTCCCACTCGATGGTCCGCATGAAACTCCAGGGCTGGTCCGTGGCCGCGACTTTGCGCGTCCATTGATTGAAGTCGCCCGAGCAGATCGACAGCGCATAGCCTTCGAGCAGCGCGGGAATGCGGACGGCGGTCTCTCCGCCGTAGCTCTTGCCGTAGAACCCGATCCGGCTGGCGTCCACGAAGGGCTGTGATCCCAGCCACGCCAGGATCCGGTCGTGCTGACCGAGGATGAACGAGAAGAGCGTGGCCTTCACCGTGTTGGCCTTGCGGTCGAGCCAGCGGTAGCGATCCTCGGCGCGATACAGATTGTGCGGCGCGAAGACCACGAACCCGCGCTCGGCCAGTTGGGAGCCGATGCGGTAATAGGAATTGTCCCGATCGATCGTGTCGCGCGGCACGCCCTGGCGGCCGTGCTGCAGCACGACCACGGGTCGCCGCTCGCCCGGCGCGATATTCTTCGGCACGACGAGCACGCCCCAGGCAAAGACGTCGGGCCAGACGTCCAGCACGACGTCCCACGCCGCCCAGCGATCGGTCTCCGCCACCTTGCGCGTGCGGGGATTGAGCGGCAGGTACGGCACGTCGAAGACGCCGATGCCGTCCTGGCGGAATCGCTCGCGGTACGGCTTCGCCCCCTCGATGAACTGCGCCGCGGGCAACGTGGGACGCGTCTGTTCCGTGTTCCAGCGGAGCTTCGTCAGTTCCGGCAGCACTTTGAGCAGGAACGCTTCATCGCGCACGTGCTCGGACGCGCGCACCAGGGCCTGCACGTGCCGCTCGAGGTCCTGGACAGTCCTGAGATGCCGCGCCGCCGGATCGAACCGGCGGCGCTGATCGGTGGGGGCAGC
>CAZFAT010000256.1:0-6455 GCA_964517075.1 uncultured Solibacteraceae bacterium
GCGCATGAGTTCATTGCACGGCTGGAGGGCGGCTACGAGGCGCGGATCGGGGAGCGGGGCCAGCGCCTGTCAGGCGGGCAACGCCAGCGCCTGGCCATCGCGCGCGCCATCCTCAAGGACAGCCCGCTCCTCGTGCTCGACGAGGCCACCTCGTCGCTCGATGCCGAGTCGGAAATGCTCGTCCAGGACGCCCTGGCCAACCTCATGCGCAGCCGGACGACCTTCGTGATCGCGCACCGGCTGTCGACCGTGCGCCGCGCCGACCTGATTCTCGTACTCGAAGCCGGCCGGATCATCGAGGTGGGCACGCACGATGCGCTGGCCGGTCTCCCCGGCGGCGCGTATGCGAAGCTGTACGCGCTGCAGGTGTTCGACGATCGGAATCGCGGCGAGCTGGCGGCCGAGCCCCGCGCCCAGGAGATGCCCTTGTGATTCGATCGATGACCGGGTTTGCGACCGTCGGCCGCGAGGAGGCGGGCGACCGCGTGAATGTGTCGGTCAAGTCCGTGAACCACCGGTTTCTGGACATCAGCCTGAAGGTGCCGTCGCTCCTCGCGCCGGGCGAGAGCCGCCTGCGCGCGCTCGTCCAACGGCGGCTGACGCGTGGCCGCGTGGAGATCGCGGTCGTCGTCGACTCCGCCGCGCGCCCGGCGCGCGAGGTCGTGCTGGACGAGGATCTCGTCGAGCGTGTCGCCAGCCTCGTCGAGGGAGTCCGCGCACGCGGCCTGGTGACCGGGACGCTCACCGCCTCGGATCTCCTGCGCATTCCGCAGGCCATCGACATTCGGGCGCGCGCCGTCGAGATCGGGCCGCCGCCCTCGGAACCCGCCGTGTCGATCGCTGAAGCGGCCCTGGCCGATGCGCTCGAGGCGCTCATCATCATGCGCGAAACGGAAGGGCGCTTTCTGGCGGCCGATCTCGAGGGCCGGCTCGCGACGATGGAGCAGTTCGCGGAGACGCTCGAGCGGGAGGCCCGCGTGGGGCAGGATGCGCTCGAGCGGCGGCTGCGGGAGCGGATCGCGGCGCTCGCGCCCGACCTGCAGGGCGATCCGTCCGCGATCGCACAGGAGATCCTGCGCCTCGTGGCCCGATCGGATATCGACGAGGAGATCGTGCGCCTGCGGGGCCACGTGGCACACTGGCGGATGCTCGCCGCCGGACCCGAGCCGTGCGGCCGCAAGCTGGAGTTCCTGGCCCAGGAGATGAACCGCGAAGTGAACACGATCGGTTCGAAGGTCGAGAGTGGTGGCGCCACCGCGCTGGTGATTGCCGCGAAAGCCGAGCTCGAACGGGTCCGGGAGCAGGTCCAAAATGTCGAGTAGTCCGGCGATCCCGCGGGGCCTGCTGTTCGTGGTGTCCGCACCCTCGGGGACGGGGAAGACCACGGTGGTGGAGCGGTTGGTGGTCAGCCGGCCCGGGCTGAGGCGTTCCCTGTCGTACACATCCCGCCCCGCACGGCTCGGGGAGCGCGACGGGGTCGACTATAATTTTGTGACCCGCCCGGCCTTCGACGAGATGGTCCGGCGGGACGAACTGCTCGAGTGGGCCGATATTTTCGGCCATTACTACGGGACCAGCCGGGCCGACACCGAGGCGGCGCTCGCCGCGGGCGTCGATTTGGTGCTCGTCATCGACGTGCAGGGTGCCCGCCAGGTTCGCCAGCGGACGCCGGACGCCGTGGGCATTTTCGTGCTGCCGCCTTCGTACGACGCGCTGGCGCTGCGGTTGCGCGGGCGCAATCAGGACGCCCCCGCCGCCATGGAGCGCCGGCTGGCCACGGCCCGCGAGGAGGTCACGGCCGTCGACGAGTACGACTACGTCGTGGTCAACGACGACGTGGATCGGTGTGTGGGGGAAGTCGGGGCGATCGTGGCCGCTGAACGGGCGCGTCGCTGGCGCCGGCGCCCCGCGATCGAGCCGGTCATGCGGACGTTCGAGCAGGCCCCGTCCGCGGTGCCGGCGCGGAAGGCGCTCGAGGAGTGAGGGAGGAGTCACCGATGCTGGACGTGGGACGGCCGATTTCGCGGCCGAGGAACTCGTTTGAATTCGTGACCGTCGCGGCGGCGCGCGCGCGCCAGTTGCTGGAGGGCTGCCTGCCCAAGATCGACGGATCGCCGAAACCGGCCCGCCGGGCGCTACAGGAAGTGGCGGCGGGCGTCGTCCAGCGCGTGGAACCGCCGGCCGAGTAACGGCCATGGCCTTCGTCGCGCTGGGCGTCACGGGCGGCATCGGCGCCTACAAGGCCGTCGAGGTCGCGCGCCTGCTGCAACGGCGGGGACATCGCGTGCAGGCCGTGATGACGCGCGCCGCCACGCGCTTCGTCCAGCCGCTCACCTTCGAGGCCATCACCGGCCGCGCGGTGCTGACCAGCCAGTTCACGCCGGGCCTCAACGCGACCATCGAGCACATCGCACTCGCGTCGTCGATCGACCTGCTGCTCGTTGCGCCGGCGACGGCCAATACGCTGGCCCGGTTCGCGTCAGGCCAGGCCGACGATTTCCTCTCGACGCTCTATCTCGCCACACGCGCGCCAGTGCTCGTGGCCCCGGCCATGAACGCGAACATGTGGATCCACGAAGCCGTCCAGGCCAACGTTCGCACGCTGGCCGGTCGCGGCGTCCGGTTCGTCGATCCGGGTGAGGGCTACCTGGCGTGCGGCTGGGTGGGGCCCGGCCGGCTGGCCGAACCGGAGGCCATCGTGACGGTCGCGGACACGCTGCTGTCCGGCCGCGCGTCGCTGGCGGGCCGGCGCATCGTGGTCACGGCGGGACCGACGGTGGAGGATCTGGATCCCGCGCGGTTTCTCGGCAACCGGTCGAGTGGTCGGATGGGGTTTGCCATCGCGCAGGAAGCCGCGGCGCGCGGCGCCGATGTCGTGCTCGTGGCGGGGCCGATATCGCTCGATCCCCCGGCCGTCGCCTCCATCGTGCGCGTGCGGAGCGCCCGCGAGATGCATGCCGCCGTGCTGGCCGAGGCCGACCGGGCCGACGCCATCATCATGGCGGCCGCCGTCGCCGACTATGCGCCGGCTGGTGGCGCCTCGGCGGTGAAGATCGAGAAGGGGGGGCCGCTCGTGCTGCACCTCGAGCGGACGCCGGACATCCTGGCGGATCTCGGCCGCCGCCGCGGCGATGCAGCCCGGCCCGTGCTCATCGGGTTTGCGGCGGAAACCGGTGACCTCGAGCGCAAGGCGCGCCGGAAGCTCGTGGCCAAGCGCGTGGATCTGATCGTGGCGAACGACATCGCCGAACCGGGCTCGGGGTTTGAGACGTCGACCAACCGCGTGACGTTGGTATCCGGCGACTCGAGTGACTCCCTGCCGCTCCTGTCGAAGGCAGACGTTGCGGCGCGGTTGATCGATCGTCTCGAACCGCTGTTGGCGGCCGTGCCTGTGGCCGCGGCGGGCCGGTGACACCCGTAACCCCCATTCGGCCAATGACGCGGGCCGCGGACCTCGCCAGCCATCTTCGCTACTTTGCCGAACTGGGCGTCAATGGCATTTCGCGTGACTCGGCGTGGCGCACGCGCGGCCGACCGTCCGGCCCCGCGGCCGAGGAGAGCGACGATGGTCCGCCGCCCGCGGCGGACCGTTGCGCCGCCGACGCCCTGATGGCACTGCGCGAGGAGATTGGCGACTGTACGCGGTGCGTGCTGCACACGCTTGGCCGCCGGCAGGTGGTTTTTGGCGTCGGCAACCCGCAAGCGGAGCTGATGTTCGTCGGCGAAGCCCCCGGCGCCGACGAGGACATGCAGGGCGAGCCCTTCGTGGGGCGGGCTGGCCAGCTCCTCACGAAGATCATCGAGTCCATCGGCATCCAGCGGTCGGACGTCTACATCGCCAACGTCATCAAGTGCCGTCCGCCCGGCAACCGCAACCCTGATCCGGTGGAAGTGGCGACCTGTCAGCCGTTCCTGTTCCGGCAGATCGACACGATCCGGCCCCGCGTGATCGTCGCGCTCGGCACGTTCGCGACGCACACCTTGCTCGGGAGCGACGCACCGATTTCGCGCCTGCGAGGGCGCGTCCACAGCTTCCGCGGCGGCATCAAGCTCATCCCGACGTTCCATCCCGCCTTTCTCCTCCGCAGCCCGGACCGCAAGCGTGAGGTATGGGAGGACATGAAGCAGGTGCGTGCCCTCCTCGCCGCCGAAGACTGATCACGTCATCGCCGTCGCGGTTCCGGTTCCGGGTCTCGGGATCCTGAGCTATCTGGCGCCTGGCCGGACCGCCGCGCCGCCCAAGGGCGCCCGCGTGCGCGTGCCCCTCGGGTCGCGGACGGTCACCGGCTGCGTCGTGGACGCGGCCCTGGCGCAGCCGACAGCGGCGGCGCTTCGGCCGGTGACGGCCGTGGTCGACGAGGAGCCGTTCCTTCCGTCGTCCGTCGTCGATCTCGCCCTGTGGGTGGCCGACTACTACGCGTCCGGCGCCGGCGATGCCCTGGCCATGGCGCTGCCGCCAACCGCCCGCGGCGACCGCCGCACCGCGTTCCGTACGGTCAGCGTGGTCGAGGTGGTGGCGCAGGACGATGGCCGCGTGCCGCGGGGCGCGCGGCAACGTGACGGGCTCGGCGTGCTGGCGACCGCACCGGCGGGCCAGACGATCGCGTCGCTGGGGCGGCTGGGCGTCAGCGCCGCCACCGTGCGCGGGCTGGCCACGCAGGGCTTTGTGCGGCTGAGACCCGAAGTGGTCGAGCGCGATCCGTTCGCGCCCGGCGTCGGCTGGTCGTGGACTGGTGGGACCGCGCCGGCGTCGCCCGTGCTGACGGAGGAGCAATCGGCGGCGTTGGAGCAATTGCGCGCCGCGGCGGCCGCGCGCCGGTTTCAGACGGCGCTGCTCCAGGGCGTGACCGGCAGCGGCAAGTCCGAGGTCTACCTGGCCCTGGCGAGGGCCGTGATCGCCGCTGGCCGCCGAGTGCTGGTGCTGGTGCCGGAAATCGCGTTGACACCGGCGCTGGCCGGTCTCTTCCACGCACGTGTGACCGGGCGCGTCGCCATTCAGCACAGCGGCCTGTCCGACGGCGAACGCCACGACCAGTGGCACCGCATCAAGCGCGGCGAAGTGGACGTCGTCGTGGGCACGCGATCCGCCGTCTTCGCGCCCCTCGATCGGCTGGGCCTGATCGTCGTGGACGAGGAACACGAGGCCTCCTACAAACAGGAAGAGGCGCCCCGCTACCACGGCCGGGACGTGGCGGTGATGCGCGGCCGGATGGAGGGCGCGCTCGTCGTGCTCGGATCCGCGACGCCCTCGCTCGAGTCGGCCATCAACGCGGAGGGGGGGCGCTACCTTCCGATCCGGCTCACGCGGCGTGTGCTCGACCGTCCGCTGGCGGCTGTTCGCGTGGTGGACATGCGGCGCGAGTACGCGACCCGCGGTGCGCGCGTCACGTTCAGCCAGCCGCTCCTCGAGGCGCTGGCGCTGCGGCTCACCCGGGGCGAGCAGGCACTCGTCCTCCTGAACCGTCGCGGATTTGCCACTGTCATTTTCTGCCGCCAGTGCGGGGCCTCGCTCGAATGCCCGCACTGCAGCATCACGCTGACGTACCACCGCGCGGCGCGCCGCATGCGGTGCCACTACTGCAACTACGCGGCGGCCGTGCCGCGCCGATGCGGCGCCTGCGGAGGAGAGTATCTCGAGCAGTCGGGCGTGGGCACGGAGCGGCTCGAGGCCGAGCTCGGCGTGGCGTTTCCCGCCGCGCGGATGTTGCGCGTCGATCGCGACACGATGCGACGGCGCGGGGCCGTGGCGCGGGCGCTGGCGGCGGTGTCCGCCCGCGAGGTCGATGTGCTCATCGGCACTCAGATGATTGCGAAGGGCCACGACTTCCCGGCGGTGACACTGGTGGGGGTGATTTCCGCGGACATCGGTCTGGGCATGGCCGACTTCCGGGCGGCCGAGCGGACGTTCCAGTTGCTGACGCAGGTCGTCGGCCGCGCGGGCCGCGGCACGGTGCCGGGCGAGGCCATCATTCAGACGCTGTACCCGGATCACTACAGCGTGCAGGCGGCAGCGGCGCAGGACTATCACGCGTTCTTCACGCGCGAGGCCGAATTCCGGCGCGGGCTCCACTATCCTCCCGCGGTCGCGCTCATCAACGTGATCGTCAAGGCCGGCTCACTCGGCCAGGCGCTGGACGACGCGGCCGCGCTAGCGACGGCGATTCGGACGGCAGCGTCGCCGCCGCGCGTGCTCGGACCAGCGCCCGCGGTGCACGCGAAGATCCGTGACGAGTACCGAGCGCAACTGTTGCTGAAGAGCGCCAGGCGCCGGCCCATGCGCGACGCGCTGACCGCCGCCCTTGCGGCGCGGCCCGATCTCGCCCGGCGCACGATCGTGGACGTGGATCCGGTGTCGGTGACCTAAGGCGCGTTGTCGGTTATGGGTTTGCGGTTCCCGGTTTGCGCGCGCGCCGCGGTGGCAGCGTTCTGATTCCTGACAGCGCGACACCACCGAA
>CAZFAT010000257.1:0-19076 GCA_964517075.1 uncultured Solibacteraceae bacterium
GGGCGATCCGCTGGTAGGCGTCGTTGGCCAGCAGGAACTCGCGAATCCCGCGCGCCGCGCGGGCCAGCCGGAAGTAGTCATCGGGTGTGGCGAACGAGCGGAGGGCCGCGATCGGCTCAAGACGGCGCCGGCCCTCGTCGCGCCGGCCCGTGCGCCCATCGAGCAATCCCAGTTCGAGCGCCGCGTCGCTCGTCGGGGCCCGATCGGCCAGGGGCACGAGGCGCGCCCGGGCGGCGGCCTCACGCCCTTCGAACATCTCCACGAGGGCGAGCGCCAGGTCCGTGCTGGCGGCGCCGGCCGGACCGCTCTGCGCCGCACGCCGGGCCCCGGCGAGATCACCATGGCCGAGCGCCGTGCGCACGGTCCGCGCCAGATCGCCGCCCGGAGCCGCGCCGCGACCGGTCTGAGCCTGAACCGACACGATCGCCAGTCCGAGACCCATCGCCAGGAGACCGGCCCGATGCACAAGCGACGGTCTCGAATTGCCGGCGGTCATCCACGTCCTCCCACATCCAGGCTCGAGCGGGCGGGGTCGCCCCTGAACGACGCCAGCACCCGAGCCTCGAACCGAATGCGCGCCCATAGTGCGAAACCGAACGCCACGATCATGATCGGGCCGAGCACACGCGCTTCCATCATCATAGCCGTCCCCACCAGCTCCCCGACCACGGCGATGTAGTTCGGGTGCGAAACGTACCGGTAGGGGCCCGACGTCACCAGCGGCTCACCGGGCAGCACCATCACGCGGAAACTCCAGCGATGGCCCAGAGCGCGGATGGCCCAGTACTTCAGCGCCTTGCTGGCGGCAAAGAGGAGCACCCCTGAAGCAACCCACGACGGACCGCTCGCCGGCGTTTCACCCGTGCCGTAGGCGCGCCACACGCCTTCGAGGCCCATCAGCAGGAACGCTACGGGATAGAGCAGAGCGAGCGCGACATACACGTCCCCGGGAGGCTCGATGGCGCCGGCCTTGCGCAGCCGGCTGCCATTGGCGCGGGAGACGCGCGCCTCGGCGAGCATGAAGCCGGCGATCACGCCCAGCGCGAACACGCGGAAGGTCATCGCGCGTCACCCGCATAGCGCACCGCATGCCGGATGACGCCTGGCGCGACACGCGCGCCGAGACTGGCCAGCTCGAGCGCCGCGGGCCGCCCGACGAGCCATCGGACGACCCGATTGAAGCGCAGCTTGGCGCCGAGCGTCCGCTGACGGGCGCGCGCGAGCCGCGCGGGGGCGCCGGCAAAGTCGCCGGTCTCCAGCACGCGCAGCGTTTCCCCGGCGGCCAGGGCCGCGCCCTGCATGGCCAGGTGCAGCCCGTCGCCGGTCATCGGATCCACGAAACCCGCGGCATCGCCCGCCAGCAGCAGGCCGTGGCGCCCCGGTGCGCTGCTGTCCGAGGCCAGGGGGCCCAGCACGCGAACCGCACTGACGAACCGAGCTTCGGCAAAACGCGGCGCCAGGTCCCGATGTCCGGCCAGGGCGGTCCGGATGACGTCGAGGGGCGTGCGTCCGACCGGCCTCGGGCCCGTTACCACGCAGACGTTGATCAGGCCTCCCGGCAATGGCGCCACTCCGATGTAGCCGCCGGCGTGAATGTGCATCTCGCCCAGGTCCGTCGTGCCCGCGACGTCGGTCGCGTAGACGCCGAACGCCCATCGCCGTGGCGCGCGCACGTCCCGGCTGAGTCCGAGCGCCCGCGCCAGCGGCGATCGCCGCCCGTCGGCGGCAATCGTCGTCGTCGCGGGCAGCCGGATATCCCGGCTCCCGGTGCTGTCGCCCGCGATGACCAGCCCCTTGACGACGAGCGCGGAGTCGGGGCCTTCGGTCAGGGGCCGCTTGGCGGTGACACCGCCTTCGAACCGGACGCCGGCCCGAATCGCCTCATCGAGGAGCCATTGATCGAAGTCGCAGCGCGGCAGCGCGAGGCCGCTGGCCGACGCGGGATAGGGGGCAGACACCTCGGCGCCCGGACCGGTCAGTCGCATCCCGCGAAGCGGCAGCGCGCGATCGAAGGCGCCGCCTTGCAGGCCGAGGGACTGCAGGAACGCCACGGCGCCGGGATTGAGCGTATCGCCGCACAGCTTGTCACGCGGGAAGCTTGACCGGTCGACGATCAGCACGCGGGCGCCTGCCCGCGCCAGGACCAGCGCGGCCACCGTGCCAGAGGGCCCGGCGCCGGCAATCAGGACATCGAGCATGATCCGGAAGCCATCAGGCGGGTGACGACGTCACGCGCGCGCGAGCACGAGCGCGCTGTTCTTCGATCCGAACCCCAGGCAATTGCATAGGGCGGCCTCCACGTCCTGCTTCCGCGAGGCGTTCGGGATGATGTCCAGATCGCAGTCCGGGTCCTGGTTCGTGACGTTGATCGTCGGTGGGAGGGTGCCCGTGAAGAGCGCGAGGGCGGCGGCCACGACGCCCGCCGCGCCACTGGCCCCCTGGGGGTGACCAATCATCGACTTGATGGACGATCCGGCGAGCCGCGTCGCCGACCGGCCGAACAGACGCCGGACGCAGCGTGCCTCGACGGCGTCATTCAGCACGGTGGATGTGCCGTGGAAACTGACATAACCGATGGATTCCGCCGGCCGCCGCGCGCGCTGCAGCGCCAGGGACATCGCCCGGACGATTTCGTCGCCGTCGGGGGCCATCTGCACGCGGTGGTAGGCGTCGCACGTGGAGCCGTACCCGTCGATCGTCGCGTAAATACGCGCGCCGCGCCCCTTCGCGCGATCTTCGGACTCGACGACCAGCAGCCACGCGCCCTCGCCGAGCACGAACCCGTCCCGGTCGCGGTCGAAGGGCCTCGAGGCTTCGGCGGGCCGATCGTTGTACTTGGTGGCGACGACGCGCATGCGTCCAAACCCGAAGATCATGCCCGGTGTCGCGCAGGCGTCGGCCCCGCCCGTGATCAGCACATCCGCCTCGCCGTGCCGGATCAGCGCCGCGGCGTATCCGATTGCGTCGGTGGAACTCGTGCAGCCGGTGGACAGCACGTGGCTGATGCCGCGCAGGCCCAGCGCAATCGAAATCTCGCTCGAGACGATGCCGACGATCGACACGGGGATGGCGTAGGGCGAGACGCGATGCCAGTCGCCTGAGTAGTAGTCGCCGTACTGGCGTTCGGCCACGTCGATGCCACCGGCGCCGCTTCCGACGATCACCCCGCAGTCGGGCAGGCCCGGGGACAGACCGGCATCCTGCATGGCTTCGCGTGCAGCCAGCACCGCAATCCGCGACACCTTCGCATACCGGCGCGGATCCGCCCGGCCCCCGTCGTCCGCCGTCTCGGACGACGACCCGCGGTCTCCGGGGTCGGGGAGCAGATCATCCGGCACGGCCGCCGCCACGCGGCAGGCGAACCGCGACGCGTCGAACTCCGTGATAGCGCGCGTGCCGCTGACGCCGCGCGAAACGTGATCCCAGAACACCTCGCGCCCCACCCCAAAGGGCGAAACGACCCCGATCCCGGTGATCGCGACGCGGGCGGATGCCATGTGGTTCCTATAATACGGCCCGGATGACTAGCGCTCCTCGGCCGCCATCGGTACCAGTCGCGGTCGTGGCCATTGCGGGTGGTGTCGCCTTCGTCGGGGCGCTGGGCGTCGGCGTGATGGCCTACGCCGTCTGGTTCGCCGCGGCCGCCGGGCCGTGGTCACCCGCCGTCGGCCTGCCCGCCCTCGCAGTGAACGCGGCCCTGTTCACGGGGTTCGCGTTTCATCACTCGCTCTTCGCGCGCACGCGGATGCGGCGATGGGTCGCGGCTCGCGTTTCTCCGGCCCTCGAACGGACGGTCTACGTCTGGATTGCGAGCGCCCTGTTCGTCGCGCTGTGCTGGGTGTGGCGCCCGGTGCCCGGCGTCGCCTGGCACGTCGGCCCACCCTGGTCACTGGCGCTCGCCGGCATCCAGGTCGTGGGGGTGTGGCTGAGTATCCAGGGCGCTCGCCAGCTCGACGTCTGGGATCTGGCCGGCCTGCGCCAGGCGATGGGACGCACGGTTCAGCGGCGACAGGGCCTGGTTCGGAGCGGCCTGCACGGCCTCGTCCGGCACCCGATCTATTTTGGCTGGCTCCTCATGGTCTGGCCGCCGGCCGCCATGACCGGGACGCGCCTGGCGTTCGCGAGCCTGAGTACGGCCTACCTGCTGATCGCCATCCCCATCGAGGAGCGAACCCTGCGCAGGGACTTCGGGGCAGAATACGACGCGTACGCGGCGGCCGTGCGCTGGCGCATCGTGCCGTTTCTGTACTGAACCGACCTGAGCGTGTCCCACACCGTCGTCTTCTTCATTTCCGGCCATGGCTTCGGTCACGCGTCACGTGACGTGGAAGTCATCAACGCACTGGGTCGACGTGACGTTCCGATTCTGATCCGGTCCCAGGTCAGCCCAGGACTCCTTGCGCGCACGATTACCGTTCCCTACGAGCTGTTGCCCGGCGCGTGCGACACGGGGATCGTGCAGGTGACGAGCATTCAGAACGACGACCGGGCCACGATCACCGCGGCCGCCGAGTTCTATCGCACGTTCCCCGCCCGAGTGGACGCCGAGGTCTCGGCGCTCGGCAGGCGGCCCATCGCCCTGATCGTTGGCGACATCGCGCCGCTGGCGTTTGCCGTCGCAGCGCGACTGGGCGTGCCCGGCGTGGCCCTGGGCAACTTCACGTGGGACTGGATTTACGAAACGCATCCCGGCTTTCTGCCGGGTGGAGCGCCGATCCTGGCGACCATTCGCGACGCGTACCGGAAGGCAGTGCTTGCCCTGCGATTGCCCTTCTCGGCGGGATTCGATCGGTTCGAACGGGTCAGTGCGCTGCCCCTCGTCGCGCGGCGGCCGACCGAGCCGAGGGAAGCCACACGACGAAGGCTGGGCTGGGCGAAGGAGCGGAAAGTCGTGCTCGCGTCGTTTGGGGGATACGGCCTGCCCTCGCTGGATCTCGGCCGCGTGGACGCCGCCGGAGGCTGGACGATTGCCACGACCGACCGCGTGAGTCCCACCCTCGCGACGCTGCCCCCGCGCGTGCACTATCTCGCCGAGGATCAGCTCGGACCTGGCGGCGTTCCGTATCAGAACGTCATTGCCGCGGCCGACGCCGTGGTGACGAAGCCGGGCTACGGAATCCTGTCGGAGTGCATCTCCACCGGGACGCCGATGCTGTACACGTCGCGTGGCGCCTTCCGCGAATACGACCTGCTCGTGGCCGAGATGCCGCGCTTCATCCGCTGCCGCTTCATCCCGCCCGGAGAGCTGCTGGCCGGACACTGGGGCCAGGCACTCGACGCGCTGCTGGAACAGCCGCCCGCACCTGAAACGATGGATGTCAACGGGGCCGATGTCGCGGCGGACGTACTCAGCGAGTGGCTGGGCGCCTGACGGAAGGGCGACCTTCCGCCTTCGCGCGAGGCTTCGGCGGACCGCCGTAGCTTTAGCGGAGGCGGTCAGGTCGGCCCGCGATCCGCGCTATGCGTTGGCGCGGGCGGCCTGCCGCCACGTCAACACGAGCGCCGGCGGCACGTTGCGCATCACCAGCCGCACATCGGGAGGGCCGCCGAGATGCAGGCTCATGCTGCGCCGAAACGCAATCGCGGACGGCAGGCGATACGCGTGGAGGTACTGGAACGTCGTGAAGGTGCCATTCGGGCGCAGGACCTTCGCGATGCTGGCGAGAATCTGGCGCGTCATCGCGGGCGGTAGACTCACGAACGGCAGACCCGAGACGATATGGTCGACGGGGCACATGCCCCGGTCGGTCACGAGCGTCTCCAGCCGTTCGGCGGAGGCGCAGACGCACTCGACGGCAGGCCAGCGCTTCTGGATCTGCTCCACGAACGCGGGTTCGATATCGACCGCCAGGAACTCGGTGTCGGGCCTCAGCCGGGCCACGATGGCGCCCGTGAGGGCGCCGGTGCCTGGGCCGAGTTCCACGATGCGGCCCGAGCGTCCGACGTCGAGACTCCTCACCATCGCCGCGGCGAGCGCCCGGGAGCTCGCGGTGAGCGCGCCGACGGTACGGGGATTGCGGAGAAACCGACTGAACACGAGCACGTGTTCGCGGAGCCCCGTGCCGTTCGACGCCTCAGCCATGCTGTGCTCCTCGCACCGCCGCCGACCCGGTCAGCCGCGGACCGATCGCCGCGAGCGCGTGCTCGGCCGTCTCGGGCGATCCGTGAAATGACGTCATCTGCAGCCCGCTCGCGCGCTCGGCGAGCCAGGCCGCAATCTCGACTGTCACCGCCATCGCCTCGGCGGCCTCGTCCCGCGCCTGACGCAGACGCGGCACCAGCCACTCCGGCAGTCTGACGCCGACCACTTCGCTCGCCAGGAATTCCGCGTGGCGAACACCCTCCAGAGCCGCCACACCCGCGACCACCGGGAGACCGGCATCCTGGAGCCGGCTCAGCACCGGTGCGAACGCCTCGACGTCCAGAATCGGCGGGGTCACGAAGAATTCGGCGCCAGCGTCTACTTTAAGCGCGATCCGTCGCCATTCGGCATCCATGTCCGCGGCAAACGGATTGACCACCGCCCCGATGTGAAACCTGGCCACGGCGCCCAACCGCTGTTCACCGAGGTCTAGACCACGATTCAGGTGAGCCACCAGGTTGATGAGGCCGATCGCGTCCACCTCGGGCTGCGGCCCGGCCTCCGGATGATTGCCGGGCCCCGCCGGCGTCCCGGTCGTCAGCAGGAGGTTTCTGAGCCCCATGGCATGTGCGGCGACCAGATCCGACTGCATCCCGATCAGCCGCCGGTCGCGGCAGACGACGTGCAGCATCGTTTCCGTCCCGCTCTGTTCGAGCAGGGCCGCAAGGGCGAACGCGCTGACGCGGGCGCCCGACTTCGGATAGTCGGGCACGTTGACCGCCACAGCCCCGAGATTCCGAAAACGCCGAGCCTGGAGGATGGGACCGGCCACGTCGAGCCCGCGGGGCGCCGCGACTTCCACGACGATGGCGAACCGCCCCGCAGCGAGGGCGGCGGCCAGGCCCGACTTCTCGGGACGACTGACCTCGACCGGGGCCTGGGACGGTGCTTCCACGGGCTCGACCGTGGCGACCCGTGCCACGGGACGCGCGCCTCGCACCGCCTGCACCATCTGCCGCGTGTGCTCGGGAGTCGTGCCGCAGCACCCGCCGACGAGCCGCGCGCCGGCAGCAATGAAGCGCTGGGCGTAGCTGGCCATGTATTCGGGAGAACTCAGGTACAGGCTGCGTCCGTCCACCTCCCGCGGCCGCCCGGCGTTGGGTTGGGCCGCCAGGCGTGCGTTCGACACCCGGGCCATGGTCTCGATCGTTTCAAGCATCGCGGCCGGTCCGACCGAGCAGTTGACACCGACCACGTCGGCGCCGGCCTGCTGCAACGCGGTCACGAAGACGTCGGGCGGCGTGCCGTCCGGCGTGTGGCCGTCTTCCCCCGTCGTCACCTGGGCAACGATGGGGAGGGCGGAGACAGCACGCACCGCCCGAATCGTCGCAAGGATCTCGTGGACATCCCGGAAGGTCTCGAGCATGAAGAGGTCGACACCCCCCTCGACGAGGCCGCGGGCCTGATCGCGAAAGGCGGCCTCGGCTTCGTCGATGCCCGTCCGGCCCCACGGTTCGATCCGCACGCCGAGCGGGCCCATCGATCCGGCGACCCACGCCTGCCCCGCCGCAGCCCGGCGCGCGATGGCGGCGCCTTCGCGATTGATGCGCACGACCTCGTCAGCCAGCGCGAAGTGGGCCAGTTTGAAGCGGTTCGCACCGAACGTGTTCGTCTCGATGACATCGGCGCCCGCACGCAGGTACTCGCGGTGGACGTCGGTGACCAGGTCGGGCCGTGTCAGATTGAGCTCGTCAAAGCAGCGGTTGAGAAAAACACCCCGCCCATAGAGCATCGTGCCCATGGCACCATCGCAGACCAGCACACGGGTGTCGAGGGCGTCGAGGAACCCCTGCATCGGGTGGGAAACCGGGCGGGTGGCCGGCGGTCAGCGCGCCGCGGCGGGCGCGGTGGCGGCGGGCACCAGCAGGTCCTGTTTGTCCCAGATGAAGTCCTGGTTGCTGTAGACCGCGAGTTCGTAGTCCTTGCCCATGAAGATGGCCGACACGGGACAGGCCTCCTCGCAGTAGCCGCAGAAGATGCACCGCATCTTGTGAATCTGGTAGACCGACGCGTAGCGGGGCCCCGCCTGCACGGTGCCGTCGTTCTCGGCGGCCTCGAGGTAAATGGCGTCGGCCGGACAGGCGACGGCGCAGAGTCCGCACGCCACGCACTTCTCCAGCCCGTTTTCATCACGCATCAGCACCTGCTTGCCCCGGTATTTCGGGAACATCGGCACCTTCTCGTCCGGATAGTTCACCGTGGTGGGCTTCCGGAACATGTGCTTGAAGGTCGTCGCAAAGCCGATGAGGAACGGCCGGATCATAGGCGTTCATCATAACAAACCTGCCGCAAAGGGGCATATATTAAGGTGTTGCCGCAGAATCCCGACCCGCTCACGCGCGAGGTGTTCCTCGCCACGCTCATGGCCAAGACCGCCGTGGCGGCGATCCTCGCGACCATGCTGGCCCGCTTCCACTGGTTCCGGCGCATCCTGCTGACCGAACGCCGCGACTGGCCCGAGCGCCTGGTCTTTGCCGCCGGCCTCGGCATCCCGCTGACGCTCGGGGTCGCCGCCCGCATCATCATTCACTACGAGGCGGCCGACCTGACGCTGTCCGGGGCGTTTCTCGCGGGGCTCATCGCCGGCCCTTACGCCGGAGCGCTGGTGGGCGCCGGTGTCAGCCTCCCCGCGTTGTTCGCCCATGAATGGGCGACGCTGCCCTTCGCCGTCGGCTGCGGGTTTGCCGGCGGCGGCCTGCGCGAGGCCTGCCCGAAGGAGGAGATCTGGCGCTTCTCCCCCTTCTTCGTCACCAAGCTGCACCAGTCGGCCTGGCGGCTCGTCCGCAAGCTCCAGCTCGACTGGCAGATCATCCTCGTGATGGCCCCGGTCCTGCTGGAACTGCTCCGCCAGGACATCGGGCAGCGCTTTCCCGGCAGAATCTTCTCGTTGACCTCGACACCGCAGGAATGGTGGACGATGCTGCTGGTGATCCTGGCCACGGTGCTCGGCGTGGCCATTCCGATCAAGATCTGGAACAGCGCCCGGATCGAGCATCGGCTCGCCGAGCAGGAGAAGCTGCTGCTCGCCGCCCGCGTCGATGCCCTGACGCATCAGATCCATCCGCACTTCCTGTTCAATACGCTGACGTCGATCTCGTCGCTGATCCGCTCGCAGCCGGAAACGGCGCGCTTGCTGATCGTCAAACTGTCGGGGCTGCTCCGTCGGCGGCTGCGGAGCCAGGAGCATTTCGTCACGCTGCGCGAGGAGCTCGATGCCGTCGACGAATACCTCGACATCGAGCGCGTGCGCTTCGGCCCCAGTCTCGTCGTGGACAAGGACATCGACGAGGCCAGCCTGGAGATCATGGTGCCCAGCCTGATCCTCCAGCCGCTGGTGGAGAACTCCATCAAGCACGGCCTGGCTCGCAAGGTCGGCGAAGGCCGCGTGTCCATCCGGGCGTCACGCCACGGGGACCATGCCATCATCGAGGTCGCGGACAACGGCGTCGGCATGCCCAGCGACCGGCTGCTCGCCTCGCACGGCCAGCCCGGCATCGGCTTGCGGAACGTCAACGAGCGGCTGCGCGTGATCTACGGCGAGAACTACCAGCTCAGGCTCCACAGCGTTCCCGGGCAGGGCACGCTGGCGCGGATTGAGATCCCGGAGCTCGTGGTGTCCGAGCGCGCGACGGCGTAACCCGATGGCGGCGCTCAGGGTCCTCGTCGTGGATGACGAACAGCTCGCGCGCGAGGAGTTGTGCTTCCTGCTCGGCCAGGTGGGGGGGGTCGAGATCCTGGCCGAAGCCGCCGACGGCGTGGGCGCCCTGCGGCTCGCGGGGGAACTGCGTCCGGACGTGCTTTTTCTGGACGTGCAGATGCCCGGCCTGAACGGGTTCGAGGTCGCGCGGCGGCTGATGGAGGCCGAGGTCCTGCCCCAGCTCGTCTTCGTGACCGCCTTCGACCAGTACGCGATTGACGCGTTTTCGGTCAACGCCGTCGACTACCTGCTCAAGCCGGTGGACGCCGAGCGCCTGGAACAGACCCTGGACCGGGTCCGGCGGCGGCAGGCCTCCGAGCAGGCCGCCCGGCTGTCGCTCGCGCCCGAGGACCTCGAGCGGGTCATCGACGCGGTCCAGGCGCGGCGGGGCCGCCGCGACCAGTTGGCCATCCGGGTCAACGGACGGTTTGTCCTCGTGCAGGCCGACGAGGTGATTCACGCCTCGGTCGTCGATGAGGCTATAGTCGTAGTAACAAACCTCGTGTCCGGGACGTCTAACTACAGGACGCTCGACGAGTTGCAGACCAGGCTGGACCCGGCCGTTTTCTGGCGTGTCCATCGGTCGCACCTGGTGAACATCACCAAGATCAAGGAGATTGTCCCCTGGTTCAGCCGGAACTACCTGTTGAAGATGAAGGATTCGAAGGCGACGGAGATCCCCGTCAGCCGGTCGCAGACGCGCCGACTGCGGGAGTACCTGCAGCTCTAGAATCGGACCCCCACGCCGGCTCCCCCGAGCCGTCTGGCCTGACCTACGCCTTCCGGCCCCTGGATGCCCCGGCCCTCCCGACCGGGTTGGCGGTGCCCACCGTCACGGCCCCCGTGCGATCCGCCGGGGCGGTCCCGGCGGCGTCGTCCCTTGCGCTCCGTGCGCCGGCCTCGCAGACGCTCGCCCGGGTTGGCGAGGAACTGCTGGCGTGGTTCCGTACGCTCGTGTCCGCCGCGGTCTACGCCACCCTGATCGTGACGTTCGGTTTCCAGGTCGCCCGGGTGGAAGGCCAAAGCATGGCCCCCACGCTCGAGGATCAGGACCGGCTGATCGTGAACAAGTTCGCCTATCGTCTGCACGACCCCCAGGTGGGCGACATCGTGATGCTGCTCTACCCGGAAGACCCCAGCAAGTCCTTCGTCAAGCGCGTCATGGGCGCCCCGGGCGACACCCTCCGCATCGTCGACGGCCGCGTCTTCCGCAACGACGTCCTCCTGCCCGACGACTACATCCCCGACGAGTTCCGGTCTCACGATCAGTGGGGACCGCAGACCGTGCCCTCGGGCTACTACTTCGTGATGGGGGACCATCGGAACAACAGCTCCGACAGCCGGACGTGGGGCACCGTCCCGCAGAAGTACATCATCGGGAAAGTGCAGATTCGATGGTGGCCGATCGACCAGGCCCGCCTGTTCGACGACTGGGAATAGTCAGGCGTACATCCGCTCGATCAGATCGCGGTACCGCTCCTCGACAATTCGACGCTTCACCTTCATCGTCGGGGTCAGTTCGCCGGCGGCGACCGTGAACTCGGTCGCGAGCAGGGCGAACTTCTTCACCCGCTCGAACTGCGCCAGGTCGGCATTGACAGCGTCCACGGCCTCCTGGAAGAGCGTGCGCACTAGCGGGTCCTCCAGTCGGTGGCGCGCCCGCTCGGCGTCGGCCCCGAGTGCCGCGCCCAGGGCCGGCAGATCGGGTAGCAGAATCGCCGCCGCGAAGTGGCGACGATCGCCAATCAGCACGGCCTCGGCAATCAGGGCATGTGCACGGAGGCGCGCCTCGATCGGCTGCGGCGCAATCTTCTTCCCGCCGGATGTGACCAGCAGCTCCTTCTTCCGATCGGTGATGCGCAGGTAGCCGTGCTCGTCGAGCGATCCGATGTCGCCGGTATACAGCCAGCCGTCGCGGACCACGGCGGCGGTCTCCTCGGGACGGTTGTAGTAGCCCCGCATCAGGTTCGGGCCCCTGGTGAGGATCTCCCCGTCTGCGGCGATTGAGACGTCCACAGTCGGCAGGGGCGGCCCAACCGTTCCGAAGCGGGGTGCCTCCAGCGGGGCCACCGAAATGACCGGTGACGTCTCCGTCAAACCGTAGCCTTCCAGCAGAGGCAGCCCGACGCCGTGGAAGAACTCGGCGAGATCCACACGTAGCGGTGCGCTGCCAGACACTGCGAATCGAAGGCGCCCGCCCAGCCGCGCGCGGATCTTCGAAAACACGAGACGATCGGCCACCGCCGAGGCCAGCCGCAGTCGAGCTGGAAGCGGCCCGCCCGAAGAGCCACGCCGGCCGCGCTCGCCCGCGACACCGACCGCCCACTCGAACAGACGTCGTCGCAGGGGAGACCCGCTCCGGCCGCGCTCGAGAATTCGCGCGTGCAGTTTCTCGAAGACGCGGGGCACGCCGGTCATGACGGTTGGCCGAACGGCCTCGAGGTCGCGAGCCACCGTGTCGATCGACTCGGCAAAGTACATCGACACACCGGTGGTCAAATACACATAGGCCACCATCCGCTCGAAGGCATGTGAGAGCGGCAGGAACGACAGGGCGGTGTCCTGTTCGCTGAGCGCCAGCACCTGAAGGATGCCCGTCAGGTTGGCTGTCAGGTTCGCGTGGGTCAGCATCACGCCACGGGGATTCCCCGTCGTCCCCGAGGTGTAAATGATCGTCGCGAGATCCTCAGGCCTGACGCGACGGACCGCGTCCTGGAACTCCCTCGCGATGCCCCAGCCGTCCACGATCCGCTGGTGACCACGCGACGAGACATCCCCCAGCGAGAAGACGGGCAGACGGCCCGTGCTGTTGCTGGGCCCGTCCATGATCACGATCTGCCGAAGGGCAGGTGTGGAGGCGGCGGCCGCCAGCACCTTGCCGAGCTGTTCCGTTGTCGAGACGACCGCGACGGTCGCGCCACTGTCGGCGAGGATGAAGGCCACGTCCTCGACCGGGAGCGTCGGATAGACCGGCGTGGTGATCGCGCCCGCCGCCAGGGTGGCGAAGTCAGCAATCAGCCATTCGGGCCGGCTCTCGGACAGCAGCGCCACGCGGTCGCCGGCGCTCAGACCGAGCGCCGACAGGCCCAGGCTGAGGTCCCGCACGGCGTCGGCCAGTTGCCGCCCGCTCAGTCGCACGGCGCCGTCGGCGCGGCACCGGGCCACGAGGTCGGCTTTCGAGAACCGACCCGCCGCGAAGAGCGGCAGCTCGGCAATCGTTCGCGGCGCAGTCGGGACGGCGTCGTTCATCGCTGTCGCGCGCGGCCGCGGCGATATGCCCCGCTCTGTCCGCCCCGCTTCTCCCGCAGTCGGATGGGACCAATCACCATCGACCGATCGACGGCCTTGAGCATGTCGTACAGCGTCAGGGCGGCCACCGACACCGCCACGAGCGCTTCCATCTCCACGCCCGTGCGGCCCACCACGCCCGCACGGCCGACAATGTCGTAGCCACGGCGCCGCGGCACGAACTCGACATCGATATTCGTCAGCGGCAATGGATGACACAGGGGAATCAGATCGGCCGTCCGTTTGGCAGCCAGGATGCCGGCAATTCTCGCGGTCTGAAGCGGGTCACCTTTGGCGACGGTGCGCCGGCGGATGGCCCGCAGGGCGATCGCGCTCATCCGGACTTCCCCGTCGGCGACGGCCTCGCGCACGGTCTCTGGCTTCTCCGACACGTTGACCATGCGGACGCGGCCGCGGGGGTCGACATGCGACAGCACGGCGGGCGCGGCCCGGCTGTCACGCCGTCTGCGCATCGCTCTCTCCGCGCGCCAGGAAGAAGGACAGACTTTCGAGCGACACGGTCAGGTCGACGTTCTTCAGCTTCACGCCGGCCGGAACCTTGATGGTACCCGGCGAAAAATTCAGGACGGCACGGATACCCGCCGCAACCGCGGTGTTCACGACGCCCTGCGCTGAATCGGCGGGCACGGCCACGACCGCGATATCGATCTGATCCCGGCGGACGAGCTTGCGGAACTCGCCGATGTCATGGATCCGGACGCCGCCTTTCGATCGACGTCCGATCTTCGACCGTTCCGCGTCGAACAGCGCGACAATCGCGAACCCTTCCTGACGAAACCCGGGGTAGTCAGCCAGCGCGAGCCCGAGATTGCCCGCGCCGAGAATCGCCACACGCACGGTGCGATCGAGGCCCAGAATCATCCGCAAGTGACGCTTGAGCTCCTTGACGTAGTACCCCACGCCCCGGATGCCGAACTCCCCGAAGTAGGCCAGGTCCTTCCGAATCTGCGCCGCGTTGAGCTGGAACCGTTCGGCGAGGGCCTTCGACGAGATGGTCTTGACGCCCACGGCGTCGAGCGCGTTGAGGCAGCGCAGGTAGACCGACAACCGCCCGGCAGTCAGCTCGGACACTTGTTCGCCGCCCGATCGAGGCCGTCCGGGTCTCGTCACCTGCCGGGATTCTACTCGGATCAGCCTGCGGCTGATGTCGCGCGGCCGAGCCGTTCGGCGATCGCGTGTCGGACCCGCGCGACCAGAAGATTCCGGTCGTCGAAGCTCAAGCCGTCGGTGGGGACTGGCGGCAGCAGTTCGACCCGAACCGTCGTGGGCCAGATCAGCGGACTGCCCTTCCGCATGGCCTGCAGCCCTCCGGAGACGGCCACCGGCACCACGGGCGCGTGAGCCTCGAGCGCCATCACGAAGCCGCCTTTCTTGAAGGGGAGAATCTCGCCGGTCCGGCTGCGCGTGCCTTCAGGAAAGATGAAGAACGAATGACCCGCGGCCAGCGCGCGCGCCGCGCCCGCGATGGCCGGCCAGCTCTGCCCGCGGTTCGCGCGTTCCACCGGCACGAAGCCGGCCACGTCGAACACCCACACCAGGACCGGCAGCCGCCGCAGCTCGGCCTTGTAGAGGACGCGCAGCCGCGGAAACAGCGGCCGCAGCGCCAGGAAGACCGCCGGGGCCTCGACGTTGCTGCTGTGATTGCACGCGTAGACCGCGCCACGCGACTGGAGGTGCTCGTAGCCGTGCACCTCGAGACGAATGCCCGCCAGCGCGAAGCCCGCCCGCACGCCGAAACCACCGGCCGCGTACAGCAGACCAGGACGGCGCGACAGAAGCGTCCAGAACAGAATGGGGGGACCGGCGAGCAGGACGTAGAGGGCGACGACCGTGCAGGCAGCGATGGTGCGGATCGCCGCCACGAGGACGGCGATCCGCGAGACAGGACGTGACGAAGAGGTCGTCGTCAGGACGCTCGGGCGGCCCGCCTCGGCGCGACCCGCACCGTCGGACGCTTGGTCCGTGTGGCGCCGGCGGCCTTGGCGCGCGCGGCGTTGCGGGCCTTCACCGCGAAGCAGCGCTCGAGCAACTGATCCACCTTGACCTCGACCTGGGGGGTCTTCTCGCTGAGGACTTCGGTGATCTCCGACACGACGAGGAACTTCGCGCGGTCGAGCATCCGCTTCTCGCGGAAGGACAGACTCTTCGACTTGCTGAGGAACGTCAGGCTCTTCAGCACCTCGACCACGTCGTAGATGGACCCGGTGCGCATCCGGTCTGAATTGTCCTTGAACCGGCCTTTCCAGTTCTGATGACTCTCAATCTTGCCGTCGCTGAGCAACCCGAACAGCCGTTCGACTTCGGCGTCCGTGACGGCACGCCGCAGCCCGACGCCATCGACATTGTCGACCGGCACGAACACCGTGGTCTCGTTCGCCATGCGAAGCTGATAGAACCCACAGGTCGTCCCCATGATGGTCTTGGTTTCGATCCGCTCGATGATGCCCAGACCATGGTTTGGGTAGATGACCTTGTCGCCGATTTCGAATGCCACGAGTCCCCCGACTGAAGCGAACTAATTACAGGCTGGCGTGCTTGGTGCGGACCGCTGCCGTCCATTCTATCTGATTTTGCACAGCCGAATCAACGGAAACACGTGCAAATGAAGGACTTTGCAGCGATTCGCTTCGCTTTCGCCATGACAGACATCTGGCTAAGTACGCGTCCTGACGGCGGTTAGGTGGCCGCCTCGGCTGCCCGGACGCAGGAGGGCACCGCAAAAAAACGGCCCCGCCGTGCGCGGAGGCACGACGGGGCCGGTGTGTGTACCGCCCAGGCGTTAGTAGCTGAAGCGCAAGCCGATGCGCACCTGCCGTGAGATGTAGTTGTTGGCAAACCCGTCGACCACCAGGAAGTCCGGATTGTCGATCGTCCGGGTGCCGTCCGGGTTGGTGAGGAACGTGTCGAAGTTCAGGCCCCCATTCGGGTTGTCATACTTCACCGAATTGAGCACGTTGTTGGCCTCGACTCGAATTTCCAACCGGCGGTTGCCGCCCAGCGGCACCGCGCGGAAGACCGACATGTCGAGGTTGGTCGCGCCCGGTCCGGTGAACTGGTTCAGCGTCGAGGTGCCCAGCCGCCGCCCCGTGGGCTGCGCCCACGCGTACGGGTCGAAATAGGGCCCGGGGTTGTCGCACAGCAGACAGCCGGCGATGTCGTCGCTCGTGCCGAACGCACCATCCGGTCCCGGCTGCGGCGGATCGCCGATATGCCCCAGCTTCACGACCGGCCCCACGAGGTCGGCCGTCTGCGAGATGCCTTGCGAGTTCATCTCCTCAGCGTCGCCGCTCACCGTGAAGCGCGAGCCGCTGTAGACCTGGAAGATCCCGTTGACCTGCCAGTCGTTGACGATCGCCTTCAGGATGCCGCTCGAACCGCGGCCCGTCTGCCACGGCAGCAGGTAGACGAACGACGAGCTGAAGACGTGCGTCCGCCCGCCGGGCCGCCAGTTCCGGTCGTCGAACTCCGGAATCGTGTAGCTCCGGTTGAAGTTCTTCTGCTTGGCCAGGGTGTAGGCCCCGGTCAACTGCAGCCCCTGCCGGAACGGCCGGCGCATCGAGACCTGCAGCGAGTTGTAGCGCACCTTGTTGAAGCCCGTATAGGCGTTGAACACCTGGATGTTCAGCGGGTTCGGAAACGGCTGCCCCGTGGCCGGATTGATCGTCGCCACGCGAGTGCCGTTCTCATCCAGCCGGCTCACATACGGCCGGAGGTTGTTCAACCCCGCCACGCCGTTGATCGTCTGCGAGGGGCAGGTGATGTCCGACGGATCATTGGGATTGACCGCGCAGGCCGGCCCCAGCACCGTGCTCGCGTTCTGGTTGATGTCCGCCCACTGGCCGTCGCTGCGGTTGCCGACGTAGGCCACGTCGACCGACATCGAGTAGGGCAACTGACGCTCGAGGGCGAAGTTCCACGAGTGGATGCGCGGCCGGATGACCGTCTCGGGCACCATCGTCCGCGTGTTGGCCGCGTTGAGCGGCAACGGCTGCCGGACCAGGTCGTTCGACGGCAACTCGATGAAGGGAATGCCCTCGGCCAGCGTGTTCCGCCAGCCCCAGTTCTGGTTGCCGTCGGTCAGCACGTTGTAGGCGTTGTTCATCGCGCCCGGGAAGCTCGCATCCCCGCGGAACGGCCGCGTGAAGTTCTCCCCGCTGAACGCCAGCGCGTACCCTGCGCGGGTCACCGTCTTGTCGTTCAGGCGATAGATTGCCCCGAAGCGCGGCGAGATGAGGTCCTTCTCGGCCGTCACGCCCAGCGTCTCGGAGCCCTCGTCGAGCACCGTCGCCGGATTGTCCGGCCCGCGGCCGCCAATCACGATCTCGAGCGTGTCGAGGTCGAGCATCTCCATGCCGCGCGACGCGCGCCGCAGCACCGGATAGACCTCGTAGCGCAGGCCCAGGTCGAACGTCAGCTTCTGCGTCACGTTCCACCGGTCGCGGAGGAACAGGGCGTGCGTCCACTCGTAGACGCTGAACACCTCGTTCTGGATGCTCTTGCCCATGTCACGGACCAGGCCGAACATCATCGCCGCGTACTGGTTATAGAAGTTCGCCGAGGTCTGGCCCGTGATGTTCCGCATCCGGGTCGCGTTGGTGGCCATCACGAAGCTGCCGCGCGGGTTCTGCCGTTCCGGCTGCCAGTGGTCCAGCTTGCTCCGGAACAGGTTGTAGCCGCCGCGGAACTCATGCCGGCCCGCGAACTTCGTCAGGTTGGCCGTCAACGAGATCGTCTTCTCGTTGCGGTTCTGCGGTGTCCAGTTGGCCGAGGTGCCGATGGTCTGGAACCCGGTCTGGATGTTCGGGATGCCCGCGTAGAGGTGCGCGCGCGGCACGTCGGTCCGGTTCTGCGCGTTGGTGCCGGGAATGCCCAGCACGTCGGTCCCGACCATGCCCAGCGGGAAGTCACCCGCGAAGGCTTCCTGGTCCATGATCGACACGCCCAACGTGGCGTCGAACGTCAGCGTCGGACTCAACACCCAGGTCTGCCCGAACGTCGGCTGGTAGATCCGGGTCGTCGTGGCGCCCACTTCCGGCGACGGGAACGTCCACAGGTCGGGCACGTCCGCATACATGTAGCTCAGCTTGAACCACATCTGATGCGCGTTCGTCCGATTCAGGTTCACCTTCGCGTCGAAGTTGTTCCGCCGCGTGTCGGTCGTCTGCCGCCGGCTCCAGTTGCTGCTGAAGCCCCCCGCGCCCGTGCCGTCGTGAATGGGCAGCGGCATCATCGCGAGAATGCGCTTCGCGATCGGGTCGATCCGCGCCGGGTCCATGACGTTGAGCCCCGTCGCGCACGTCGCACACGCCGGCGGCCCCGTGTAGTTCAGCTGCTCGCGGGTGTGGTTGTTGTTGCTCCCCGTGTACGCCCGCACGCCCGTGAACGGGTCCCCGATGCGCTGCAGCGTGCCGTTGCTGTTGAAGAAGTGGCTGAAGTCGCCATTGCGTGCCCGCTCGTCCGGCACGCGGAAGAAGTTCGTGCTCTCCGTGTGGCTGTAGTAGCCCTCATACGAGCCAAAGAAGAACAGCCGGTTGCGCAGGACCGGTCCCCCGGTCGTCCCGCCAAACGTGTTCCGCGTGATGTCGGGCGGGGGCGTCGCCGTGCCCGAGAAGTTGAACCGGTCCGCATTGATGCTGCTGTTGGTGTGCAGTTCGAAGGCCGACCCCTTGAAGGTGTTGGTCCCCGACTTGGTCGTCACCGTGATGGCCGCGCCCGCCGCGTTGCCCTGCTCGGCGCTCATGCTGCTCGTCGCGATGTTCACCGTCTCGATCGTCTCGGCCGGCGCCACATACGCATTGTGATTCGGCAGCCACAGGTTCACGTTCGCCGCCCCGTCGGTCAGGTTCTGGTTCGCCGCCCCGGACTGCCCGTTGGTCGTGAACGTGATCGTCCGCTGCGGCGTGTCGCTCTCCGCGTTGGGATTCGTGA
>CAZFAT010000258.1:0-3651 GCA_964517075.1 uncultured Solibacteraceae bacterium
GCCAGCTTCTCGCGTACTGCCGGGAGATCGCGAGACGGCGCCGCGCCAGTGTGGAGGCCGGCGAGGAACTCGCGTATCACGTCGAACAGGAAACCGCCGCCAACGTCGCGCGCGGCATGACGCCGGCCGAGGCGCGCCGCGCCGCGCTGCGCGATCTTGGCGGCGTGGTGCAGACGACCGAGGCTGTGCGGGATGTGCGGACGGTGTGGGTCGACGCGCTTCGGCGTGACTTGCGGCACGCGGCTCGAGCCCTCTGGCGGACACCAGGATTTTCCGGTGTCGCGCTCGTCCTCCTGAGCCTGAGCCTCGGCGCATCCACCGCAATCTTCTCCATCGTCGATGGCGTGATGTTCCGGCCGTTGCCCTTCGAGGAAAGCGACCGGCTGGTGTCGGTGTTCGAACGCCGCCTGCAGGAGAGCACCGTGACTGCGTGGAATCCGGTGGCGCCGCAGAACTTTCTCGACTGGCGCGCCCGGCAGGACGTTTTCACCGGCCTGGCGGCCCTGGCCTATGGCGGCATCCCGCTCAGACGTGAGGGCCGGAACGAACCGGAGAGTCTCCGATCCCGGCAGGTGACCGCCGAGTTCTTTTCAATCCTACGAACTCGTCCGATCGCCGGGCGGTTCTTCACGGCTGAGAACGAGGTCCAGGGCCGGCACGCGGTTGCCGTCATCAGTCACGGTCTGTGGCAGCGACGGTTCGGCCGGGCTCCCGACGTCATCGGCGCGCGCTTGCCCGGACAACTTGGTGAGTTCGAGGTCGTGGGTGTCCTGCCGCCGTCCTTCGACTTCCCCGTCGAAGGCGGAGCCGGTCCCATCGACGCGTGGGTGCCGTTCGTCGTTTCGGACGATCAACGGGTCAGAGGCACTGACTACGGCTACTACCTGCAGGTCGTTGGACGGCTTCGCGACGGCGTGTCCATCGAACAGGCCCAGGCGCGCATGGACCAGATCACCGCTGGACTGGCCGCCACGACACCGAGTTGGTTCGAGGATCGTGTCGCCGCGGTGGAGCCGCTTCGCGGATACCTTGCCCGCGGCGTCCGGTCGTGGATGTACTTGCTGCTCGCGGCCGTCGCCGGCGTCCTGCTCGTCGCCTGTGTGAATCTGGCGAGCCTCATGATGGTGCGCACGGAGGGCCGCCGCCAGGAGCTGGCCGTCCGCACGGCACTGGGAGCGTCGCGCTGGGCGCTGGCGCGCGCACTGCTCGTCGAGAGTCTCCTGCTATCGGTCGCCGGAGCCCTGGCCGGACTGTTCCTGGCTTGGATCGGCGTGGAGATACTTCGCGCGGCCATCCCTGCCGAGGTGCCACGCGTCGCGTCAATCGCCATCGACCTCCGCGTTCTGACCGCGGTGGGGCTCACGGCTCTTCTGACTGGTGTGGCGTTCGGTACGGCGCCGGCACTCCTCTTCACGCGTCCTTCCGTCCGTGGTGCGCTCAACGAGCGCGGCCGAGGGTCCAGTGCGGGCGTCCGCCATCAGCGACTCGGCAGCACCCTGGTGATTGCCGAGGTGGCGCTGGCGTCGGTGCTGCTTGTTGGCGCGGGCCTGTTCCTCACCAGCTTTACCCGAGTCACCAGCGTTGACCTCGGCGTGCAGCACCGCAGCGTGCTCACGGTCCGTATTCGTCCGTTTGTCGGCCAGCACAACGCCGCGGACGCCCGCACGAACAACCCCGGCCGGCTGCTGGGCATCCTCGGGCAGATCCAGGCGATCCCAGGCGTCGAGCGGGCGGCTCTTGTCGGTGGCGGGCTGCCATTCCGCGGCGATGTGATTACGGACCAGTTCCTGAATCCGAACGGCGGGCCGTCTGGACAGGACATCGACTTCAATGACGTCTCTCCGCACTACTTCACGACGATCGGCGTCCCGCTGCTGTCCGGCCGGTTCTTCGATGTCGCGGATCGGCAGGGCACGGAGCCCGTCGTCATCATCAACCGCGCCGCGGCGGACCGGCACTTCGGCGCCGTGGATCCGATCGGCAGGACGGTGCAGTTTCTCGGTACGCGGCGCGTCGTGGGGGTCGTCGGCAACATTCGCTCCGATGGTCCCGAGAGCAACTGGCGGCGCCAAGGCTATGTGCCAATTGGCCAGGGTCGATCGGTGGGTGCCACGCTGGTGCTTCGCTCGGTGAATACGGCGGCCGTACTGCCTGCGGTCAAGGACGCCATCTGGTCCGGGTTTCCGGACGTGCCGCTCCCGCAGATCCAGACACTCGATCAATACCTGGGCGGCCTGGTGGCCCAACGCCGGTTCACCATGCTGCTGATGGCCCTGTTCGGCCTCATCGGTCTGTTGATTGCCGGCGTCGGCATGTACGGCGTGATGGCGCACGTCGTCGCCCAGCGCGTGCGCGAGATCGGAATCCGGATGGCACTCGGCGCGGTGCCGGCGGCCATCCTCCGCTCTGTCCTCGGACGGTCGGCGACATGTTTGATCGCCGGCCTGGCGATCGGACTGATAGGGACGACGACCGCATCTCCACTGGTCGAGGGCTTCCTCTTCCAGGTCGACACGCGCGACCCGATGGTCTTCGCCGGAGTCTGCGTGGTGCTGGCCACCTCCGGTCTCCTCGCTGCAATCGTGCCGGCTCGGCGTGCCGCCAGGGTCGACCCTGTTATCGCGATGCGAGCCGAGTGATCTACGACCGTTGCTGCTTGCTTGACGCGCGGTCTCGGCGCCCTCGAGCGCTACCAGCGCAGGCCGAGTGCCTTCGTCAGGAACTCGACGGGCGGCCCGCTCGCAGAAGACCGTGTGGCGATCGAGCCAGTCGGGCGCGACCGCATCGGCCCCCCGGCGGGCGCGCTTCGCGTCGCCGGGTCTGACGTCCGATAAGCGATAATCGACTGGTGTCCTCCCCTTCCGATCGGCGGGCGCGCGTAGACGTCCGCGTCTTCCCGTCCACCGACGCCCATGATCGCGACGATCCGGCGTTCTGGGCGGCCCTGCCTGTCGAGGTTCGCGTGCTGCAGGTGTGGAAGCTCAGCGAGGCCCAGTGGCGCCTTCGCGGTGAGTTCCCCGATGAACCAGGACTTTGTCGATCTGTTGCGCGCGTTCGTCGACCATAACGTGCGGTTCCTGATCGTCGGCGCCTACGCACTTGGCGTGCACGGCCGTCCACGAGCCACGGGCGATCTCGACGTCTGGGTGGATGCCACACCCGAGAACGCGCCTCGGATCGTGCAGGCCCTGGTCCAGTTCGGCGCACCCCTGACGCACGTCACCGAGGCTGACTTCGCCAGACCTGGCATCGTCTTCCAGATGGGCCTGGCTCCAACGCGCATCGATATCTTGACCGACCTCACCGGCCTCACCTTCGAGGACGCCTGGCCGAGCCGCGTCCGCGCTCCCTTCGGACCGATCGACGTGGACGTCGTCGGCCGCGAGGCATTCATCCGGAACAAGCGCGCGACGGGACGAGCCAGAGACCTGGGCGATATCGAATCATTGGGGGAATGAAGCCTCCGCCGGTGAATGACCCCGGCGGTGGCGTTCCTCCGGGCGACGATTCACTTCACGCCTTCCCTCACGTTCACTCACTTTTCGAGCGCCGCGACTGGAGGCCCAGCCACGACGTCACCTCATCGTCGGGATTGGTACGTCTGTCTGCGCCGCTGAAGCAGCCGCTCGGTACGCTGCGGCTACCACGCGA
>CAZFAT010000259.1:0-8887 GCA_964517075.1 uncultured Solibacteraceae bacterium
ATCGAGTGCCGAAGATAGGGGAGGGCAGCGCGGCCTGTTCCAGCACCTCGCGCACCGTGGCGGGCCGGAGAAAACCAAAGACGTCCGCGAGCGGGAAGCTGTGCTGTTCGGCCAGCGCGATGTTGATGCCGTTGTCCGTCGCCGCCGCCTGCAGCTCGAAGTTGAACGACCGGCAGAAGCGCTTGCGCAGGGCCAGTCCCCACGCCTTGTTGATGCGGGCGCCGAACGGCGCGTGAATCAGGAGCTGCATCCCGCCGCCTTCGTCGAAAAAACGTTCGGCAACGACGGTGTCGCTGGTCGGCACCGCACCCAGGATAGTCCGCCCCGCGATCACGAATTCCACGAGTTGCTGGGCGCCGCTCGAATCGAGGCGGCATTCGTCCATGAGCCAGGCGACGGCGGCCGTGACGCTTTCCGCCTCGGCCGCGGCGGCCCCCATGACGGCGTCTGGCGCGAGGTCGCTCACCTGCTGCCGCACTTCGGCGACGAGGTGCGACAGCTCGGCCGTCCGCGCCGGCGCTTCACCGCGCCAGAAGGGAATGGTGGGCGCGGCGCCGTGCGCGTCCTCGACCAGGACACGGCCGGTGGTGAGCACGCGCCGGATGCGCCACGACGTGTTGCCCAGGAGCATGATGTCGCCGGCCATGCTCTCGACCGCGAAGTCCTCATCCACCGTACCCACCACGACGTCGTCGGGCTGCGCGAGAACGGTGAAGAGGCCGGTTTCCGGGATGGCGCCGCCGCTGGTGATCGCCGCGAGTCGGGCGCCGCGGCGCCCGCGCAGCCGGCCGTTCACGAGATCGCGGTGCAGATACGCGGCGTAACGGCCCCGACGCGCGGCGATGCCCTCGGACAGCATCGTCACGACCTCGTCGAACTCCGCGCGCGACAGACGGCGATACGGATACGCACGCCGGACGGTGTCGAACAACTCGTCCTCGCTCCAGTCCTCGGCGGCGCACATGGCGACAATCTGCTGCGCCAGGATGTCGAGTGGTGCGTCCGGCACGAGAATGCGGTCGAGTTCCCCGCGCCGGATGGCCAGGACCAGGGCGGCACACTCGACCAGCGCGTCGCGGGTCATTGCGAAGATCCGCCCCTTGGGCACGGCGCCCCGCCAGTGTCCCGCGCGTCCGATGCGCTGCAGGGCGACGGCGATGGATCGCGGCGATCCGACGTGGCAGACGAGATCGATCGAGCCGACGTCGATCCCCAATTCGAGCGATGCCGTGGCGACGAGCACCTGCAGCTCGCCGGCTTTGAGCCGACGCTCGGCGTCGAGGCGGATGCGACGCGACAGGCTGCCGTGATGCGCCGCCACGGCCTCGTGGCCGAGCCGCTCGGCGAGATGATGCGAGACCCGCTCGGCGAGACGACGGGTGTTCACGAAGACGAGCGTGGACCGGTGCTGGCGCACCAGCGCGGCGATCCGGTCGTAGACCTCGGCCCACATCTCGGTCGACGCGACCGGACCGAGCTCGCTTGGGGGAACCTCGACGGCGACGTCCAGCGCACGGCGTGGCGGCACCTCCACGATGACGGGCGGTTCGCTGGCGCCGCCGGCGAGAAACGCGGCGATGGTCTCGATGGGCTTCTGCGTGGCGGACAGGCCAATCCGGGTCACCGGTGAGGCCGCCAGCCGGTCCAGCCGCTCGAGCGAGAGCGCCAGATGGGAGCCGCGCTTGTCGTCGGCGACCGCGTGGATCTCGTCCACGATGACCGTCGTGACGTCGCGCAGGATGGCCCGGCTCCGGTCGGCCGTCAGCAGAATGTAGAGCGACTCGGGCGTCGTGACCAGGATGTGCGGCGGCTGCTGCAGCATCCGCCGCCGGGCCGGCACGAGCGTATCGCCCGTGCGCACGGCCGTCCGGATGTCGGGAAGATCATGGCCGCGCGCGCGGGCGAGCTGTACGATCTCCGCGAGTGGACCGTCGAGGTTGCGCTGGATGTCGTTGCCGAGCGCCTTCAGCGGCGAGACGTACACCACGTGCGTCCGGTCGGTCAGCCGGCCCGCGACGGCCTCGCGCACGAGGTGGTCGATGCATGCGAAGAAGGCCGCGAGCGTCTTGCCTGACCCGGTGGGCGCGGAGATGAGCGTGCTGCGACCGGCCAGCACGTGCGGCCAGCCCAGGCGTTGCGGTTCGGTCGGGCTCCCGAACCGCTCGAGGAACCAGTCGCGCACCACCGGGTGCGCCCACTCGAGACCGGTCGCTGTCTCCGGGGCCGCGAGGTCAGTGGACATTGAATTGATCAGTACTAACACACGGTGGGGACAAGAATGGAGGCAGTACTGCGCGTATCATTTCAGCCGTGCCCGAGCGCGAGCGCATCGAGTTCGATGTCCTGATCGTTGGCGCGGGGCCGGCGGGTCTGGCCGCGGCGCTGCGGCTCGCGCAACTCCCGCAGACGACTGGCGGCGCGGCGCTGCGCGTGGCCGTCATCGAGAAGGCGCGCGATGTGGGCGGGCACCTGCTCTCGGGTGCGGTGCTGGATCCGTCGGCGCTCGCCGAACTGGTGCCGGATTTCCGTGAGGCGGGAGCGCCGATCGCCGCCGACGTCGGGACGGAGGCCGTGCACTTTCTGACGGCCAGGAGCCACTGGCGCTTTCCGCTGGTCCCGCCGCCGCTCTCCAATCACGGCAACTGCATCGTGTCACTGAACGCGCTGGCTAAATGGCTGGCGGCGCGCGTCGAGGCCGCGGGCATTGACGTCATCACGGGCTTTGGCGCGGCCGAGGCGCTCTACGAGGGACAGGCCGTAGCCGGCGTGCGCACGTCGGATCGCGGCCTCGATCGTCAGGGCCGGCCCAAGGCCAACTTCGAGCCGGGCGTCGAGATTCGAGCGAAAGTCACCATCGTGTGCGACGGGGTCCGCGGCAATCTGACGAAGCAGTTGATCCGCCGGTTCGATCTCGACGCCGGACGCCAGCCCCAGCTCTACGCGCTCGGCCTCAAGGAACTGTGGGAGCTTCCCGCCGATCGGCTCGCGGCAGGGACGGTGGTCCACACGCTGGGATATCCCCTGCGCGCGGAAGAGTTTGGCGGCGCGTTTCTCTACGCGATGCCTGGCGGCGTCGTCTCACTCGGATTCGTGACCGGTCTCGACTATCGCGATCCCATGTTCGATCCGCACGTGGCCTTCCAGCGACTGAAACAGCACCCCTTCTTCGCCTCGGTGCTGGCGGGCGGTCAGAGGGTCCGTTACGGCGCCAAGGCCCTGCCCGAGGGAGGGTGGCACGCGATTCCGCGGCTGCACATGCCGGGAGCCTTGCTGGCCGGAGACGCCGGCGGGTTCGTCAACGGCTCGCGGCTCAAGGGCATTCATCTTGCCCTGCGCACCGGTATGCTCGCGGCCGACAGTGCGTTCACAGCCGTTCGTGCGGGCGACGTGTCGAGCGAGGGGCTGGCCGGGTATCAGGCGGCCCTCGAGAGCGGCCCGGTCAAGCGTGAGTTGTTTCCCGTCCGGAATGTCCGCCAGGCGTTCGAGCGCGGCCTGGCCGCCGGTCTGGCGTTTTCGGCCTGGTCGCTCGTCAGCCGCGGCTGGTGGTTCGTCGATCCGCTGCCGTCCCGGGCCGGCCACGAGCGGATGGCCAGGCGGGCGGATTACTATGGCGCAGACGCGCCGCCGCCCGATGCGCCGGTGCATCACGTCACGATCGATCGGCGCGTGACCTTTGACCGGCTGACCAACGTGCATCACTCCGGGACCCGGCACCGCGAGGACCAACCCTCGCACCTCATCGTCCACGACACCGACATCTGCCGCACGCGCTGCCGCGTCGAGTACGGCAACCCCTGCACGCGCTACTGTCCGGCCGCGGTCTACGAGATGGTGGACGATGGCGCCGGAGCGAAGCGGCTGCAGATCAACGCCTCGAACTGCGTCCACTGCAAGACGTGCGACATTCTCGACCCGTATCAGATCGTGGACTGGGTCGCGCCCGAAGGGGGCGACGGCCCGCACTACGAGGGGATGTGACGCTGCCGATCCGACGCCGCCTGCAGGCGGGTGTGATCAGCGCGGTCGGGATGCCGGTGATTGAGGCGCTCGGCGGCACGTGGCATTGGCGCGAGCAGGGCGCCGAGCACGTCGAGGCCGTCCGCGCCAGCGGCCGTCAGCCCATCTACGCGCTGTGGCACGGACGCATCCTCGCCGGGACGATCTACCTGCGCGATCGCAACATCATCGTGATCACGAGCGAGAACTTCGACGGCGAGTGGATCGGGCGCATCATCCGGCGGTTCGGGTACGGGACCGCCCGCGGATCGACCTCGCGCGGCGGCGCCCGCGCCCTGACCGAGATGCGCCGCGAGATGCGCGCCGGCCGGCCCGCCGCCTTTACCGTGGACGGCCCGCGGGGGCCCGCCCGCGTGGCGCAGCCCGGTGCCGCCTGGCTGGCGCGTGCCACCGGCAATCCCATCATTCCGTGTCACCTCGAGGCCTCGTCGTTCTGGACGGCCAGGAGTTGGGATCGCCATCAAATCCCGAGGCCAGGGGCGACGGTGGCCGTGGCGATCGGCCCGCCCGTCGAAGTACCAACGCGAATCGGATCGGCGACGATTGAGACGGTGCGCGTCGCCCTCGAGGGCGCGCTCGCCAGGCTGGAGCGCCAGGCGCTGGAGATGTTGCGATGATTGTGTTCTCGTCGCCCCGGTTTGCGGAGCACACGCCGCCGCCAGGCCATCCGGAGGATCCCGCGCGCGCGGCGGTGTTCGACGCCGTCGCGGCGGGCGTCGCGGATGTGCGCGCGCCGAGGCCGGTGACGCGCGAGGAGTTGCTGCGCGTCCATGCGGCCGCTTACGTCGACAACATCGACGCACTCGAGGGACTGGCCGCCCGGGTCGATCCCGATACCTTCACGAGCCCCGAATCCGTCGAGATTGCGCGGCTGGCGGCGGGTGGCACGATTGAGGCCGCGCGTGCGGCATGGCACGAGCGCCAGCCGACGTTCGCGTTCGTCCGGCCGCCCGGGCACCATGCCGAAGCGGATCGCGCCATGGGGTTCTGCCTCTACAACAACATTGCCGTTGCCGCGGCCGCGTTGCGCGCCGAGGGCATCACCCGCGTCGCCATCGTCGATTTCGACGTCCATCACGGTAACGGGACGCAGGCGATCTTCTATACCGATCCGGCGGTGTTCTACGTCTCGACCCATCAGGCCCACTTTTACCCGGGAACCGGCGATGCCGGTGAGACGGGGACAGGCGCCGGTCGGGGCGCGACGCTCAACATCCCGCTTCAGGCCGGGAGTGGGGACGCCGCCTATGCCCGCGCCTACGAGACGCAGGTCGTGCCGGCGCTCGAACGGTTCGCCCCGGACATCATCCTCGTGTCGGCGGGCTTCGACATCCACGAGCGGGATCCGCTCGCCAGCATGCAGGTCACCACGGCCGGCTGTCGCCGCCTGGTCGAAGTCCTGGACGCGGCCGCGCGGGGCCTCTGCGGCCGGCGCATTGCCTTCGTCACCGAAGGCGGGTACCACCTCGGCGCGCTTCGCGAGTGCCTGGAGGCGGCGATCGACGTGCTAAGTTAGAACAGCTTCCGTGGACTATCGCCCCCAGGACATCGAGAAAAAGTGGCAGCGGCGCTGGACCGACGGGCGCGCGTTCGAGGTCAGCGAGGATCCCTCGCGGCCGAAGTTCTACTGTCTGGCCATGTTCGCCTATCCGTCGGGCGAAGCGCACGTGGGGCATGTGCGCAACTACATGATCGGCGACATCATCGCGCGCACGATGCGGATGCGCGGCCGGAACGTGTTGCATCCCTTCGGCTGGGATGCCTTTGGTCTGCCGGCCGAGAACGCCGCGATCAAGAACCAGGTGCATCCCGAAGCGTGGACGCTCCGGAGCATCGCCCACATGAAGGGCCAGCTCCAGCGGCTCGGCATCAGCTACGCGTGGGAACGCGAGATCGCCACCTGTCTGCCGGACTACTACCGCTGGAACCAGTGGCTCTTCACGCGGATGTTCCAGCGCGGGCTGGCCTACCGCCGCCGGTCGAGCGTCAACTGGTGCGCGAGCTGCCAGACGGTCCTGGCCAACGAGCAGGTCATCGACGGCGGCTGCTGGCGCTGCGGCACGCCTGTCACGCTCCGGGACCTCGAGCAGTGGTTCCTGCGCATCACCGCCTATGCGGAGGAACTGAACGACGCGCTCTCGACGCTCGGCGAGTGGCCCGAGAAGGTCGTCACGATGCAGCGCAACTGGATCGGACGATCGGAGGGCGCGCGCGTCAGATTTCCATGGGCGGGCGAGGCGATCGGCGGCGACGCCGGGGCCATCGAGGTCTTCACGACCCGCATCGACACGATCTTCGGCGCCACGGCCGTGTTCCTCGCACCCGAACACCCGCTCGTCGAGCGCCTGGCCGCGGCGTCGGCGGATCCGGCGGGCTTTCGCACGCGTGTGGCCGCGTTCCGCGCGCAGGATCGCACGGCACGGCTGACCGGCGAGGTGGAGAAGGACGGCTTCGACACGGGCACTCGCGTCGTCAATCCATTCACGAACACGGCCGTCCCGGTCTGGATCGCGAACTTCGTGCTGGGTGAGTACGGCACCGGTGCGGTGATGGCCGTGCCCGCGCACGATCAGCGCGACTTCGAGTTCGCGCGCAAGTTCGATCTTCCCATCGTGACCGTGGTGCACCCGGACGGACTGCACCTGGCGGGCGGTGTGCTCGAGGCGGCCTGGGAGGAGGACGGCACACTGGCGGATTCCGGTCCCTACTCGGGCCTGCCGTCCGCCGAGGCGCGCCGGCGGATGACCGCTGACGCGGCCGCCCGCGGCCAGGGCGACGCGACCGTGCAGTTCCGCCTGAAGGACTGGGGCATCTCGCGGCAGCGCTACTGGGGCACGCCGATTCCGATCGTGTACTGCGACACGTGCGGGACGGTGCCCGTGCCCGATGCCGATCTACCGGTCGTCCTGCCCGACGTCGTGGAGTTCACGGGCCGCGGCGATTCGCCGCTCGCCAGCGTCCCGGCGTTCGTGCAGACGACGTGTCCGACGTGCGGCCGCCCGGCGCGGCGCGAGACGGACACCATGGACACGTTCGTCGACTCGTCCTGGTACTACTACCGCTTCTGCGATCCGGCGAACGACACGATGCCGTTCACGCCCCGCAAGGTCGAGTACTGGGCGCCCGTGGATTTCTACGTCGGCGGCGTCGAGCACGCGATCCTGCACCTCATCTACTCGCGGTTCTTCAGCCGCGTCTTTCGCGACGTCGGCCTCGTGTCCCTCGACGAGCCGTTCACGCGTCTGCTCACGCAGGGCATGGTGTTGCGCCATGGCGCGGTCATGTCCAAGTCCAAGGGCAATGTCGTCGATCCGGACGACATGATTGCGAAATACGGCGCCGACGCGCTGCGCCTCTACGTGATGTTCGTGGCGCCGCCCGAGAAGGACGTCGAGTGGACGGATTCGGGGCTCGAGGGCGCGTACCGCTTCCTCGGACGCGTCTGGCGCCTCGTGGATCACCTGTTGCCGGCGCTCGAAGGGGCGCGGTCGCCGGCGAGGCGGTCGCCGGACGCCGGGGAGCGCGCGCTCCGGCAGCGCACGCACGCCACCATCCAGCGGGTCACGCGAGATATCGATCCGAGGATCCACCTCAACACGGCCGTGTCCGCGGTCATGGAACTGGTCAACGAGCTCTATGCCTTCGCGGAGGTCCGTGGCGTGCGTCCCGCCGGCCGGGACGGAGAGCCGCCGGCCGCCATCAGCCGGCCCGAAACCGCCGCGGTGCTGCGCGAAGCCGTCGAAGCGCTCGTCCTGCTGCTGTCGCCCTTCACACCGCACCTCGCCGAGGAGCTGTGGGAGCGGCTCGGGCATGAGGGCGGCCTCGCCGCTGCGTCGTGGCCGACGTTCGACGCCGAGGCCGCGCGCGAAGACGAAGTCGAGATTCCCGTGCAGGTCAACGGCAAGGTGCGCGCGCGGGTGATGGTCCCCGCGGATGCGTCCGACGCTGACATCGAAGCGGCCGCCCGTTCGTCGCCTCAGGTGGCCGCGTATCTGGTCGGGATGACCGTCGTGAAGGTCGTGGTCGCGAACCGCCGGCTGGTGAACATCGTGGTGCGGCCCGCGAAAGCATAGGTCGTGGAAAGTTCGAAATGAGAAGCCAGAGGTGTGAAGTGACGGCCAAGGCCCCGTCCGAACACCCGTGGCGGCAGACGTGGCCGCTGATGGTGCTCATGGCGGCACTCGTGTCGGCCTCCGCCTGCGGCTATGCGCTCGCGGGACGCGGCAACACGCTGCCGGCGGACATCCGTACCATTGGCATCCCCGACCTGGTGAACCAGTCCCCCGAGCCGGAGATTGACGGTGTTCTCACGCGCGCGCTGCGCACCGAGTTCCAGGGCAAGGGCCGCTACGTGGTCCGGCCCGAGGGGACGGGCGTGGATGCCGTGCTGACCGGCCGCGTCACGAGCGTCATCTTCCAGCCCGTTGCGTTCACCCCTGAAGGCCAGGGCCAGCGCTACCAGGTCATCGTCACCGCTGCCATTGAGTTTCGCGACGTCCGGCGCGATCAGGTGATCTGGTCGAATCCGTCCTTCGTCGCGCGCGACGAGTACGCCATCACCACGGGGACGACCGCGACCGATCCAAACGCGCTGTTCCGTCAGGACACGACGGCGCTGGACCGTCTGTCGCGAAGCTTCGCACGAACAGTGGTGACGTCGATCTTCGAAGCATTCTGAATTCTGTATTGATGATCTTTCGATCGCTTCATTGATGCCCGCGCTTTCTCTCCTTTCCCTTCGTCAGCGCATTGCGAAACGCGACCTGGACTCCGTCCATGTCCTGGTTGGCGAGGACGTTCGGCTGATCGAGCGGACGGTGGACGACATTGAGGGCACCATCGATGAGGCCGATCGTCCGTTCGCCGTCGA
>CAZFAT010000260.1:0-24224 GCA_964517075.1 uncultured Solibacteraceae bacterium
GGGCACACCGGCTTCACGGGACCGTCGATCTGGATCGATCCGGCCACGAAGGTGTTCGTTGTGTTCATGTCGAACCGCGTTCATCCCAACGGCCGGGGCAACGTCACGCCGGTGCGGGCAAAGATCGCGACCATCGTGGCGTCGGCACTGACCGATGTACCGGACGAGGTGCTCGCGAGTGCGGCATGGACCCGACGCGGGCTGCCGCCCTCAACGGGAGCCGGGCTCGCCCCGCCCCGGGATCCGGTCGCCCTGGGCATCGACGTGTTGCGCGCCGAGGGCTTCGCGCCCCTGCGGGGCCTGCGCGTCGGGCTCGTGACGAACCACACCGGTATCGCGCGGGACCGCACCGCCACCATCGACCTGCTCGCCAAGGCTCCGGGCGTCATGCTTGCGGCTCTCTTCAGTCCCGAACACGGCATTCGCGGCATTCTCGACTCGGCCGTGCCGTCGACACGCGACGACAACACCGGCCTCCCCATTCACTCGCTGTACGGAACGACGAGGCGTCCCACGGCGGAGATGCTGGCGGGCCTCGACGCGATCGTGATCGATCTTCAGGACATCGGCACGCGCTTCTACACCTACATGACGACGATGGCGTACGTCATGGAAGAGGCGGCGGCGCGCAAGATCAAGGTGTTCGTGCTCGATCGGCCCAATCCCATTGGAGGCGTCCAGATTGAGGGGCCTTCGCTCGACGAGTCGGCCGTTGGGTTCACCGGCTATCTACCGCAGATGCCGATCCGCCACGGATTGACGATGGGCGAGCTGGCTCGGCTGTTCGATGCTGAACGGAAGATCGGCGCGGATCTGACCGTGATCGCCATGCGCAACTGGCAGCGCGACGACTGGCACGACGACACGGGGCTCTGGTGGATCAATCCCTCGCCCAACATGCGCACCCTCTATGCCGCCACGCTGTACCCGGGCATCGGCGCCTTCGAGAGCACGAACCTCTCGGTGGGACGGGGCACCGATACCCCGTTCGAGCATGTGGGCGCCCCTTGGATCGACGGCGGACGGCTGGCTGACGCGCTGAACGCGCGGGCGATTCCCGGCGTCCGGTTCTACCCGGTCACGTTTACGCCCACCTCGAGCAAGTTCTCCAACCAGCTCTGCCAGGGGGTGTTCATCGTCGTCACGGACCGGGCCGCCGTGCGGCCCGTCCGGGTGGGTGTCGAACTGGCCTCGGCGCTCCTCCGCCTGTTCCCGGAACAGCTCGAGATTGACGCCGCGGCCCGGCTGTTCGGCTCCGCCGACGGGGTGGCCCGCCTCAAGGCCGGCGAGGACCCTGCCGCGATTGCGACCTCCTGGTCGGGCGCCGAGGCCCGCTGGCGGCTTCTGCGGGCCAAATACCTGCTGTACCGCTGACCACCGGCCCGCTGGGCGGCCGAGGGTCTGGCCGTGAAGATTCCCCGGGTTCCGGCCGATAGATCTCTCAACCGACGCGTGCCCGGGCGCCCGAAGGGGCACGGTCCCGGCAGCGCCTCGGTCAAAGCCCCGACGATGTCCGCTACCAAGACCGCCCGCGCACCGGAGAAAGCCCCGGCCGACGCCGCACCCCATCGTTCGCGCCTCGGCGACCTCCTGCGGACGAGCGGGGCCATCACCGATGCGCAGCTCACCCATGCCCTCGCCCAGCAGTCGATCCTGAAGCTTCCGCTCGGCCAGGTCCTGGTCAAGCTCAATTACGTCTCGGACGAAACGATGCGGCAGGCTCTGAGCCTGCAGCTCAACGTCCCGTATCTCGACCTCGACAAGATCGTCATCGATCGCAACCTGGCGCGACTGATCAACAAGAACTACGCGCGCCGCCACAACCTGCTGCCCGTCGCGCAGCTCGGGCGGACGCTGACGGTCGCGATGGACGATCCGACGGCGCACTCCGTCGTCGAGGAGCTGACCCGCCTGACGTCGTTTGCGGTGATGGTGGTGACCTCGTCGACCAAGGCCATCCAGCGTGCGTTCCGCCGGCTGTACGACGAGCAGGCCGAAATGCCCACCGCGATCGGCGCCGAAGCCATCTCCACGGTGGATAACGGGCTGGAGGCGACGCTCGCCGCCAACGGGCCGATCGACGCCGAGCAGAGCCAGCGGGCCGACGAGTTGTTCCGGGCCATCCTGGCTCGCGCCCTGGAAAGCCACTGCAGCGACATCCATCTCGAGATGCTGCCGTCGGGGTTTCACGTCCGGTTCCGCGTGGACGGCGTTCTTCAGCAGCCCAACTTCGGCCTGCTGCACGAATTCTTCGACAAGATGATGCGCGAGATTCTGTCGCGTGTGAAGATCCTCGCCAAGCTCGACATCGCGGAGCGGCGGCGGCCGCAGGACGGCAGCTTCCAGGTGTCGGTCGACCGGCAGGGCAAGGCCGTGCACATCGACCTCCGCGTGTCCGTCGTCCCGAGCCACTTCGGCGAGAGCATCGTCATCCGGATTCTCGATCGATCCCGCGCGCCGCGCGGGATCATGCAGATCGATCTGGCGCCGACCGTCGCCTCGACGCTCGACCATCTCCTGGACCGGACGACCGGGATCTTTCTGGTGACGGGACCCACCGGCTCCGGCAAATCGACGACGATGTACGCCTGTCTGATGCGCCTGCACAAACCGGAGGTCCGAATCCTGACCGCCGAGGACCCGGTCGAGTACGTGTACGACGAGCTCAGCCAGTGCGAAGTCAACGTCGCGGTCGGCAACACGTTCGCGGCGTACCTGCGGTCGTTCCTGCGTCACGACCCGGAAGTCATCATGGTCGGCGAGGTTCGCGACCAGGAGACGGCCGAGATGGCCTTTCGCGCGGCGCAAACGGGCCACCTGCTTCTGAGCACGCTGCACACCAACAGCGCGATCGCGACGCTGCCACGGCTCCTCGACCTCGGGATTGAGTCGTCGCTCATCGCGTCCTCGCTGATTGGCGTGCTCTCCCAACGGCTGGTTCGAAAAGTGTGTACGCAGTGCCGGCAGGAAGACATGCCGAGCCAGAAGCTGCTCGACGAGTTCTTCAAAACGGTGCCGTCGGATCTGATGTTCTATCGAGGGGCCGGCTGCGGGGCGTGCCGGTTCACGGGCTACTCAGGCCGAATGATCGTCGCCGACCTCTGGGTGCCGGACGAAGCCGACCAGATGCTCATCACCCGCCGGGCGGCCTTCGACGATGTCCGGACGAGCGCGATGCGGACAACCTTCAGCATGGCCCGCGACGCGCACGAGCGCCTGCGCGCCGGCCGGACGACCCTGGAAGAACTCCTGCGGGTCCTCCCCTACGATGCGGTCGCCGAACACAAAGAACTGTTTGGGGGCTGAAGACTCTCAATGATGCGATCGGCGATCTTCAATTCAGCATTTCCGATTATCTGATTCTGGGCAGGTCGACCCGCAGCGTCACCCGCCGTCCGGCGACGCCGCTGACGTGTAGGGCGCCGCCCAGCCGTTCCACCACGGCCTCGAGCGTCGCCGTCGGATCGGTGGGCTGAACGCCGTAGCCCGCTGCCGTCACGGTCAGCACCGCGCCCGACCCGGAACCATGTCCCACCTCGGGGCGCCGATCGGTGTCTCCCGCGTCGATCATGCCGGTCTCGATCAGCAACGACCCGCCCGCGGTCAGGCGGTCGCGCGCCGCGACGACCAGCGCCGTGGTCATCTGCTCGAAATCTTCTTCGTCGGCCGCAATCAGGGCCGTGGGACCCAGCCGGAGCGCAAACTCGACGTGGGAGCTGACGAGCCTGGCGAGCATGGGCGACAGACGCTCCAACACGTCGTTGACATCGAGCGGCGCCGCCGGCCGCGCCTGCTTGCGCGTGAACGCCACCAACTGCCGCAGTTCCTGCGCCGCGGACGCCGGCATCGCATCCGCGCGCTCGTCGAGCGTATCGAGCGGGGCGGGCATGCCGCTGTCGAGCGCCGCGGCCAGGGCCTCGAGTTCGGGCGTCATGGCCGCCGCGAGCCGACCCAGCGCCTCGAGCCGCTGCGCCTCGCGGAGCCGCTCCTCGAGGGCGGTGCGGTCGCTGAGGTCGAGGACGATGCGTTCGACCAGGGCGTCCTGTCCGCCGCCGCTGATGAGGAGCGCCGACTGCAGCACCCGGACCGATTCGCCGTCCACGCGGGTCAGCGCCGCGTCCCGGTAGCGAATCTGGCCGTCGACAAGGCTGTCGACGCTGATGACGTCGCTGCCGTCGGCGCCGAAGGCCTGTTCGCTGGCGCTCGCGAGCGCCTCGCGGGCGTTCGCGTAGCCCAGGAGCCGTGCGAACGCATCGTTGCAGTGCACAAGCCAGCCATCGAGCGTGGTGACCGCGTAACCGAACAGTTCACTCCGCGACAGCCGGTCGTAGCGGGCGGCAACCCGGCCCAGTTCCGCGCGCAGCGTCTCGGTCTCGTCGCGCTGGCGGTCCAGTTCGTCGTCCGCCTGGCTGAGCCGGGTCTCGAGCGCAAGGCGCGCGGTCATCCAGTCCATGCGCTCGGCGGCGCGGGTCTCGTGCAGCGCGGCCAGATCCGCCTCGAACGCGCGTCGGCGCTCGTCCCACGCGGCCGCCGCCCCGGCGTGGTCGCGCACCGTCCGGTCGAGTTTCTCGAGGACGGCGTCGCGCGTTCGCTCGAGGTCGGCGAGTTGCCGCTTCGCCGAATCGTAGTCACCACGCGCCGACTCCAGCTGGCGGCGCAGGTCCTCGCCCGCCGCCTGCGCGGCCGTGAGGGCGCCGCGCGCCTCATCACCCTCGGCCTGCACCCGTCGAACGGTCTCCTGCAGCTGCGCCGCGAGGCTCGCCGTCCGGTCGGCGTCCTCGAGCCGGCGTTCGAATGTCTGCCGGGCGGTGGTCCACGCGACCCGATCCGTCGCCAGTTCGTCGGCGAGCCGCTGGCGATCGGCACGCAGGTCGACCAGCGCGGCCTCGAGGTCACGGACCGTCCGCGAGGCGCGGGAGGCCTCCTCGCGGAGGGCCTCGGCCGCCCGGTGCGCCTCCGCCATAGCCTGTTCGTGCGTCGCGACCAGTCGATCGCGCTCGCCCCGGACGTCGGCCAGCCCCAGGTCGGCGCGTGTCCAGGCGTCGCGCGTCGTGGTGAGTTCCGAGCGCAGCGCGTCGATCGTCTTCCGGGCCGCGTCCGCGTCCTGGCGCAGAGTGGTCTCACGTGCGAGCGCGGCGTCGTGATCGGCACGGACACGAGCCAGCACCGCGTCGGCTTCGGTCCGCGCCGCTTCAATCTGGGCGATCTCCGCCCGCTGCGCCCGCAGTTGTTCCGTGGCGACATCGAGGGCCAGCCGATCCGCGGCGCCGGCCTCGATCGCCTGCTGCAGATCGGTGCCGAGCGCGGCGATCCGCCGTTCACGATCGGACCGCTCGGCACGCGCGGTTGATTCCGTCTCGGACAGCTTCGCCTCGAGGGCCTCACGGGCCGCCTCGGCGGCGGCACGGGTCGCGGCGAGCGTCTGGGTCGCCTGCTGCAGATCCGCGTGCGCCGTCCGCAACCGATCGTCGATCTCGGTCCGGGCCTTCACGGCCGACTCGAGTTCGACCTGCAGGGCATCGGCGCGATCGCGCGCCTGGGCAACGTCGGCCTGATCCCTGGCGCGAGACTCGCCCGTCTCCCGGAGGTCGTTCCGGGCAGCGTCCAACGCATGCTCGAGCTGCCGGCGCATCTCCGTCGCGTCAGCCAGATCGGCGGCGCGTGCGTCACTCAGCCGCCGCAGCTCGGCGCGGGCAGAGTCGAGCGCCTGCTCGAGCTGATCGCGGAGACGACTCGTCTCGGCCTGTTCGTTCGCGCGCGCCTCGCTCAACTGGCGCACGTCCGCTCGCGCGGCGTCGAGGGCCTGTTCCAGCTGATCGCGGGCGCGCGCCAGCACGTCCAGTTCCGCCTGCTGCGAGGTCAGCCGCTCGCGCAGGCCAGCGGCCGCGGCACGCTCGGTGTCGAGTGCCGACGCGGCGGCCGCCAGTTCCGCCTCGCGCGCGCGGATGTCTCGCTCGAGCGCCCCCTGCGCGCCGCTCGCGATGTCATGCGCGCGGGCCTCGAGTTGCGCGCGTTCGCGCGCCCAGTCCTGGCGGTCCGCTGTTCGTGCCTGATCAGCGGACCGGAGCGCTGTCCGCGCCTCCTCCAGCGCGCGTTCGGCGGCATGGCGGGCCTCAGCGGCTGCCGCGCCGTCCGCGGCGCGCCGCTCGAGATCCCGCCGGGCCGCTTCCCAGGTGAGCCGTTCGGCCCCGTGCGCCTCGGTGGCCTGCCGAAGCGCCGTCTCCGCGGCGCCCACGGCGTGTTCGAGGCGATCGCGCGAGGCGGCCAGCGTCGCGGCCGCCTCGAGCCGTTGCTCGAGGGCCTGGCGTGTATTCCCCCAGCCCGCCCGCTCGGACGCGTGGGCGGCCTCGGCATCGCGTCGATCTTGTCGTTCACGGTCGAGCGCCGTCTCCTGGTCGCCGCGTGCGCGATCGCGGCCGGCCTCCCACTCACGGCGCGTAGCGTCCCACGCGGCCTCGGCAGCGGCCAGCGCCGTCGACAGGCGCTCCACATCCGCAAGCGCAGCCTCGAGACGCGACTCGACCACGGTGGTCGCGGCGACGGCGGCCCGCGCTTCCGTGAGCAGTTCCTCGCGATCACGCTCCCACGCCTCGCGCGCGGCGCCATGCGCCTGGACCGCGCGTTCCAGTTCCAGCTTGGAAGCGACGAGTGACGCGTGCGCCTCACGGCGCGATGCGGTCTCCGCCTCGGCCTCGTTCAGACGGCGTTCGAGATCGCGTCGAACGGCGTCATGATCGGCGGGCGCGGCGCTGGGCGCGAAGGGTGACCTGGGTTGCGCGGCCGACGGAGCGCTGGGCGGGGCGGGACGAAACGCGGCACCGGGCGTTCCAGCTGCCGGCGTCGGTGAGGGTGTCCCGGAAGTCGGTGCCGGACGAACAGGCGGGTGCTCGGCCGACGTCTGGACGTGATCGGGACGCGACGGCGGGTTGCCGGCGGCCGGGGCCGGAGGCGCGTGCTGCCCGCGGATCGCCGCGCGCACGGCTTCCACCTCATGCGCCGGGAGATAGCGGCTCTGCCGCACACGGACCAGCGTTTCGGTCGGATGCAGGAGCGTGCCGCCCAGCAGGATGAGCACATCGTCGGCACCCACGGCAACCGCCGACGCGTACAGATCGCGCTGGGTCTCGGTGACGACCGGAACGATGGCAATTGGGGCGTTCGACTTGCGGAGGGAACTGATGAGAGCCAGCGTGTCGGCCTGCGGCCACGCGTGGGAGACAACGAGGGCGTGATACCCGCCACTCCGGATCTTCTGCTCCACGTCAGCCGCGGTCCCGACCGCCGTCACTTGCACCTGTCCCGTCAGCGCGGAAAGCTGCTGCAGGGTCGAGGCGTCACGCTCCGCCGAGGCGCCTGCGAGATAGAGGAGCCGGGTGGGCGTGGGTAGAGCCGGACCGTCACGGCGAGGAGGCCGTCGCACTTCGTTCACTTCTGTCAGGGCAACGCAAACGCAGTACCAGGGCCGCCCTGAGTTCCCCTAATATTTCTCGATATTCCCCGAACAAATCCCTCGTGCACGGCCTCGCAGGCTCGGACAGCAGAAGGGTACGGACCGACCAGGATGTCATCAGATTACAGAATTCACCCCATGAGGACCCCGACCTGTCGCAAACCGGTCACCCGCTGGCTGGGGACGAATGTGCGCGCTTTTGCAGACGAGTCAGAGCGCTCCCCGTTTCCGAAGGAGTCTCGGATGACCTGGAAGGACAAGCTCGAGATCGGTCTGAAAGACGACGCCCCGTATCGCAAGGACAATCTGCCGGAGGAGCAGGTGCGAGGTCCGCAGAAGCCGAAGGGCCCCGGACGGTCTCCCGAGATCCCGCTGGCCCGCCACGAGGAGAACGCCCCCCCGGTGCAGCCAAAGGCACGCCGGCCGCCCGCCGTCGGGCCGGGGCGCCGGTCCAGAGCCAAGCCGTGAACCGGGCTACAAAATGCTGCAAGTCTCCGGGCATCGGGATGTCCGTGGGGCCTCTGACATAAGGCGAGTCAGCGGGCGTAACGTGGCGTGACCCCGCCAATCTCGATGGATTCGCGCTGATGAACCGTGTCCAAATTGTCCGTTCGGCGAGGCATTGGAGAGAAATGTCATCCTGACTGGGGATAACGAGACTCATTCCAGACAAAAGCGTCATTTCGGACCGGGAACGTAGCTTGCTGACTTTGTCACGCTGTGAATATCAGGTTCACTTCGTCACTCACCCCAGAAGACGAGAATCTTCTGGCGCCGGGGCTGCTGAACGCGCTGGCGTGCATTCTGGACCTCCTGCCCATTGCCTATGTCATCCGAATCGACACGTCCGATTCGCAGGTGTATCAGCACAGTGGGCCAGGCGCCGCTGGGAAGGAGGCCGCCACGCCAGAATCGCTGCGAATGGGTGCCGGAGCGGTCACCTCGTTCCAGGCGTGGACGGATGCGACTCGGAGCCCGGTACCGACGAAAGTCTCCCGCTGAAAGGTCGACGTCTGTCCAGGAGATATTAGTCTCCTCTTCAGAGGGCTTTCATCGCCCAGTCGCTGCAATAACCTGTAGGATGTCTGGCTTGGCCTTCGCATCACCCACCCCTGCCGCCAATGCCCAGCGTTAGCCTGAACCCTCAGCGACGCCCCCCCGACACTGGTCTCGGCGAGTTCGCACGCTCATCCAATGCGGCGGCCTGGGACGTGGCAAAAGAGGAGCTGGAGGGCCGGGGGCGTGATCGCGAGAACGAGGGTGAGGATCCCCTGCTCGCTTTTCACAGCGAGCACCCGCGGGGTGCGACCGTCCGAACCGCGATCCCTCCCCCTGTCCCGACGCGACTGCCGAGCCCCAGCGTCTCGCCAAAGATCATCGCGCTCGGCCTGCTGACGTTTGCCGTAGGAGCCGCCGGGACCGTGAGTTACTCCCGCTGGAGCGCGGCGGCCCCTACCGCCGCGGTGGCGCCTCTCACGTCGGAGGGACGGGCGATTATCAACTCCAGCCCCCCTGGGGCGCTGGTCTTCATCAACGGCGTGGCGCGCGGCGCGACGCCCCTCGATCTTCACCTCCCGACAGGCTCACACACGCTGCAGCTCCAGAACGGCGCCTCGATGCGCACCCTGCCGTTGGATGTCCAGGCGAACCAGGTGACCTCGCACTACATTGAACTCCCCGTCGTGGCCCTGCCGCCCGTCACGCGTGTCGAAAACCCACCCGTCGCACGGATCGAAAACCCGCCGGCACAGACAGCCGCTCGGCCAGGGCGCGTCGAGGCTCCTCTTCAGTCGGCGCGGACTCCCGCCCGCGGCGGCGGGTCGTCGCCCGCGTCCCCGCCAGTCAGTGCGCAGCCGTCGCAGGCGCCACGCGCCGCTGCCGTGGCTGAGGGCTGGGCCTTGATCAGTGTGCCCTTTGCGGCGCAGGTGACTCAGAACGGACGCACGATAGGAACCACGGGCGCCGCTCCCCTGGCGCTTCCCGCCGGCGTGCACACACTCGAGCTGGCGAATGCGGCCTTCGAGTTCCACACGACGCTCACGGTCGCGGTCGCCCCCGGCGAGACCACGCGACTTTCCGTCACGTTGCCCAACGGATCGCTGTCGATTAACGCGTTGCCATGGGCCGAGGTATTCGTGGACGGCCGATCCATCGGCACGACACCGCTGGCGAATGTCCCGGTGCCCGTCGGTTCGCGCGAGATCCTCTGGCGCCATCCCGACTTCGGCGATCGGCGGCAACTGGTTAACATCACCGCGCGCTCCCCCGTTCGGGTCGGAACGGATCTCCGCCGATGAAACCGCTTGCGACATCTCTCGTGCTCGCTCTGGCGTTTCTCGCGGCGCCGGCGGGGGCATCGGCCACCGACCTGGAGGCGGTCAGGGCGCTGTACGCGGCCGCCGACTACGACGGGGCATTGCGGCTCCTGGCCAGCGCCGACGGTGGCGACGACGTCGTGCAGGTCGAGGAGTACCGCGCGCTCTGCCTGCTGGCACTCGGCCGCACGCCGGAAGCCGAGCGGTCGGTTGAACGGATCTTCAGCAAGCAGCCTTTGTACGCAGTCGACTCGGCTCAGGTCTCACCGCGCATGACCGCGCTCGTGAGCCAGGTTCGGCAGCGCATGGTCCCGACCCTCGCGCGCAATCTCTACGGCGCGGCACGCAAGAACTTCGAGCAGAAGGAATACGCAGCCGCGGTCACGCAGCTCACCGACATGCTGGCCATGATCGATGCGGCCGGATCGGCGGCGCCAGGCCTCAACGATCTGAAGGTGCTCGGCGAGGGCTTCCTGGAATTGGCCCAGAGCCAGCTGTCGACGGTCGCAGCCGCCCCGGCCGCGTCTGGTTCACCGCTTTCATCGCAGCCGCTTGGCGCGCCCGGCGTGTTGAGGACCGGCGTGTACTCGGACTTCCTCCGGCTCGCCGACGAGCAGTCAGCCGCGGCGAAGGCGGCGGTCCTCAGCCCGAGCGTGTCGGATCCGAACAGCCCCATCATGCTGCGGCCTGACATCTACTCGGACGTGGACCGCATTCAGCCGCCCGTGCCAGTCCAGCGCGACGTGCCGCGATGGACGCCGCCCGACGCGGTCGCGCGGCAGACGACCCATCGTGGGCACGTGGAACTGGTGGTTGACGAGACCGGGGCCGTCGAGTCCGTCGCGCTGGCCGATTCGGTTCACGGCAGCTACGACACGTCGCTCCTGGAGGCCGCCCACAAGTGGCGGTACCGCCCGGCCACGCGGAACGGTCAGCCGGTCAGATACCGGCTGCTGACCGAGGTGGTCCTGCGGCCCCCCACACCCTAAGGTCGACTATGCCGATCGCCTTCCAGGTAGTTTTTTCACAGGTTTGTCGACTCATTCGAGAAATATCTTCCCCGCTTCCCAGACGGGCGTTTCGTTTTGGGCCGAATAAGCATCACCCATCATCGGCGCACCTTTTGCACGGTTTGGCCGTGTAATGGTCCGCGTTCCTGACGCCCTTACTCGGATGAAGCCGGATCGGTTTTTCGCCGAGCTGGACGGCCGCCACTTGATGGTCGCTGGCATTGACTGGTCGCTTGAGGTCTACGGGATTTGCGAGCAGCACGGGCGGCGCTGGGTGCAGCTGGCCCTGACCGGTGAGGGGGAAGAGTGCATGCTCACCCTTCGCGTGGGCTCGCGCGCGGGCGCCGGGGACGTCCTGAAGACCGTGTCATCCTGGCTCAAAGATCCTTCCGATGCCCCGAAGGTCCTGAGCGTCGCCTGACGCCTGAAATCCTGCGCCGGCGGGTCATTCCTGGGCGTGCGGTTCCTTCCTGACATTTTCCTGACGTGGATTGAGAAAACCGTCAGCCCTCCGGCGGGCCGGCGGCCAGTTACGTAAGAAACACGCCTGTTTTTCCCGATCTTGCGCCCGGCGAGCGACTTGCACCACGGCGGCGCATGGCCAAGAACCTGAGCGCCACGACGCACCGCTCCCCCATGGCCGCTCGTCCCCACCCCCGCCGTGAGGGAGGGGCTCCTCCACAGGATCGGGTCTTCGCCGCGCTCGACGGCCGCGACCTCGTCGTCTCGGGGTCGCAATGGCACGTCGAGGTGTACGGCATCTGCGAGCAGGCCGGCCGTCGCTGGATTCAAGTCGCGCTCGATGGACCGCGGCACCACATGCTGACGCTCGCCCTGGCGGCCGACCTCGGGGTCCGGCAGGTCGTGCGCGCCCTCTCCGACTGGCTGGCCGACCCCTCCGCCACGGATCAGCTCCTGACCGTGCCGTAGACTGGCCGCGGTACCCGCAGCCAATCCGGCAGTGTTTCGCGTCCTCCACGTCGTCCTCAGCCTGCATCCCGGCGGTACGGAACGTCTGGTCCTGGAGCTGGTCAAACGGCTCTCTGCCGACATCCCCATGGGGGTGTGTTGTCTCGATGAGCGCGGCGCCTGGGCCTCGGAGTTGCAAGACCGTGGCATCACGGTCGTGGAGCTTCGGCGCCAGCCGGGATTTCACCCGTCGATCGCCCAGGCCGTCGCGGGCGTGATTCACGAACATCACGCACCCATCGTTCACGCCCATCACTACTCGCCGTTCGTCTACGCCGCGCTTGCGCGCATCTGGCGGCCGCGCACGCGCATCGTCTTCACCGAGCACGGGCGCGTGTCCGACGCCCCGCCCTCGCGCAAACGACGCACGGCGAACCACCTCCTCGCCCGCCTCTCGTCGGCCACCTTTGCCGTCTCCAGCGACCTGCGCGCCCATCTCATCGGCGAAGGCTTTTCGCCGGGGGCGGTGCGCGTGATCTACAACGGCATTGACGTCGGACCGCTGCCCGACGCGGCGGCACGCTGGTCGGCGCGGAACGCGCTCGGCATCCCGGCGGAGACGATCGCGATCGGCACCATCGCCCGGCTTGACCCGGTGAAGAAGCTCGACACCCTGATTCGCGCCGTGGCACTGACCGCGCGAGACCGGCCAGTGTTTCTGCTGATCATCGGCGACGGGCCCGAACGTCGCGCGCTGGAAGCAGCGGCCGCTCAATCCGCACGGCCATCGGCCGTTCGCTTCCTGGGGCACCGCGACGACGCCCGGCAGGTGCTGGCCGCGTGCGACCTCTTCGCCAACAGCTCGATCAGCGAGGGCGTGTCGCTCACCATTCTCGAGGCCATGGCCGCCGGTCTTCCCGTCGTGGCCACCCGGGTGGGAGGCACGCCGGAGGTCATCGATGAGACGTGCGGCCGGCTCGTACCGGCACGCGATGAAGTCGCGCTGGCGGGAGCGATCCAGGAACTGGCGACAGCCCCGGCGCTGCGCGCGACGCTGGGACGCGCGGCGCGGGCGCGCGTCGAGGAGCAGTTCACCCTCGACCGGATGGTCCGTGCGTACCGCGACGTCTACGAACAGTTCGCCTGATCGGGGCGTGCCGGCGACCCGATAACATACAGAGCCATGTGCGGAATCGCGGGAATCTTCGCGGCGAGTGGCCGCCTGCCGCTCGGGCTGCCACGGGCCGTACCCGCCATGACGGCGGCGCTCAGCCATCGCGGACCCGACGGCGACGGGTTCTTTGGCGACGAACGGGCCGCCCTGGGTCATCGGCGCCTCGCGATCATCGATCGCGCCGGCGGCCATCAGCCAATGGCCAACGAGGACGAGTCCTGCTGGATCGTCTTCAATGGTGAGATCTACAACCACCGTGCCCTGCGCCCGCTGCTCGAAGCCAGGGGGCACCGCTTCAAAACCACCTGCGATACGGAGGTGATCCTCCACGCCTACGAGGAGTTCGGATCGGCCGCGGTCGATCGGCTGGAAGGCATGTTCGCGTTCGTCATCTACGACGCCCGCCGCGGCGAGTTGTTCGCAGCGCGCGACCGGCTGGGCAAGAAGCCCTTCTTCTACGCGGTGCTGGACGATGTCTTCCACTTCGCGAGTGAGTTACCGGCGTTGACGCGATCGCCAGCGTGGACGGGCGACATCAATGTCCCCGCGCTCGAGGGTTACCTGTCGCTCGGGTACTTCCTGGCCCCGGCCACGGTGTACCGGAACGTGTTCAAGCTGCCGCCGGGCCACTGGCTGCGGCTTGGCGCGGACGGCATCCGCATCCAGGAGTACTGGGACGTTCGCGAGTTCGACACCGACGACCGGCCGGCAGCGGACCTCGTGTCCGAGATCGACAGCACCCTCCGCCAGGCCGTTCACGATCGGCTCGAAAGCGAGGTGCCACTCGGCGCGTTCCTGAGCGGAGGCATCGACTCGGGGTTGGTCGTGTCCTACATGGCCGAAGCGCTCGGCGACCGGCTCGTGACGGCCACCGTCGGCTTCGGCGAGCGCGCCCACAACGAGATCGAGGCCGCCGCGCTGACCGCCAGCCATTTCCGGACCAGGCATCACGCGGAACTGATCGAACCGAATCTGGTCGAGGTCATCGGTCCGGCCACGACCGGACTTGGCGAGCCTCTCGCCGACTCGTCCGCCATTCCCACGTGGTATGTGTCGCGTGCCGCCCGCCGCCACGTGACGGTGGCGCTCAGCGGCGACGGCGGCGACGAAAGTTTTGCGGGCTACGACTTCCGATATGTGCCGCACGCGCTCGAGGCGCGCGTGCGCGATTGGGTCCCGGCCGGGCTGGCGCCAGCCGTGGGCTGGCTTGGAGCACACTGGCCGCGATCGCCCCGGCTCCCCCGCCCGTTGCGGGCCGGCACGGTGCTCGAAAACCTCGCCCGGGACCCCGCCGGGGCGTACTACGCGGACCTCGCCTTTCTCAAGCCTGCCGAGACCCGCCGGCTGATGGGATTGCCGCCAGACCGGGACGTCACGTCGAGTCCGGTGTTCGACGCGGTGACGGCGCCGTACCGGCGCTGCCCCTCTACGGATCCCGTCCAGCGCGCCGGGTATGCGGATCTGAAAGTGTACCTGCCCAACGATCCGCTGGTGAAGGTGGACCGCATGAGCATGGCGCACGGCCTGGAGGTGCGCTGTCCGCTACTGGACCGCCGCGTCGTTGAGCTGGCCTTCCGCATCCCTGCGACGCAAAAGCAGGTTGGCGGACAGGGCAAGGTCCTACTGCGGCGGTTGGCGCGGCAACGCCTCCCGGCGGGCCTGTGGCGGCTGCCGAAACGAGGCTTCTCGGCACCGATTGGGGAGTGGATCGCCGGTCCGCACGCGGAGCTCTTTCGCGACGAAGTGCTCAGCCCGGCGGCGAAGATTGCGCAGCACATTGATACCGGCGAAGTCGCCAGGCTGTTCGCCCGCCACCGGCGTGGGGACACCCATGGCGGCTATGCGTTGTGGATGGTGTGGGTGCTCGAGCGATGGCTGCGGGACGCCGCAACCACCCAGTCGGAGCCGGCGCCGTCGGAAAGTCTGCCCAGCGGCGCGCGTGAGTTCATCTGACGCGCCGAGCAACGACAAAAAGTCTGCCGGTCAGGTGCCTCCGGTCCTTCCCGACGACGGGTCCACGAGGTCCTGCACACTTTTCGCTGGCAGTGCCTTTGCTCTCTCGTGGGCGTGTTTCGACAGACGTCAGGTCGTTCGTTTCGCTCGCGCCGCGCACTCCACTCGCTCCGCTCCCTTCGCGTGTTGTGTCTCGTTGCCAGCCTCCCGTGGTTCGTTGTCACTCTCAGTGCCACCGCTGAGGGACATGACACCGACAAATCGGCCGCGCTCGTGGGTTCGGTTCAGGAACCCGGCGCCATGATCCTCACGGGGTTGGCGCTGCTCGGCCTGGCGTTCGTGGCCAGGCAGATCGCCGGGCGCCCTCGATCGACCGATCGCTAGTTGGACTTCGGGCGCTTTCCGTGTGGCCGGCGTGACCCGGCCAGCGGCCCGCCGTTGGTTCGCATTGATCGACGTGCGGCGATGGGCCATGATCCATCCATGAAATCCCTGAGTGTCGCCGTGTTCGCTGTCGGGACGCTCCTCACCGGCGTGTCGGCTCAGACCCCGCTCCCGTTGCTTCAGCCGGGCAGCCTCCGGTACGCCGGGGCGTTTCGCCTGCCTTCGCCGACCGGCAGCGGCGAGACGAACACGTTTGGCTACGGCGGCACGGCCCTGGGATTTGATGCGGCACGTCAGTCCTTGTGGCTGACCGGGCACGACTGGCATCAGCGGATCGCCGAGGTCAGCATTCCCGCGCCATCGCTCGCGGAGGACGTCGCCGCCCTGCCCCGGGCCGACATGCGGACGGGGTGGATCGACACGTTGTGGCGGAAGCAGATCGGATCGGACCTCGGCGGGGCCAAGCTCGGGGGAATTCTCCCGCTCGCTGATGGCACCAAGGTCGTGTCCGCGTACATCTACTACGATGCTGCCGGCAGGCAGTCCACTTCTCATTTTCGACTGACGGACTCGACAGCCGCCGGGCCAGCGCGAGTTGGTACGTTCGGCGCCGGTTATGTTGGCGGCTATATGACGCCGATCCCCGAGGAATGGCAGTCCGCGCTGGGAGGCACCGCCCTCACCGGCCAGAGTCTGATTCCGATCATCAGCCGGACGAGTCTCGGGCCCGCGGCGGCGGTCTTCACGCCAACGCAGGTCGCGGGGCGGGACCCGGTGCAGGCGACTCAGGTCGTGGCCTATCCGCTCAAGCATCCGACACTCGGCACGTGCGAGACCGGCAAGGAGATCAACTGCTCCACGAAAATCCAAGCCATGGTCTTCCCGAACGGCACGCGGAGTGTGCTCTTCATCGGGCGGCATGGCACCGGTCCGATCTGCTACAAGAACGAAGGCCCCCGGTCGTGCTGGGGAACGGGCGGATGGAACGCGCCGCCCTACCGGACCCGCGTGTGGGCCTATGACGTCAACGACCTGATTGCCGTCAAGAACCGCCGGAGGCAGCCGTGGGAGTTACGGCCCTACGCGACGTGGGACCTCGGCGCTCCGCTGGCCAGCGCTCAGATTCTTGGCGCCGCCTACGATCCGTCCACGCGTCGGATCTTCCTGAGCCAGTACCACGGCGACGGAACCCAGCCGCTGATTCGGGTCTATACGGTGACGACCGACGCCGCGGCGCCGTCATCAGCGCGGCCCTGACTTCCTGAAGGCCGGATGGCCGCTCGAGCACGACGAGACGCGGCCCGTGCCCGAGGAGCCGCCTATTCTGCGGGTTCCGACTCCTAGGGTGGGGACCCGACGGCCTCCCGCGTCACCGCGGCATTGGGGTTCTCGAGAACGACGAGGCGCGGCCGTCTCCCGACGGCAGCGAATCGCCGATTGAGTGCCGGAATGTGCCGCAGCAGTCTCGCCAGCCACTCGCGGCCCGCCGGCCCGGTGCCCGTGATCTCCCTTACCGGCAGCCAGCCGGCGGCGGCCAGTTCTGGCGCCAGGCGGACCCGACGCTCGGGGGAGTACACGAAGTAGCGTCGCTCGGACGCCGGCACCACCACGGCCCCGGGCAGCGCCGCCACGAGTCGAACGACCGAATCGCGTCCCTTGTCGGCGGCACAGGCGAACGCCACCGGCTCATCCAGCCCCGACACCCAGCGGGCCCCGAAGTACTCGAACGGTTCGAGTGACGCGCTCCGGGCGAAATCGCTCTGCAGAAACGCCCGGTGGGCGGTGAGTTCCGACCCCCGCTTATCCAGGCTCGCCGCGACCAGGGAGAGCACCACCAGACCCGCGGTCGCCGCGATGCGCGGACTCGCAGGCCACCGGGCGAGAAAGGCCCCGATCAGGACCAGGGCCGGAACGGTAAAGGACGCCGCGTATCTGGGATCGGGATGCATCGGCACCCATGCTGTCGGGATTGTCGTGCCGTAGAAGAGCCAGCCCAGTCCCGCGAGCAGCCAGATCGCGACCCATCGGAACTCTGATCGGCGCCAGAGCGCCACGAACGCAAGCGGCAGGGACAGGAGATGCACCACGCTGAACTCATGGCTAGTCGCCAGCATCCACAGGGGACGGGTCAGGAGGGCCGCCGTGTCTCGTCGGGCCACCACGGCCGCCGCGTTGGTGGCGACGTCGGCGGACGGGGACTGTTGCAGCACGATCGCATGTAACCGATAGAGCGGATCGCCGGTGGAGTACGCATAGAGCGCGGCTTCGGCGAGAAGCGTGATGGCGGGGACGACAGCGACCCAGAGAAGTCGAGGCCGCCAGACTCTTCCGAAGAAGAACCAGAGGGCGAGAAACACCGGGCCTTCCATGAAGACCGTCTCCCGACAGAGGTATGCCGCCGACGCGGCGAGACCAGACCCGATGAGCGCAGACGTGCGGCCGGTCTTGAGGCCGGTGACCCACAACCAGACAGCCACGGCGGACAAGGTCCCCACGGCGAGATCGGGGAACAGGTGCGTGCTGTAAATCACCTCGAGCGGAAACGCAGCCAGCAGGATGGCCGCGATCCAGGCAGCTCGCTCTCCAGCCACCTGCCGGACGACGTGGAAGCAGAACCAGATGCTGAACAGGCTCGCCGCAAATGGCAGCCAGATGAAGACGAACGGGTGCCACCCGATGGCGGCAACCGCGGCGCCGGTCGGCACCGTGATGCCGAGGCGCGTATGCCAGTGGAGCCCGAGCGGCGGCCAGCCCTGCCCCTCGGCCAGTGCCGCGGCGGCCGACATGTAGAACACGTCGTCGCCGAGCGAGAGGCCCGTGAAGAACAGCAGCCGGACCACCGCGGCGGCGAGCAGCAGGATGACGAGGCGCGAGACGTGACCGTGGGAGCTCAGGGTCAAGACAGAACCGCGGAACCGTTTCAAGGGAAGCGCGAACTACTCAGGAGACTCGGCGTACTCGGCCGACATGGCGACTATGTTCTCCCTGGTGTGACTGTGCGTTCACCCGTTCCAGGCGACGCGTCGGCGTCGGGCACACGACCCGGCAGCCTGATTCCGAACTGCCCGAAAAAGGCGATAGCGCTCCCCGCGAGGAACGACACGCCGTTACACAGATGATGCAGGATGTGGGCCGCGAAGACGCGCACCGCAAACCACGGCCCCTCGCGCGCGAGAAACCACTGATAGTAATGCCGGTTCAGGACCAGCACCGCGACCAGCGCGACCAGGGCGAGCCCTCCCAGCGCCGGCACCAGCGGCGCGCCCAGCGCACTCAGAAGAGCGACGTAGGAGAGAACCACCGACCACCGGAGGCCGCCGGTCGTATTGAGATCGTTGGCCAGCGCGCGGTGCTTCAGAATCAACTGGGTCCACGGAATGCCGCGGTCGCAGATGTCCGAGACGATGCTGCCGCGGAGTGTCCAGCGCTTCAGGTGACAGCCTTGCGCGCCCGGATCGACGCCCACACGATAACCGGCGTGGACCAGCCGGTAACCGAGCTCGATGTCCTCGACCGAGGGCCGACGAAATCCTTCGTTGAACCCGCCGACGGCCCGAAACGCCTCGGACCGGACGGCGCCCAGACCGGCCCAGAACGTGAGCGCCTCGCGGCTGGCGCGTTGATGGACGTAGCTGTGCGAGAGGTTCTTATAGCGCGACAAGAAGTTTCGCTCAGCCGGGGTCTCGTCGTAGGCGCCAAACACGGCCGACATCTCCGGCCGCCGATGCAGGTAGTCACACAGTCGGGCGATGGCGTCGGGTGCGACGACAACGTCAGCATCGACGAAGACAAGAATGTCACCGGTGGCCTGTGCGGCCGCCCGATTCCTGGCGACCGCCGGGCCGCGGGGCCCGGCAATGGTGACCACGTCCGCCCGGTGGCGGGCCGCCAGGGGCCGGCAGTCGTCCAGGGCCCCGTCAGCGGCAATGAGGATCTGTGCGGTCGGCAGAGCGGCCCGGCAGGCGCCCAGGCTCCGCTCGAGCTGGGCCAGGCGCCGATGAAACGGAATGATGACGCTCGAGGCCGCCGTGGGCGAGCCGAGGCTGCACGGAGTTTCGGCAGATTGCGCTGGGGCGCTCACGATATGATACCCACCTGCTCCCGGTTGTTCAGCGTCGCGAACACTTTAAGATCGCCCCGACGCTGACTAATCTCGCGGTCCGACGCGCGGGCCGTTCAGTCTCTGGCCTTTGCGGCGCGAACCCCCATGATAGGCTCGTGGATCGCATATTGCTTGCACGAACTGTTCCGGTGGCGGGCTCCCCAGGTCGTAGTGACCTGCCGAACGCCCCGGGTTGTGGTCCACAGGAAATGTCAACGCCGAGCGGCCCCATGCCGCGTCCCGTCAAACGCCTCAAACCCGGCGACCGCGTCGTCGTCATTGGCGCCGGTCCCGCCGGGCTGACCGCGGCCTACATGCTCGCCAAACGTACCGATGCCCGCGTCACGGTACTCGAAGGCGATCAGGAGGTCGGTGGCATCTCCCGGACTGTCCGATACAAGCAGTTTCGATTCGATCTCGGCGGGCACCGCTTCTTCACGAAGATCCGGCCCGTCGAGGAGCTCTGGCGCGAGATCCTGGGCGACGACTTCATCAAGGTCCCGCGCCTTTCGCGCATTTTCTACAACGGCCGCTTCTTTGACTACCCGCTGAAGCCGATGAACGCGTTGACGGGTCTCGGGGCCTGGAACGCCGCGATGATCGTGCTCAGCTACCTGAAGTGGCACTATCGTCCGTATCCGGTCGAAGAGAACTTCGAACAGTGGGTGACCAACCGCTTCGGACGGCGCCTCTACGAGACCTTCTTCAAGACGTACACGGAGAAGGTCTGGGGCCTGCCGTGCACCGAGATCCGGGCCGAGTGGGCGGCGCAGCGCATCCAGGGTCTGTCGCTCGCCCGCGCGAGCCTCAACGCCACGGCACTCAACAAGCGATCGACGGCAATCAAGACGCTGATCCACGAGTTCGACTACCCACGCTACGGACCGGGCCAGATGTGGGAAGCCTGCCGCGACCGGGTCGTCGCCCGCGGCCATCGGGTGCTCCTCGGCCATCGCGCCCGCGCCATCCGCATGAGCGGCGGCGAAGTGGATGCCGTCCTCGCGGACACGCCGCGCGGCGAGCAGGTGTTCCCCGCCGATCACGTCATCTCGACGATGCCGCTGCGCACCCTCGTGCGCGCGATGCGTCCCGCGCCGGCGGCCGAGACGCTGGCCGCGGCCGATGGGCTCACCTATCGGGACTTCCTTGTCGTCGGTCTCATGATCAAGCAGACGAATCTCTTCCCGGACAACTGGATCTACATCCACACGCCGGGCGTCAAGGTCGGCCGCATCCAGAACTTCAACAACTGGAGCGCCGCCATGGTCCCCGAGCCGGGGACGACGTGCGTCGGAATGGAGTACTTCTGCTTCAAGGGCGACGGGCTGTGGTCGAGCCCCGATCGCGAACTGGCGGATCTTGCCGCCACTGAACTCGAACAGCTCGGGCTGGCGAGGAAGGCGGATGTCGTCGACGCGCAGCCGGTCCGCGTGCCGAAGGCCTATCCGATTTACGACAGCGCCTACCGGGGCCATGTGGATCGGATCCGCGAGTGCATCGACCCGGTGCCGAACCTGCACACGGTCGGCCGCAACGGCATGCACAAGTACAACAACCAGGATCACTCGATGCTCACCGCCATGCTGGCGGTGGACAACATGCTCGGCGCCTCCCACGACATCTGGAACGTCAACACCGACTTCGACTACCACGAGGAACAGCGCGTCGACGAGCCCGCGCCCCAGCGCGCCGCGGTCTGAACGCCCATGCGCATCGGCATCGACGCCACGTGCTGGGCGAATGAGCGAGGGTACGGCCGCTTCACCAGGGAACTGGTGAGCGCCATGCCTCCGCTGGTTCCCGAGCACGAGCTCATCTGTTTTCTCGACCGGCGCGCCGCCGAGGGCTTCGCCCTCACGGCGCCCAACGTACGGCCCGTCGTCGTGCACCAGGCCGTCGCCCCGACCGTCGCCGCCTCGTCGGGCAGCCGCCGTTCGCCCGTGGACATGCTTCGGCTGACCGCCGCCGTGCGCCGCGCCGGGCTCCATGCGTTCTTCTCGCCGTCGGTGTACGGATTCTTCCCGCTGCCGCCCGGCCTGCCGGCCGTCGTGGCGGTACATGACGCCATTGCCGAGCGGTTTCCCGCCCTGACCTTGCCGACACGCCGCGACCGTCTGTTCTGGCGGATGAAAGTGGGCCTCGCCCTGCAGCAGGCCTCGCTCGTCCTGACGGTGTCGGACTATGCCGCCGGGGAGATCGCCCGGCACCTGCGGATCCGTCCTGCGGACATCCGGGTCACGCTCGAAGGGGTGTCGGCGGCGTACCAGCCGAGCGACGATCCCGCCGCGATTCGTGCCGCGGCCGCCCGGGCCGGCGTGCCGGCGGGCGCACGGTGGCTGATGTACGTCGGCGGCTTCAATCCGCACAAACGGATTGACCTGCTCGTCCGGGCGCACGCGGCCGTCGCCCGGCGTCAGCCGGCATCGCCGATCGCGCTGGTGCTGGCAGGTCCGACGGAGGAGGGGTTCCACCAGGATCTGGCCGGCATCCGCGCGGCGATTGAGGCGTGCGGTACCACGGACCTGGTACGGTGGGCCGGCTATCTGTCCGACGAGGACCTGCGCCAGTTGCACAGCGGCGCGCTCGCGCTGGTGCTGCCGTCGGAATCCGAAGGCTTCGGGTTACCGGCCGTCGAGGCCGCATCGTGTGGCACGCCCGTCGTGGCCACGGCGGAGAGTCCGCTGCCTCGCCTGCTTGAAGGAGGGGGCCTCTTCGTGATGCCGGGCGACCTGTCCGCCCTTGAGCGGGCGCTCGACGTCATCAGTACGGATGAGGACACCCGGCGCGCCATGGGCCGGCGCGCCCTGGAACGCGCCCGGACACTCAGCTGGCCGAGGAGCGCGCGCGTCGCCCTCGACGCGCTGGAGGAAGTCGCGACGGCGCGGCGGCGTCGCGCCGTCTGAGCCCGTCGCGCGCTGGTCAGCCATGAGCGTCACGCCCCCGCCACATCAATCGTTCGGCAGCCGGCTGGCCGCGGTCTTTGCCGGCGAGTTGATCAACAAGGGCTGCGTGATCGCCGGATTCGTGTGGCTGGCCCGCACGCTCGATCCGGCGGTCTACGGCGAAGTCGAGTGGGCACTCGCGCTGACGATGGTGTTCGTCCTGGCGGCGGACGCCGGCCTGTCCACGTGGGGCGCGGCGCAGGTGGCCGCACGCCCGGCCGACGCGGCCACGCTCGTCGGCCGCATCGGCGCGCTTCGGCTCACGCTGGCGGGGCCCGCCTATCTGGTTCTGCTCGGCGTGGCCGCCGCCTACGGTGGGCGCGCGGGCCTCACGCTCGCCGTGTACGGCCTGGTTCTGCTGCTGACGCCGTTGTTCCTGCAGTACTTGTTCAACGGCCTCTTTCAGTCGCGCTGGGCGGCCGCCGGCAACGCCGTTCGCGGTCTGACGTTCGCCGCCGTCGTCCTGCTCTTCGTCCGCCAGGGATCGCCGCCGTGGATCGTGGCCATCGCCGAAGTGGCCGGTGCCGTCGCGCTCGCGCTCTGCAGCGTCATCGTCGTCAGACGCGTGTTTCGTCTGCCCGTCACCATCGGCACCGCGGGGGCCGACTCCCGCGCTCTGCTCGCCCGGACCTGGACCATCGGCGCTGCGGAAGTCGCCTGGGGCGCGCAGTGGTACGCGGGAGTGATCCTGCTCGGCTATCTCGCGACTTCAACCGACGCGGCTTGGCAGTCGACGGCGCTACGGCTGGTCATGGCGCTGCACACGATCGTCTGGCTCTATCTGTATGTTCTGTTGCCCAACCTCGCGCGACTGCTTGCCGAGGATACGCCAGGATGGCGGCACATGGTCGAAGAGTCGCTTCGGCTCACCGGATGGCTGGGCTGGGGACTCGCGGTTGTGGGCACGCTGGGCGCCGAACCGATCCTCACGACCGTGTTCGGTCCGCCGTTCGCCGCCGCGGTGCCGGCACTGCAGGCGGCGATCTGGATCATCCCGGTCGCGTGGATGAGCGGACACATCAGATACTCGCTGATCGCGGCCGGGTGTCCGCAGTGGGACTATCGGGCCGGACTCATCGGCGCGGGGACGACGATCGCGCTGAGCGTTCTGCTCATTCCGTCGCTGCGGAGCGGGGGGACCGGGGTGGCCCTGCTCGCCGGGACCGTGGCCAATGGCGTGGCGGCCTGGGTCTTCGGCCGCCGCATCCTGCCGCCCTTCCGGTTCGCGACGAGTGTCGCCGCCAGCAGCGCCTGCGGTCTCGGATGCCTGGCCGGGGGGCTGGTGCTGATCCCGATGACGGGTGCGATCGTGGCAGCCGGCAGTGCCGGGTCCGTACTCGGCGTGGTGGCGCTCGCCGTGGAGCGCGACCGCGCCTTGGACGTGCTCAGGACGCTGATCGGCGGTCCGAAGTTGAAGGTGGGGAATGCAAACGCCCGTACGTGACCTGACTCACATCGAGCCGTCCGGCGGACTGGCTTCCAGTGCCGGCCCGCATCTGGCGGACACGCCGGCCGAGCTGATCCAGCCGGTGGAGCTCGCGGTGATCGTGCCCGCCTTCAACGAAATGGCGGGCATCGAACGCACGCTGAGGCTTGTCCACGAGGTGCTGGCCCAATTCAATCGCACGAGCGAAGTCATCGTCGTCGACGACGGATCGGCCGATGGCACCGGCGCGACCGCCGCGGCCTGCGGCGCGCGCGTGATCGTCCACGACACGAACCGCGGCTACGGCGCGGCGCTGAAGACGGGTATTCTCAACAGCCGCGCGCAGGCCATCGCGATCATCGATGCGGACTCGACGTATCCCGCTGACGCCATTCCGCGCCTTTACGCTCAGCTCAGGCATGCCGACATGGCCGTCGGCGCCAGGCGTCTGACGTCGCAGGGCGTGGCCTGGATCCGGCGGCCCGGCAAGTGGCTCCTGAATCGCTTTGCCAGCTATCTCGTTGGCCGCCACATCCCGGATCTCAATTCGGGGCTGCGC
>CAZFAT010000261.1:0-22624 GCA_964517075.1 uncultured Solibacteraceae bacterium
TGACGATCTCCAGCAGCTTCTCGCTGCCGATCTGACGTCCCGTTTCGTCGTCGAGTGCCGCGACCAGTTTCTTGGAGCGCGTGTCGAAGACTTCGCCGGTGGACGGATAGGCGAAGCGTCCGTCGATGCTGAAGGTGATCCAGCCCGGCTGATCGCGCCCCTTGAGGGACGTCATCTGGCGCGGCGGCATCACCGTGTTGTCGAAGACGTGCATCAGGCTGTTGTGGCCGTCCGAGACCCAGAGCTCGGTCTCGTCGGGCGTCAGGCCGATGCCGTGACTCGGGCAGCCGTGCCGAGCGACGGGGCCGCGCGCGTAGCCCTGGACCTCGACGCGGTGCAGCATCCTGCCAGTGCGGATATCGCCGACTTCGAACCCGAGCAGTTCGTTGACGTTCACGTAGCAGAGGGTTTGCGCGCCGTTGACGGTGAATGGACGCACGGACGCACTGAAGGGCCCGACGCCGCCAACCACGGTGTGCGTCTTCGTGTCCGCGATGGACAGGATTGGCGACTTGAGGCCTGCGAGATACGCGCGCGTACCGTCCAGCGAGTACACCGTGTTGTGCGCCGCGGACTTCGTGACGACCTTGGCCAGCGTGTTGCCGGTGGCGCCGTCGACCACGTTCCAGTGCGGGCCTTCGAAGGACGGCACGTAGAGCAGCGCGCCGTCGGGCGAGATGGCCATCCGGTCGCAGCCGCCCTCGAGCTCCTTGTCCCAGAGCATCCGCTCGCTGGCGAGGTCGATGCAGCCGAGCCGGCGGATCGTGCTGACGTAGAGACGGCCGGTGCGCGCGCTGGCGGCCACGCCTTTCACGTTCTCGGCTTGTCCCTCTTTCAGCGGCCAGGTGGGGATGCGCTTGACGAAGCGATGGCCGGCATCGATGTCGTACACCAGCACGCCAATGCCGCCGTACTGCAAGTAGTTCCGGATGCCCGGCTGCGCGATGTAGAGCAGGCGCCGCTCGGCGGCGAGCGCATGCGCGGCCATCGGGGCCGTGGCAAACGCGGCGGCCGTAGTGGCGAGAAACTCGCGGCGATTCATGGCGGCCTCCGAAAACCGGGAACCGAGAACCGAAAACCGAGTCACCTGAACCAGCGGTCGCCGGTGTACCTGGTGCCGCCGGCTGCGGCCGGCTCCACGCGCACCTGGCGGCGGAGCGAGTTCATGCCGGTCGCCGGCTCCCACACGTCGTCATTCGCGAAGCGGACGGCGAACTCCGGACGATCGCGGAGCGCGGCGGCCGCGTCCGGCAGGTGCAGCAGCACATCGTAGGCGCCGGCTGGCGCGTCCGCGGGGATGCCACCGGTGGTCTCGACGGTGTGAGGCTCGCCGGGCAGCCAGCGGCGCGGGTCGTCGGTCGTCTGGAGACGGCAGAGCCGGCCGCTCGGCTGATGCCGGAGCACGACTTCGAGCGGGCGCGGATTGTAGAGGTTCGCGAACCCCTCGTTGACGACCGTGAGCCTGATCGTGAACGCCTCCCCCGCACGGACAGTCTCCGGCGCGCGCGAGTCGATCAGGCGATGCCGGTAGCCCAGCCGCCGGCGTACTTCCGGCATGCAGCCCCCCGTCTCCCATCCGGTCAGGACGCCGCGCTGATAGTCGATGTTGAGCGTGCTGTAGCGCTGGTAGGCCATTTCCTTCAGCGCGTTCGCGCAGCCGATGAACGGCTGCGCCGCGGCGCTCGTGCTGCATGTCTCGCCGCCCTGCGGCACGTAGAGATTGTCCTGATGGAGGAAGGCCTTCTCCTCGGCCATGCGTTTCGTGAACGTCCCCGAGTCGTTGGGCGACGCGAGGAAGCAGTCGTTGATGGCGCCGGTCCGCGCGCGCTCAGTGCCGCTGAACGCGTCGGCGGCGGTCAGGGGAGCCTCGCCGAACAGGTCCGTCTTGAAGCGCGGGCAGCGCAGCGCAATCATCCGATCCACGGGCAGCGCCTCGAGCAGCTTCCCGGCCAGGGCCCGCGTCTTCTCGTTCACCGTCGGCGGCGCCCCCGTCCCGCTCGTGAAGAGGCCGTTGGTCGAGTTGTGCCATTCACCCCATGCGCCCGCGAACCCCGCTTCGAGAAACGCCAGGACGTCGACGTTGGCGCGGAGCACCGGTGTCAGTTGATCGATGTGCGCGAGCATGCGTTCGATCGGCGCGTCGGGCGCGCCGATCGGGCCTGAGTTGTAGGCGAAGCGTGGAATCAGCTTCACGCCCGCCTGGCGCGCCGTGACGAAGTCCGCCTCGATGCGCGCGAGGTACTCGGGGGGAATGGGGCCGTCGCGATGCGCGGCCAGCGAGTAGAGCATCCGCACCATGCTGATCTGTCGATCGCGGACGGCGCGGAGCTCGTCCGCCACCAGCGGGCGCGCGTTGGCGCGCGCGGGATTGTAGGAGCGCTGGACAAAGAAGCCACGCTCGGGGTTGGCGAAGTCCTCCGAGCTGGCCGCGTAGCTGACGGTAACTGCGGCTTGAGGCACGGCGCCGAGGCGAGGCGCCGCCGGCCACGAGACGCAGGCTACGAGGCCGGCCAGCATCAGCAGAAAGACTCGACGTCGCATGATCCTCTCTTCTCTGTCCGCGGGTTGTGTCCGCGCCTTCAGTAGCGGGGCCAGAGCCAGCCGAACGTCCCGGCGGTGAACAGGCCGTAGAGCAGCGCGTCGAACATCGACTTGACCGTCGTGCTCCACGGGCGGTGATGCCAGATCGAGTCCTGCGCTAGCGCCAGTCCGTACCCCATGAACGCCGCCGTACCGACGAACCGGAAGACCTCGCGATAGTCAGCGCCCGGACCGAGCGCGCGGCTGGCGATGTAGCCGGCGAACAGACTGACGATGACGGAGTGCACGAACCACAGGGCGAGGCTCCTGGGCATCGAGGCGGCGGCAGGGCTGACGATGGTCATCAGCACGATAGGACCACGTTTCATCTTCTCGACGAACTCGGGCTTCCGCATCCCCTCGGGCGAGCCCGCATGGGGCGCCATGTAGTCGCCGGGCACCAGGTCCAGTCGCCGGACGGCGTCGAGAGCGTCATCTTCGCGCGCGAGCCGCTTCCGGTCGCCGCGATGGTAGGGCAGGACCATGTGGACGATGGCGCTGACGATGAAGACGAAGATCGCCGAGAGGACGACGGGCAGCACCAGCGACGACAACGGGACCATGCCACCTCCAGCGCCGGTTCAGGCGCGCCTGCAATGTGCGCCGCGGGGCTCATTGTCGCGCCGAACCGCAAACGGCCGCAACCGGCCGCTTCGGCGGGCGTGATCCGGGAGTAGGATGGGCCGTGCGCTTCCTCGCCCGCCTGCTGCTGAACGGCATCGCCATCATTGTCGCCGCGTATCTGCTGCCCGGCCTCGAGCTGTCCGGGCCCGGCGCGGCACTCGCCGCCGGAGCGCTGCTCGGCCTGGTCAACGCGCTCGTGCGGCCCGTCCTGTTCATCCTCACGCTGCCGCTGACGCTCCTCACCCTGGGGCTGTTCATCTTCGTGCTGAACGCGATCTGCCTGGCGCTCGCCGCGGCGCTCGTGCCGGGATTCTCGATCGGCGGTTTCTGGGCGGCGGTCTTCGGCGCGCTGCTCGTCAGTGTCGTGAGCTGGATCCTGAACGGTCTGCTGATTGGAAAGGACTCTGAGCAGAGACGTCGAGTGTAGTTTCGAAGCGACACCCGACGTCTTCTATCGTTCAATCCGCGCGGAGCCGCCGGCGGCAAATGCTCGCACCTGTTCGAGTGTGGCCATGGTCGTATCGCCGGGGAACGTGGTCATGAGCGCGCCATGTGCCCAGCCCAGGCGGACGGACTGCTCGGGCGTCTCGCCGGTCAGCAGGCCATAGAAGAGCCCGGCGGCGAAACCGTCGCCTCCCCCCACGCGATCGAGGACATCCAGGTCGCAGACCGGCGCGAGGCAGGTCTGGCCGTCGATCCACGCGACGGCGCCCCACGTGTGCCGGTTGGTCGAGTGCACTTCGCGCAGCGTCGTCGTGACCAGCTTGATCCGCGGGAAGCGTTTCACGACCTGGTCGATCATGCCGAGGAACATGCCGGGATCGAGCTTCGACTTCGACGCGACTTCCGGGCCGGCCACGCCGAGGCCGCGTTGCAGGTCCTCCTCGTTGCCGACGAGCACGTCCACGTGCTCGACGATGCGGCTGAGGACATCGCGGCCGCGCGCATGCCCACCCGGCGAGGCGGCCCAGAGCTTCTCGCGGTAGTTGAGGTCGAACGACGTGACGATCCCGCGTGCCCGCGCGGCCTGCATCGCCTCGAGAATCAGCTCGGGCGTCGTCTCCGAGAGCGCCGCGAAGATGCCGCCGCTGTGGAACCAGCGGACGCCGGCGTCGAAGATGGCCGTCCAGTCGAAGTCGCCGGGCTTCAGCAGGGCGGCGGCTTCCTGCGCGCGGTTGTAGAAGACGACGGGCGCCCGCACGCCGTGCCCCTGGTCGCTGTAGACGGCCGCCATATTCGGCCCGCGCGCGCCGTCGTGCCGGAAGTGCCTGTAGTACGGCCGAACGCCCGCCGCGCGCACCCGCTCCGCGATGAGTTCCCCAATCGGGTAGTCCACGATCGCCGTGGCGATGGCCGTCTTCATGCGGAAGCAGTCCGACAGGTTGGCGGCCGTGTTGAACTCGCCCCCGCTGACGTGAATCGCGCACGTCGTCGCCTTGCGAAACGGCACGATGCCAGGGTCGAGCCGGTGCACGAGCGCGCCCAGCGCCAGGAAGTCGAGATCACCGTCAGCAGGAATGTGCAGGGACATCGAAATGGACACCCTCAGTTAAGGACACTGTATTGATGGTTTGTCGATCAGTCAGTCTCGGTCCACTGCGTGTGAAACACTCCGTCGCGATCGACGCGGCGATAGGTGTGGGCGCCGAAGAAATCGCGCTGGGCCTGGACGAGATTGGCCGGCAGCCGCTCGCTCCGGTACGCGTCGTAGTACGCCAGCGACGTGCTGAGCGCCGGCACGGGAATTCCCAGGCCGACCGCCGTCTGCACGACGTGGCGCCACGCCGCCTGGCGCTGGTCCACCGCGTCGCGGAACGTGTCGTCGAGCAACAGATTCACGAGGCCCCGGTTGCGCTGGAATGCCTCGCGGATGCCGCCGAGCAGCGCGGCCCGGATGATGCAGCCGGCCCGCCAGACGCCGGCCACCGTGCCGGGATCGATCGCGTAGCCGTACTCGGTCGAGGCGAGACGCAGCATGCCGAGGCCCTGTGCGTACGACATGACCTTGCTCGCGTAGAGCGCGTGTCGCGCCGCGTCAATGAGCCGGCCGCGGTCGCCCTGAAAGGCGGGCGACGGCCCGCGCAAGACGCGGCTGGCGGCGACCCGTTCGGCCTTGAGCGACGACAGGATGCGCCCTTCGACCGCCGCATTGATCGTCGGAATGGGCGCGCCTAGGTCGAAGCTGTCCTGACTCATCCACTTGCCGGTGCCCTTCTCCTGGGCTGCGTCGAGAATCAGGTCGACCAACGGCTGGCCCGTGTCCTCATCGACCACCCCCAGCACGCGCGCCGTGATTTCGATGAGGTACGAGCGCAGGTCGCCGTCATTCCAGGTGGCGAAGATGTCGGCCAGTTCGGGCGGGGTGAGGCCGGCGCCCCGGCTCAGGAGGTCGTAGGTCTCGGCGATCAACTGCATGTCGGCGTACTCGATGCCGTTGTGGACCATCTTCACGTAGTGGCCGGCGCCGCGCGGGCCCATGTACGCCACGCAGGGCTCGCCGTCGTCGGCTTTGGCCGCGATAGCGCGAAAGATGGGAGCGACGGCTTCCCACGCGGCCCGCGGTCCGCCCGGCATGATGGCCGGGCCGCGCAGAGCGCCCTCCTCGCCGCCCGACACGCCCGTGCCCAGGAAATGAATGCCGGCGGCCGTCAGTTCGTCCGACCGGCGATCCGTGTCCTGGAAAAAGGAGTTGCCGCCGTCAATCAGGATGTCGCCGGTGGCGAGGTGCGGCCGCAGGTGCGCGATGACACTGTCGACCGGGGCGCCGGCGGGCACCATGAGCAACACGCGGCGCGGTCGCTCGAGGACCTCTATGAGCGCGGCCGGGCTCGGCGCGCCGGTGACGGCCAGTTCCGCCGCCGGGCCCTCCAGAAACGCCCGCGTTTTGGCCTGATCCAGGTCATAGCCGGCGACCGGAAAGCCGCGGCTCTCGATGTTGCGCGCGAGGTTGGCGCCCATCACGCCAAGCCCGACCACGCCGAACGCATACGTCATGTGGTGTGCTCAGAGGCCGGGGGCGGCGCGCCAACACGGTACAGGTGCTCGCCCGCCCGCGAAACGACCAGCGCGTGGGCATCCCCGCCGGCCCATTCCGCCGGATCGATGCTCGCCGGATCCTGATAGCCGAGGTTGATGCGCGCGCAACGCTCCCGCTCGATGCCGGTCGCGAGCGTCACCGTGGTGCGCGGCCGCTCTTCGCGCGTCTCGAGGTCGAACGTGCCGAGGCCCTTCACGTGCGTGGAGTGAGCGAGAATGCCGCCCGGATACCGGCCGAACCGATCCCACTGCGCCAGGAAGTAGTCCCGGCAGTGATAGCCGATCTCGTCGAGCAGCTTGCCATGGACGTAGCTGACCTCCGACACATGCGGCGCGTAGATGACAATCTCGCCGCCGTCGGCGACCGCCGGTTCGGTCTTGTAGGCGCCTTTGGCGGCCGTCCACAAATCGTCGTACATCGGCGGCATCACCGACAGCACGCGATCGACGGGCTGGTCGAGCCAGACAATGTGGCGGCGGGCTGACAACTGGGCGGCGCGCCGCCAGGCCTCGTGCGTGTCGCCGCAGAAGAGGCCGGCGATGCCGTCGTGCGCGACCACGAGCGCTAGGACCGACAGCGGCGTGTCGAGCAGTGCGGCCGCGCGATTGATGACGGCGCGCACCGGCGTGTCAATCGTCCCAATCACGTCGGAGCTGGTGATCAGCGCGCCGAGCCAGTGCGTGAAGTGGATGATGGGCGCCGCGGCAATGCCGGGAAAGAGATACTTCGTGCCGCCCGAGAATCCGACGACCTCGTGCGGAAAGACCGGTCCGCAGATCAGCACGTGGTCGTAGTCCACCACGAGCCGGTTCAGCGCGACGTGAACGTCCTCGCGCAGGCGCCCGCTGGTGATGTCCGCAATCGTGGCGGATGGGATTGTGCCCAGCTCGAGAAACGTCGCCGGGTCGTCCCAGCGGTGATTGAAGATGCGGCGGTTGCCGGCCCGGCCGTCCACGACGGGGCGGCCGACCAGACGGCTCAACTGGTCGTCGGTCATCGGCATGTGCGTGCCGAGCGCCACGAGATAGTCGAGCGCCGTCACCCGCGGGGCCAGTTCACGCTCGAGCGCATCGAACATCAGCGGCATCGGCATCGTTCGAGTCCCGTCCGGAATCAGGACGAGCACACGACGGCCGTCCACGGGAAGCGCCGCCAGTCCATCGCGGACGATGGCGGCCACTTCCTCGTGGCTGAGGTATCCCTCACGAACGCCGCGGCCGACGACGGTCACGGGGTCTACTTCACGGCGAAGCAGTAGAAGAGCCCGTCACCGCCGGTGCTGACCAGGTTCGCCTGGCTGCAGCCCTTCGACCCGTGCGCCGCATTCCAGGACGTCGGCGCCGCGCCGCCGCCCTGGCGATCATGATGACCCATCATGGCGCTGCCCGCCGCATTGGACGTCCAGTTCTGGCAGGTCATGTCGGCCTCGCCTGGAACGACCGTCCCGTCGGCCTGCGAGCCGGTCAGGATGTCGTGGCGATTGGCGGGCTTGTCGCCGCGCCCGGCCACGACTTCCCCCTTTTCATTCAGCGAGTTCTCCTTGCTCAACTGATTGCTCTCGCCGTGCAGGTCCGCCACGCTCTTGGCGACGATGACCCCTTTCGCGTTCTGCCAGGGACCGGGGCCGATGCGGTCGCGCGCGTTCACGGCGGCCTGTCCTCCCCTGGCCTGCGCGCTGAGATAGGCGCGCCACGTGCGGTTGCCGGCGCCGGCGGCCTTCGCGAGGGCCTGACAGTGAGCATCGGCGCCGGCCAGCCCGCCGAGGTTCGCGCCGTCGCCCTTGCCGACGCTGGTGATAAAGAAGCTCATGTTCGCGTTCTGCTCCTCGGCGCGCGGCAACGCGAGCGCGAGCAACAGCACGACGATCGAACCGACCAAACGCACCGCGGTCATGACGTCCTCCTGCCTGCTGCGGGATCGACAACGACTCGCCGGCGGCTTCCCGCGTGCACCGGCGACCGGGGAGCTACTTCATCGGCGAATAGTCCGTGGGCGTCAGGAACACCGACACCACGCCGCCCGGCCTGACCGTCAGCGGTCCGTTCACCTCGGACGCCGCGCGGGCCTTCTGCCAGTCGGGATCAGCCTGGAACGCCGCCCAGCTCTTCTTCGCGGCCTCACGGCTCTGATGCGCGATGAGATAGGTGAGCGTGTTCTGCGACGTCGGCGCGTCCTGGGGCGTCCAGTAGCCGATGTTCGTGATGCCGTGCTTCTTGAAGAGCGCGAGCGTGTGGTCGCGGAAACGCGCGTTGAGGGCATCGAGCTTGCCCTCCGGCGCCGTGTAGGTGCGCAATTCGAACACCCGATTGGCCGTCTGGGCCGTCACGGCCGGCGGCGCCACGATCGTCGCATGAACGGCCAGGCCGGCGACGAACGCCGCGGCCGCGATGAGCAGAACCGATCCTCTGTGCATGGGCATGGGGGGGTCTCCCTGGGCGAACACGAAATCACCGGAAGTATAGTCCGCGCCGGGTTTGCTACTGTGTCGGGCGATGCGCTGGACCGTGCTCTGGGTCGTGGTCGTCGCCCTCGTCCTGATCCCGTTCTTCCTGTTCGAGGACTGGTTCACCGGTCTCGCCCTGCAGATCGCGAGCGGCACCACGTCGCGCCGCACGGCCGCCGCGCTCGCCGGCGGGCTGTTGACCTTCGACGTCTTCTTGCCGGTGCCGTCGAGTCTCGTCTCCGCCGGGGCCGGTGTGGTCCTGGGCTTCTGGCCGGCGACGGCCCTCATCTGGTCCAGCATGACGCTGGCCTGCCTGCTGGGCTATGGCTTCGGCCGGGGGGCGGCCGGCGCCGCGCGGCGCTTCGTGGGGGAAGCCGGCATCGCGCGCGCCACCCGCCTGGCGGCCGACTACGGCAACTACGCCATCGCGCTCTGCCGACCGGTTCCCGTCCTCGCCGAGGCCAGCATCATCGTCGCCGGCCTCGTGCGGGCGCCGCTCGCGCGCTTTCTTCCCGTCGTGCTCTGGTCCAATCTCGGCATTGCGCTCGTCTACGCCGCGATCGGGGCCTTCGCCATGCGCGTGCAGTCGTTCGTGCTGGCGTTTCTCGGCGCGCTCCTCGTGCCCGGCCTGGCGATTCTGGTGTCGCGCCTCTGGCTGGGGCGGCGGGGGAACGGCAGCGCGTAGGCGCAGGCCTTCAGGCCTGCGGTCCGCCGGACTGAAGCCCGGCGGCTACGTGGCACCCAGGTGCCGCAGGATCAGCTCGTACACATCCACCGACGCCATCCGATCGCCGTCGAACAGATCGCTCCGACGGCTGATGACCACCGGTCCGTCGTCCCCCACGTCGTCCGGGCGGCCGTGGGAGCCACGGATGAGCGAGGCGTCGAGCGGAATGACGTCGAGGAGCGATCGGAAGCCCAGCGATCGCTTGAGCAGCTTCCAGCCGACCGTGAGCGCGGGTATCCGAATCGCCGGGTCGAGCACCAGCTCCACGGGGTCGTAGCCAGGTTTGCGATGGATATCGACGGTGCGCGCGTAATCCGGCGCGCGCCGGTCGTCCAGCCAGTAGTAGTACGTGAACCAGGCGTTGGGTTTGGCCACGGCGATGAGGTCGCCGCTGCGGGCGTGAGCGACGTGATACGCGGGCTGTTCCCCGGGGCCCAGCACGAAATCGATCCCGGGGGTGCTTTCGAGGATGTTCCGCACGAGCTGCGCCTTGTCGGGCCGATTGACATAGACGTGCGCCACCTGATGGTCGGCGACCGCGAACGCCGCGCTGGCGCCCGGGTCAAGCATCTCGAGGCCGCGCTCGTCGCGGACGGCCAGCAGGTCGTGCGCCCGAAGCGCGCGGTTCACGTGGACGGGCACGGACACCTCACACAGCCCGTATTCCGAGAGCACGACGACGGTGGCGCCTGCGGCTTCATAGAAACGGATGAGGTCGAGCGTGATGGCGGCGACATCGCGGAGATCTCCGTCGATCGCCGGATCCGAGACGCCCCGCCGCTGCAGGTTGTAGTCGAGGTGCGGCAGGTAGACCAGTGTCAGCGTGGGGTGGTGCTTCTCGTCGACCCGCTTCGCCGCGTCGGCAATCCACTGCGTGGATCGCACTGACGCCCTCGGGCCCCAGAACTCGAAGAGCGGGAACGCGCCGAGCGCGGACTGCAGGTCGTCCCTGAGTCCGGGCGGCGAGGTGTACACGTCCGGGATCTTGCGGCCGTCGGCCGGGTACATCGGTCGCGGCGTGACCGAGTAATCGGCCGACGAATACATGTTGAACCACCAGAACAGGTTCGCGCAGGTGAACGAGGGGTCGGCTGCGCGGGCGGCGTCCCAGATTCTCGGCGCCTGAACCAGCCCGTCGGCCTGCTTCCAGAAGCGTACCTCGCGCTCGTCCCGCGCGTACCACCCGTTGGCGACAATGCCGTGCCGCTCGGGATAGCAGCCCGTCAGGTAGTCGGTCTGGGCCGTGCACGTCACCGCGGGGAACGCCGGGCGAATGCGCGCCTGACGGCCCTCACGCGCCCATTCGGCCAGGCCTCGCATCGGCGGCCGGCCGAGCAGCCGCGGCGTGAGGCCGACGACGTTCAGCACGACGGTTCGGGGCATCAGGCCTGCCGCCAGGTGGACAGCACCCAGTCGTACTCGCGGCCGATGGACTCCAGGAGATCGCCTTTCAGCGGCGGGGGCAGGACGTCCCAGGTGTAGGTCTCAATCTCGAGATGCGTCGTGGCGGGACGATCGCGAAGGGATCGCAGCATGCGCGCGACGTCCTGCTGGGTGGATTGCAGCCCGTCGTAGTCGCTCGTGAAGAGCGGAACGTGAAAGTGAATCCGCCACTCGCTGCCTGGAGGTTCCGCCGCAAGCAGGGCCTCGGGCAGATCGGGGAAGTGCTGCAGGTCGTGGCCGCGCCGCTGGATGACCTGGTGAAGATAGGTCGAGTCGGCGAAGGTGCGAAGCCGATCGAGCACGGGCGCCGCCGCGTCCGGATCGCCCGGGATGGTCGCGCGCAGCGCGGAGCTCAATTGCACGCGGCCGATGCGAATGCCGGCGGCCGCGATTTGCGCCATCGCCGCCAGAGGGTCCTCATACTCGACGGCAAAGTGACAGCAATCGAAGCAGAGCTGAATGTGGTCGCGCAGGTGCTCGCGGGCCTCGGCGGCCCCGCAGCCGATCGCCGCCGCCAGCCGGCGCGATGCTTCGCCGAAGACACGCGTTTCGAAGAAGCCGATGGCCTCCTCGGTGTTCTCAATCGTGCAGTCGGGCTCGGGCTCGATGTCGAGGTGGATGAGCTTCCCGTGGTCTCGGCGAATGGCGACGAGCGCCTCGGCGACGCGCACCAGGTGGCGAATCACGGGCGACCAGTCGCCCGTGCCGGTCATCCAGGCCTTGTAGGAGATGGGTGCGGTGGACACGCCCCCATCGAGACCCTCGGGCAGCAGCCGGCGGAGGACTTCGATGAGATCCAGCGTGTAGCGGAGCCGCGCCTCGTCGCGCCAGTCCGGGGCATACACGTCCGCTTTGACGACCGATCGATGAAACGGCCCGTACGGGAATCCGTTGATGATCGCGACGTAGAGCCCTTCACGCTGGAGGAAACGGGCGAAGTCGTCGAATCCGGTCGCCAGGAGCTCGCGGGCCTCGCGGGCCGAGAGGCGGAGACCCAGGCCGAACGGCGCGTGCGGCGCGAACCGCCGCTTGAGCGGAGGCGCATACCGCGCCACGTTGGCCGCCACCTCGGCCCAGCCGTTGCCGGGGTGGATATTCGTGCAGTAGGTCAGGTGCACCGGGCTGTCAGGGGCAATCTGCAAGGCACCTGATCTTGCCCGTTCAGGGGGCGGGGCTCAAGGGCGGGTTCCAAGGGTCGAGGGTTCCAGGGTTCGAAGGGTCACGCCTCGTCGTCGAAGAACTCAACCTCACCCGTCTCGAGCGAGTACTCGGCGCCAACCACCAGCAGGCCGTCGATCCGGATGAGTTGCTCGAGGACGTCCGATCCGTGGCGCAGCTGGTGCGTCGAGGCGCGGATATTGGCGCGCACGGCTTCGCGAACCAGCGCCTCCGGATCGCGCGCCAGGTCGGTCGAGAGCAACGGTTCCACCGAGGGACGCACGCGGTCCACGATCGACCGGAGGTTTCGCGACTGGCCTTCGGTCGGCCGCCCGAGCTCCTCGAGCGTGGCGAGAATCGCGCCGCAGCGCGAGTGGCCGAGCACGACGACGAGCCGGGTGCCGAAGCGCTCGGCGGCGAACTCGACGCTGCCGACCTGCGACGGGGCGACGATGTTGCCAGCGACACGGATGACGAAGAGGTCGCCCAGCCCCTGATCGAAGACCAGTTCGGCCGGTACGCGCGAGTCCGAACAGCCGAGGATGATGGCAAACGGCGCCTGGCCGGCGGTCAGCTCGATCCGGCGCGCCGGGTCGGTGAGCGCGCCACGGTCCCGGACATTGGCCACAAACCGGCGGTTGCCCTCGCCGAGTCGGCGGAGGGCGTCAGTGCCAGAAGCCGTCATTGAGCGAGAGCGCGACGGGCGGGAAGGAGATGGACAACCCGCGTGCAGCGTATCAGACCACCGGGTGACGACCGATCAGTCCTCCACCCTCTCCTCCCACTCGGCTGTCACACGCGTGCCAATCCACGAAGCCAGCGCCGTCAGGTCGTCGGGCGCCATCTCGGCAAACTGCACGCTGAAGCCAATCCCCGGATCGACGGCCCGCACCTCACCGTTCAGATGGAGCGTCTGCCCCTGGTCGGTGATGAACGTGATGGTCAGCTGCGATCCGCGGGGAGGCGCGCTCAGACTGTTGACGTAACAGCCGTCGGCGCTGAGGTCGGGGACGCGGCAGGCAGGGCCCGACGCGCCGCTCCACGTGGCACTGAAGGGGCCGCTCACGCGCGGTGCGCGACGTCGCTCGCGGGTGATGAGTCGCAGACGCGGTCTGGTCAACGGTGTGGCCTGATTCATAAGGCTCCTGCCTGGCGGACACCTGGACGGCCGTTCTTGCACGCCGAGCCGCGTCACAGTTTCGTAACGAGGCACGTCCATCCGGTCTTCGACTGACTTCGGAGCAAGACAAGTGCCGCGTGCAAGTCGTCCGAGGTGGCCAGAGTCGTCTCTGGCGGACAACTCTGCCCGCTTCCGTGGTGACCTTAGGGCGCTGCGAGGCAGAGTTTTGATGCCGGCGGACTTGAACGGGCCGCGAGGTGGGGGCGACGGGATTTCAACTTCGAAATCTCTAACGTCTGGCTTCCAACGTCCGACTTCTATCCGACCGCTACCCGCGTGTCCACGCCCGGCGGGACGTGGAACTTGGGCGACTGGCTGAGGAACCGAATCGGGTTCTCGAGGACGACCCGCTGGATGAGGTCCTCGGCATGCTGGCGCCGGCGCATCTCCATCACGAAGCGCGGGACCGCGACGGGATCGCTCGGGCCCCAGTCGCACGCGCCCGCCACGAGGATGCGGTCGGGCCCGTAGCGTTCGATGACGTCGACGGCGCGTGGCGCCGAGATCTTGGTTTGCGGGTAGAGCGTCAGCCCCGCCCAGAAGCCGTGCTCGAGAATCATCTCGATCGTGTGCTCCTCGGCGTGATCCACGAGGACATGGCCCGCCTCGAGATCGCGATAGCGTGTGAGGACGTCCACCGAGATGCGCGTGCCCTTGTACTTGTCCTCGAGGTGCGGCGTGTGAATCAGGATGAGCTGCCGGTGTTCGAGCGCCAGCTCGACCTGCTCGGTGTAGGTCTGGATCTCGTTGCGCGTGATGCGGTTCAGGCCAATCTCGCCGACGCCCAGCACGGTCGGCAGCCCGAGCAGCTTCGGGATGCGCTGGAGCACGTCGCGTGAGAGGGCGCGGTTGTCCGACTCCTTGGGATTCATGCCGAGCCAGGTGTAGTGCGCGATGCCGTACTGGGCCGCGCGCTTCGGCTCGAAGTCGGTGAGCTGTCGGAAGTAGTCCTCCATGCCCTCCGCGCTCGACCGATCCCAGCCGGCCCAGAATGCCGGTTCGGTGACGGCCACGCAGCCCGTCAGCGCGAGCTGCGCGTAGTCGTCGGTCGTCCGCGAGACCATGTGCGCGTGGTGATCGATGTATTTCATGGCCGCCCTCCGCCCGCCGAGGGGTCGAACGCGCCCTGCGCGCTCTTGCGGTCGAGCGCGGCCAGCGGTTCACTCGAGGGATCGCTCAGCAGCATCTGAATCTGGATCAGCCGGTCCGGCTGGCCGCCTGCCAGCACGTGCAGCGCGTCCGCCAGGGCCCGCATCCGGAAGTCCCTCCCGGCGAGCCCGGGCTCGGCCCGGTCCACGCGGTCGAGGAACGCGGCGATCTCCAGCAGGCGCGTGCGGTTTTCGATGAAGTACTCGTCCACGATCGCCGTGGGACTGAGCGGGGAGCGGGAAGACTGGGCCGTCATGGGGTGGCTCGGGGCAGCGCGCCGGCAAGGCCCGGGGCGGCGGCTCGCGCCTCCTCCAGGGCCTTCAGCGCGTCGATACTGCGGATCATAACCCTGGCATCGACTTCGTGCACTTCGAAGGGTTGACCGATGCCCCGGAGCATCAGGAGCGTCAGTCGGCCGCCGAGATGTTCCCGGAATTCCTCGAGGCCGCGCAGCACCGATCTCGCATGGGCCGCGTCGTCCGGATGGTCATCGAGTTCCGGAACGTGCACGGCGAGCCGGAGCCCCTGGAGCACGGCGACGATGCGTCGCCAGTCACCCTCCGGCAGCCAGCCGGACAGCCGTGCGTAGGTGCAGTCGAGGGCGAGGCCGATGGCGACCGCCTCGCCGTGCCGGAGACGGTGCTCGGTCAGAAGTTCGAGCTTGTGCGCCGCCCAGTGGCCGAAATCGAGCGGCCGCGACGATCCGAGCTCGAACGGGTCACCGGCGTTGGCGATGTGAGCCAGGTGCAGCGCGGCCGATCGCCGGATGACGTGTTCCATGACCGCTGCGTCCCGCGCGACGAGCCGCCCGACCGAACGCTCCAGCTCGGCGAAAAAGGCAGGGTTTTTGATGAGGGCCGCCTTGACGGCCTCCGACACCCCGCTCAACCAGTCGCGGTCGGTGAGCGTGCCGAGGAAGGAGAAGTCGTTGACGACCGCGAACGGCGGGGCGAACGTGCCGAAGTAGTTCTTGGTGCCGAACGCGTTGACGCCGTTCTTCACCCCGACGGCCGAGTCGTCCTGCGCGAGCACGGTGGTCGGTACGCGAATGATGCGCACACCGCGGTGCGCCGTCGACGCCGCATAGCCGGCCAGGTCGAGCAACGCCCCGCCGCCGACCGCCAGGACGTACGACTGCCGGCAGAGCGCGGCGTCATGAATCGCGCGATGCAACTGATCCACGTACCGTGCGTCGTTCTTGACCTGTTCCCCACCTGGAAGCACCACGACCGGGCCCGCCAGTCGGATGGCCGTCGCGTGCTCGCGGCTGTACCGTTCGATGTCGTCGATCAGTCCCGGATGCGCGCGCGCCACGTTCTCGTCGACGACCGCCAGCGTGTCGGAGGGGAGGCGGGCGGAAGCGTTGGCGACGATCGTTCGCAGGACCGGGTTGGTGCTCGTGAAAACACCCGTCGTGAAGTGAACGGGGAACTGGAACGTGACGCGAATTGCCTGTTCGATCGTGCCCATATCAGGTGACGGGAAACAGCCGGGCCAGCGCGGTCGCGAGCATCGCCGTGGCCAGAATCGCCAAGCTGTAGATCATATCGGCGTACGCGGCGCCAATCACCGCATCGACCAGGACCAGGGAGAGCACGCCGGCGCGGACGGCGCGCCGGATAGAGGCCGCGTCCCCCCGTTCAGACGCCCGCCAGAACGGCGGGACGACCCGCCAGGCGACGACCAGGGTCAGCAGCAGCGCGGTTCCCGACGGCTCGGGCGGCCGCAAGGACAGGGCGGCGAGCGCCGTCAGGACGCCGACAATCAGCGTCAGGGCCGCGAGGGCCGTCGCCCGTGTTCCGCCCCGCACTTCGCCGCGGCTGAGCGCGGTCACCGCCGTGATGTACACGAGCGGAATGACGGCAATGGGCCAGCGGAGGGCCAGCACGGACGGGACGGCCGCGACGCCAAGGATCAGGTTCAGCGCCCGGCACATCCCCATGGTGACGGGGCCGGCGACCGGCCAGCGTTTGGTCAGTCCGTCATACAGCAGCACCGCGGTGGCTATCGACGCCGCCACGAGCGTCGCGGTGGGGTTGACGAAGGACGCGGCGAGCACGCCGGACGCCAGCAGCGCTCCACCCAGCGCGGTTGCCGGACCGACGGAGACGCGGCCACTCGGGATGGGGCGTTCGGGGCGTTCGACGGCATCGATACGACGGTCGAACACATCGTTCAGGACGATGCCGCCGGCGTAGAGACAGGCGGTAGCGACGAGTAGCCCCGGCAGGGCGCCCGGATGGCCCCGGCCGGCCACGGCATACCCCGCGAGCACGTCCGCCAGCGCCGTGACGACATTCGCGGGCCGGAGGAGCTCGAGATATCCGCGGCGCACGGCCGCGCCATTCTACCCTCGTCCCTCGGGCCCTTTCCTGAGGGCAGGCCCCGGCGCGCGACCGCGTTCTGTGGCAAGATCCGAACGCCCATGCAGCCCATACACGTCATCCGTCGGTGGAGCAGCGCGCTGATCCTTCTGGCGTTCCTCCTCGGTCCGGGCACCCCGGCCGAGGCGGCGCCGTCGCAGAATGTCTCGCTGTCCGGCCAGGTCGCGGACCGGACCGGCGCGGCCGTGTCGGGTGCCCGCGTTCGGGCGACCGGACTCGGCCTCGAAATCACAACCGACGCCGAGGGGCGGTTCACGCTCGCGGTGCCGGCCCTGCCCGTTCTTCTGACCATCTCCGCGCCCGGCTTCGCGGACCTGGAAGTGACCGCCGTGACCGCCGGGTCCCTGAGCGTTCAACTGCGTCCCCGGGGAATCGTGCAGACCGTCACGGTTCGCGCGGTCTCCGCCGACGTGCGCGTGACGACGCCGGGTAGCGCGACGGTGCTCGACAGCGACGCGCTCGCGTCACTGCCCGCATTCAGCCTTGACGACCAGCTGCGCTCGGTCGCCGGCTTCAGCCTGTTCCGTCGGTCATCGTCGCGCGTCGCGAACCCGACCACGTTTGGCGTCACCCTTCGTGGGCTGGCGGGGTCTGGCGCGAGCCGCACGCTGGTGACCGTCGATGGCGTGCCGCTCAACGATCCGTTCGGCGGCTGGGTGTACTGGGATCGCGTGCCCGCGGCCGCACTCGATCAGATCGAAATCGCGAAGGGCGGATCGAGCGACGCGCACGGCAGCGCGGCGCTGGCCGGCGCCATCCACGTCGAGACGTCCGCGATCGGCGCGCGGGTCATCGGGGAGGTCGGACAGCGCGGGACGAACCGGCTCTCGCTCTTCGGCGGCCGCCGGTTCGGCGGGCAGATCGCCTCCGCGAGCATCGAGCACGGCGGGACGGATGGCTACATCCTGACCGGTCCCGAGGCGCGCGGGGCCGTCGACGTGGCGGCGACATCCAAGTACACGGCCGGGTTTCTGCGCGGCGGAACGAACTTCGTGTCGACCGCCGGCCAAGGGACCCCGCCCGTCCACGCCGAGGTCCGCTACGGGTACTTCACCGAGGACCGCGGGAACGGCACACCGTTTCAGACCAACGCCACGGTCGTGCGTGACGTGAGTGCGGTGGTGAACGGCTTCGGATGGGGCAGTTCGTGGTCGATCCGGGGGGGACGACAGTCGCAGGACTACGACCAGACGTTCAGCCGGATTCTGGCCGGGCGCGTCGGCGAGGATCCGACGAGTCAACAGCACGTGGACACGTCCTCGTGGACCGGATCAGGTGAGTGGACGCGCGGGTTCGGTCAGAGCGTGCTGCTCATCGGAGCGTCGGGACGCACGGTGAACGTCGAGCTGGCCGATCAGCCGCTGCCCATCGTGACGCCGATCGTGCCCGTCGATCTCCGACAACGCAGCGGTGGCGTGCTGGCCCACACGACGGTCGCGCTGTCATCGCGCGCGACGCTGGCGGCGGGGCTCCGCGCCGACGTCTGGACGTCCGGCCGGGTCGATGGCGATCAGACCAAGCGCACGTTCGTGTCGCCACGCGGGTCGGTCGCCTACGAGCTGTCCGACCTGCTCAGCTTCAGCACGGGCATCCAGCGCGCCTATCGCGCGCCCACACTGAATGAACTGTTCCGCGATTTCCGCGTCGGTGCCATCCTGACGACGGCGAACCCCGACCTGGGTCCTGAGACGTCCCTGGGCTGGGAAGGATCCGCGCTCGTGAGGCTGCCGCGCGGCGTGTTGCGCACCACGGCATTCTGGACGCGGCTCGACGATGCGATTCTCAGCGTCACCCTCCAGACCCAGCCCTCGATTCTCCGCCAGCGGCAGAACGCCGGGCGTATCCGCGCGGCCGGGGTGGAGTTCGACACCGACATCCGGATCATCCCCGAGCTCACGGCCACCGCCTCGGTGGCCTTCACGGACTCGGTGTTCGTGCAGGGCCCCGGCGTGGAGGGCCTGCGTGTGCCCCAGGTGCCCCGGGTGCATGGGTCGCTCGGCGCCCGGCTGGTCACGGGCCCCATCACCGGGGCCGCGGAGCTGCGGATCATCGGCCGGCAGTTCGACGATGACCAGAACGCGTTCGAGCTGGATCGCTCGAACGTGCTGGACCTCCGGGCCGGGTGGCGGCCCAAGCGAGGCTGGGAGGTGTTCGTGGCCGTGGAGAACGCGCTGGACGAGGAGCAGGACGTGGGCCGTACCCCGCTGCGGACGCTCGGGCTTCCGCGGACCGCCCGGGTCGGCATTCGTCTTGACAGCCCGTGGCGTTGACCTCTAATCTCAAAGATCGCCGGTAGTTACGGTTTCAAGAAGGAGCTTGCCCGTGCGTGTTGGACGAATTCCCGGATGGATGGTGCAGTCGGTGCTGGGCGTCGGCATGGTCGTCGCGCTGAACCTGCTCGTCAACGTTTCTGCGCCCCTCGCGCAGCAGGGCACAACCTGTGCTGAAGGCCTGGAGCCGGACGGCAGCGGTGGGTGCAAGGACATCGACGAGTGCGCCTTCGAGAACGGCGGCTGCGAGGAGTCGATCAAGTGCGTGAACATCAAGGGCGGCTGGCGCTGCGGCGACAACTGTCCTCCGGGGTTCACGGGCACGCCCGAGACGGGCTGCGTCGACATCAACGAGTGCTCGGCGCGCAATGGGTACTGCGACCCGCTCAGCCAGTGCTACAACATCCACGGCGGACGTGAGTGCGGCGGATGCCCGCCGGACTTCATCGGCAACGGCTACGCCGGCTGCATCGACGTCAACGACATCAAGAACGGTCAGGATCCGCATCCGCCCGCCATCGCGGTGGCCGGCAACATGACCGTGAAGGCGACGGCGGCCGAAGGCGCCATCGCCAAGTTCTGGGCGATGGGGAGTGATGCCGCCGAGGGCGAGAAGGAAGTGAAGTGCACCCCGGCGTCGGGTGCCACCTTCCCGGTCGGCGCCAACACCGTGACCTGCACGGCGGCTGACTCGAAAGGGAATACCCGCACGCGCACGTTCACGGTGACCGTCGTCAAGCAGTAGTGATCCGCCTTACCGTCATCGGGGCGGCCGTCTGCCTGACGGTCGCCCCGATGCTGTCTGTCCCCGCCCTCAGCGCGGCCACGGCGCCGCCCCAGAACACGACTGCCGATCGCGTCCAGGCCCTCGAAGCGAACCAGCGTGAGCTGCAGCGCCAGATCCAGGCGCTGCAGACCCAGCTCGAAGAACTGAAGGCGCTGCTGCTGGCGCGTCCGGCGGGACCCGCCGGGCCGCCGCCCGTGACGGGGCTGGTCCTGCCAGCGGGCGGCGCCACGAGGGGCAGTGCCAGGGCGCCGTTGACCATCGTCGAGTACACGGACTTCGAGTGTCCGTTCTGCGCCCGGTACGCGCGCGAGAGCTACCCGTCCCTGATCCGGGAATTCGTGGACGCCGGCCGTGTCCGCTACGTGGTCAGGCACCTGCCGCTGGAATCCATCCACCCCAGCGCGAGGGGCGCGGCGCAGGCCGCCGAGTGCGCGCGCCAGCAAGGGAAGTTCTGGGAGATGCACGATCGCCTGTTTGCCAATCCTCAGGCGCTGTCGCGCGCGGACCTCGAACGCACGGCCGACGCGCTGGGACTCGCGATGCCGGCGTTCCGGCAGTGCGTCGACAGCCCCGCCGCGGCCGAAACGGTGTCGCGCGATCTCGACGAAGCCATGCGCGCCGGCATCACCGCCACTCCCTCGTTCATCATTGGCACGACGCAGCCTGATGGCAGCGTGAAGGCGCTTCGGCGCCTGAGCGGCGCGCAGCCCTATCCGGTCTTCAAGGCGGCCCTGGAAGGGCTGCTGGCGTCGCCCTAGCTTCCGCAATCTCCGCGAGCGTGCGGCAGGCGTCTTCGTCCTTGTCCAGGCACAGCACCGCGGCCGGCAGGAACCCGCTTGGGTTGTCCGCCCGGTTGCGCCGCGCCTCGCCGCGCAGCCGGTTCCCCAGCGGCGAGGCGAGCCACGCCTCGAGCTGCACACCATCCGCCTCGGGCGTCAGCAGCAGATACTCATGTGTCCGAGCGAGATGCGCGAAGCGGCCGTCGCGGCGCACCACGATTTCCGTGCCCTCGTCCCAGTAGACGAGCGGCCACTCGTGGCGGGGAAAACGCCCGACGCCCGAGAGCACGTTCGGGCGCGCGCGCGAGAGCATGGCCCAGTCCACGCCGGCGACCAGGGCATCCCAGTCGAGTTGCGACGCCGACGCCCGGGCGATGGCGGTGAAATGTTCGGGTGGATAGCTCTGAAAGCGGGCGTCCTGGAACGTCCGCACCGTCGGGAACAGCTCCCACGCGACGAAGCCGCCCAGGTTTCCGCTGTTGAAGACCGGCCCGCTGAGCCGCTGCGCCCGGGCGAAGTCGATCGCCCGCGTGGAGAAGAACCCCGGGAGACGGACGGCGTCCGTGCCCACGCGGAGTTCCGTCACGAAGGCCACCGGTGGGAGGCGCGCCAGCAGGATGGCGGCGGCCAGCGCGGTGACGAGCGCCGACCAGCCGTTCAGTCCGCGCGCCATCAGCGCGCCGAGCCGGGCTGCCACGAACGGCGCGGTGACGAAGACCACGAGCGGCGTGAGACGAAGGTACCGGAGGCCGGCCGCGGCGAAGAGGGCCGCGGCGAGGACTTCCCACAGCCGCAGCCGGCGCGGCTGCGAGAGCAGCAGAATCGCCACCACGCCGAGATAGACGTAGAACGCGCGGTAGCCCGGCAGATACGGTCGCTGGAGCTCGGCGACCTCGAACAGGCCCGGCAGCGCGGTGTTCTCGAGCAAGTACCGCAGGATGCCCCAGCCGTAGGGCGTGACCATCGTCGCCAGACCGCACGCGGCGCCGCAGGCCGTGGCGCGCCAGGCCTCGCGGCGGCTGAGCGTCGTGGGCCAGACGAGCTCGCCGACGCCGAACAGTCCGATCAGCGCCGCGCCGAAGACGCACTCGACGTGGAAGTTGGCCCAGAGCGCGACGAGCGGGACGGCCCAGACGATCGAACGGGCGGAGCCCGCGGCCGACGCGCGGGCGATCAGGAGCGAGCACGCGGCGAGGCCGACGAACGACACCAGATGCGGACGAGGAATGGCGCGCGGCTCGAGCACCACCCACGCGAGGACGAGCGTGGCCACGGCGGCCAGCGCCGGCGCGTGCTGCCGGCATGCCCCGTAGAGCAGGTATAGCGCGCCGGCGATTGCCATCCATTGCACGGCCTGGATCGCGCCGCCGCCGCCGGCCTGCCACGCCCAGTACATCGTCGTGTCGAAGAGCCACGATGTGTAGTGCTGGCGGTAGTCCGGGTAGATGAAGCTGAAGAGATTCGTGCGGATCAGATCGCCCGAGGCATTTTCGCGGCCGTGGGCGAGATGCCACCAGAGGTCGGGTTCGTACACCTGCCGGAAGCTGACGATGGCCGCGGCGGCCAGCACCGCGAGCGCCGCCAGGCCGCGCTCGCGGCGCCCGAGCGGACTGGATGCCGAGAGACCGGACAACTCAGGCCAGAGCCTCGCGGCAGAACCGCAGGCAGTTCTTCATCTCGGTGATCGTGTCGCCTTCGTATTCGAACTCGATGTTGGCGGGGATGTCCCACTGCCGGGTCTTCAACAACTGCAGGACGGGACGAATCGGCGTGTCGCCCTGGCCCCAGGGCACGTTCTGCCCCTTGCCGGCCGGCCCGCGCCGGTCCTTCAGATGCAGGTTCAGGACGCGGTCATGATGCCCCGTCAGAAAGGCGGTGGCGTCGAAGCCGGCGGCGGTGAAGTTGCCGATGTCCAGGTTGACGCGATGGAACCGGGAGAGGGCCAGGCACTCGAGGTAGCTCTCGGGCGTGGAAATATCGTCGGGCCCTCCAGCGGTGCCCTGATTGTGAAACGCCACGGGCATCTGATGTCGATCCGCGAACACGGCAATGCGCCGGGCGAC
>CAZFAT010000262.1:0-10985 GCA_964517075.1 uncultured Solibacteraceae bacterium
TCGATGTTGCCGCCGAGGATCGTGAACGTGCCGCGCGCGTTGATCAGCGGGCGGACGCCGAGCGCCTGATAGGGACTGACGGCGGGCGCGGCCGCCGTCGCGGCTCGCTGCGCGGCCGTCTCGAGGGCGTCGGCCGACGCGCCCCGCGACGACAGCCACCCGCCACCGCCGAGGAAGCCGGCCAATCCCAACAGGCGCCGACGGCTGAGACGAAGCAGAGACGTCGGGTCGTACGGCGCTGAGTGGGACATGTGGGCCTCCACCGCTGGCGGGACGACGGAAGAAAAACACCTCTGCCGGGCTTTGTCAACACAGGGCAGGGTGGCCGCCGATGCCACGCGGGAGGTCCCAGCGGGGTCGGCGTGTCCGGCTTCCGCTCGGGACGCGTCTACCGCCGGCGAGCGGCTTTCCTGGCTTTCTTCGCGGTTCTGGCGACGGTGCGTCTGGCTCGTCTGACCGTCTTCCTGGCAACCTTCCTGGCAACCTTCCGCGTCCTGGCCGCTCGGGCCTTGCCGACGCGGGCGGCCTTGGTCACGCGCCTCGCGCGCTTCCTGGCCGAGACCCTGACGCGGCGTACGGCCTTCGCCGCGCGCTTCTTGACCGTGCTGGCCTTCTTGACGGCCTGACGCGCGGCCGGCTTGACGCCGGCCGTGGCGGCCCGCGCGGCGCCGGCCACCGCAGCCGCCCTGGCCTCGACGGCCTTGGCGACGCCGGCGGCCGTCGCCTTCCCAGCCTCGACCTTCTCGGCCGCCTGGTCAACGAGCGCGGCGGCGGTCTCCTTCAGTGCATCCAGCGCACCAGCCGCGCGCCCAAGCGTGCGGCCGATGGTCTCGGCCGTGTTCTGCAGGGTGTCGTTTGCGTCCGTCATGAATCCTCCGGGCGGCTAATCCTACGCCCTTTCACACCACGGCGCCGTTCACCGTCCGTCGAATCCCAAGCGGATTGTCATCACGCAGCGCGGCCGGGAGCAATGCGGCGGGACAGTTCTGATAGCACACCGGCCTGACGAACCGATAGAGCGCGGCAGTGCCCACCGACGTGAACCGGACGTCGGTGGTCGCCGGATACGGGCCACCATGGTGCATCGCCGGGGAGACCTCCACGCCAGTCGGAAAGCCATTGATGACGAGGCGGCCGGCCTTCTGTTCGAGGAGGCGCAGGAGCGGGGCGGCCGCCTCCAGATCCGCCGGCGTGCCGTGAATCGACGCCGTGAGCTGGCCGTCGAGCTGGCTGGCGATCCGTTCGAGCTCGTCGAGACTGGACGCGGCGATCAGGAGGGCGTACGGACCGAAGACCTCCTCCGCCAGTTCCGGATGTTTCTGGAAATTCGCGGCATCCGTTCGCGCGACGACCGCTTCGCCGTGCGTCCGCGACCCGTCGGCCCGCTCCGCGGCTCGGGCGACGACCGCCACGCCGGTCACGACCGAGGCGTGGCGCAGCCCGTGGTGATACGCCTCGGCAATCCCTGCGTGCAGCATCGTCCCCGGCGCCACGGCTTCGAGGAGTCCCCCGAGTGACGCCTGGAACACGTCGAACGTGTCACCACCGAGTCCGAACACGAGACCGGGCTTCGTGCAGAACTGGCCCACCCCCATCGTCACTGAGTTCTTGAGGCCTTCGGCGATCGCGGCCCCCCGCTCGCGCATGGCGCCGGGCAGGATGAACACGGGGTTCACGCTGCTCATCTCCGCGAAGACGGGAATCGGCGCCGGACGGGCCGCGGCCGCGTCGAAGAGCGCGCGGCCGGCCGCGCGCGATCCGGTGAATCCCACCGCTGTCGTCGACGGATGACGCACAAGCGCCACGCCGATGACCGTGCCGGCGCCGTGAAGCATCGAGAAGACGCCGGGCGCGAGTCCGCACGCATCCGCGGCGCACGCCACCGCGCCGGCAACGAGCTCGGACGCGCCCGGATGGCCGCTGTGGGCTTTCACGATGACCGGGGTCCCGGTGGCGAGCGCGGACGCCGTGTCGCCGCCGGCCACGGAAAACGCTAGCGGAAAGTTGCTCGATCCGAAGACCACGACCGGTCCGATGGGCACGAGCAGGCGTCGCAGGTCCGGCCTCGGCAGGGGTTGCCGGTCCGGGATGGCGGTGTCGATGCGCGCGTCCACCCAGGATCCCTCGCGCGCCACCTGGGCGAACAGGCGCAACTGGTTCACCGTCCGCGTGCGTTCCCCGATCAGGCGCGCGGCCGGCAGGCCGGTCTCGAGATGCGCACGCGTGATGAGCGCGTCGCCGAGCCCCATGATCTCGTCGCCGATCCGTTCGAGAAACGCCGCGCGAACGTCGCCGGCCGTCTCGCGATAGGCCTGAAACGCCTCGTCGGCCAGCCGGAGGGTCGCATCCACGTCGAGCGGCGATGCCATGTGGAACGGCGGATCGAGTGCCGAGCCATCGAGCGGACTGCGCGCGCGAAAGGTCTGGGTTCCAGCGATCTCTCGACCGCCGATCACACTGTGGCCGTGCAGGGATGAAGGCATGGTGACTGTCGGTTTCTAGACCACCGTCACTGGATTGGTCAGTCGTCCGATTCCCGAAATGTCGATGGTCACTTCGTCGCCCTCCTGAAGGGTGAAGGACTCGTCAGGGACGATTCCGGTCCCGGTGAGCAGCACGGCGCCGTGCGGGAAGACCTGCGACCGAAAGAGAAAGCCGGCCAGCTCGTCGAACGTGCGCTTGATCTGGCCGACCGAGGTCGTGCCGCTGAACGCGCTCGTGCCGCCGCGGCGGATGTCGAGCGAGATCGACCACGCCCTCGCGGCCGCCTCCGGCGTGCCAAGGGTCACCCAGGGCCCGAGCGCGCACGACCGGTCGTACGTCTTCGCCTGCGGCAGGTACAGGAGATTCTCCCCCTCGATGCTTCGCGAGCTCATGTCATTGCCGATCGTGCAGCCGACGACCTGACCGCGCGACGACAGCACGAGCGCGAGCTCGGGTTCCGGCACGTTCCAGGTGGAGTCGCGCCGGATGCCGACCGGCTCCCCCGCCGCCACGACCTTGTCCGGGAGTGACTTGAAGAAGAGCTCCGGCCGTTCCGCCTCGTAGACGCGGTCGTAGGCCGTGGCGCTGAAGTCCGACTCCTCCATACGCGCCGCCTTGCTCCGGAGGTAGGTCACGCCTGCCGCCCACACCTCCTGGCGCTCGACGGGCGCGTGAAGCCTGACGTCCGCCAGGGCGTGCCGAGGCAGCGAACCGTGCGCGGCCTCCCGCACCGCGGCGACCGGATCGCGGCTCTCGAGGACCGCGGTCAGGCTGGTGAGCCCCGCCGGCGTGAGATCCAGGACGAGGGGCTCGTCCGTCACGAGACCGAGACGGATGTCGCCACGGCCAGAAGCGAAACGGCACACGCGCATGCCGGGATCCTACGGGTGTCCGGCCGAAACTCAAAGACCGCTCCGCCCGGCCACCACAGGTGTAGGATGGCGCCCAACCAGCGCGTGGTGCAGGTCGCCGTGACTGGACACGCCCGACCAACGAAGGAGTGATGCCATGGATGCCAGGAGCCGGCGCAGATTCGTCAGCAGCATGATGGCGGCCACGGCCGCGGCAATGGGCGGATCGGCCGTCTTCGGCGCTCCGGTCCAGCGGCAAGGCGGCGGCGCACGGCCACCACGGCCGAGGCCGGCGGGCATCGTGTGGATCTCGGGGATCGGGACCGGGAACCCGCCCGGCCCCAACACCTGGGACATCAGAGAGCACACGCGACTCACGATGGACAACGTGAAGGCCGCGGTCGAGCGGTTGGGCGGCACGATGAGCGATTTCCTCTACATGCAGGTGTTCTATTGCCTGCACCTGGACGACAGCACGCCGACGCCGGCCGGGACCGCGGCGTTCGCTGAGTACCAGCGTGGCTATCAGGACCTGAACAGCGTGTACAACACCTACTGGAGGGACACCAAGTACGGCGCCCCCCCGCGCTCGTGCTTCGCGCTAACGTGGATTCCCGGCAATTCGCTGGTGGAGATCGTCGGCGCGGCGCATGTCCCGTCGCCGTCCGCGTAGGCTCGAGATGACTTCCTCAATTCCCCGCCGTTTCACAGCGGCTGTCCTCGGTCTCGCGCTGGCGGGACTGGCGGCCGCACAGCCCGGGCCCGTCGCCCGGGCGCAAGGCCAGGCGACCACGCCGTCAACGGCGGCGGCCCAGCCCGCCTACGAGCTGCTATTGAAGGGTGGACATGTCATCGACGGTCGCAATGGCATCAGTGCCATCCGGGACGTCGCCATCCGGAAGGGAACGATTGCCGCCGTCGCGGCCGACATTCCCTCGTCGCAGGCAGCGAAAACCGTCGATGTGTCCGGTCTGTACGTCACCCCCGGTCTGATCGACATCCACGTGCATGTCTACCCTGGCGAGCGGCGGAACACGTACGCCGGCGGTGACCTCAGCGTGCCGCCCGACGGCTTCACCCTCCGGAACGGCGTCACGACCGTGGCCGACGCCGGCAGTTCTGGCTGGCGGACCTTCGAGGATTTTCGGACTCGCGTGGTCTCACGTTCCCGCACGCGCGTCGTCGCGTTCCTCAACATCGTCGGAGTCGGCATGCGCGAGGGGGGACTCGAACAGAACCTCGAGGACATGGCGGTCCAGCCCACGGCCGACATGGCGCTCAAGCACAAGGGCGTCATCATCGGCATCAAGAGCGCCCATTTCAACGGCAAGGAGTGGACGCCGTACGAGCGGGCCGTGGAGGTGGGCCGGCGGGCCAATATTCCGGTGATGGTGGATTTCGGCGGGAACGTGAAAGCGGGCCGGACGATTGACGACCTCGTGACGAAGTACTTCCGGCCCGGCGACATCTTCACCCACATGTACGGCGGCGTGCGCGGCGAGATGGCCGCCGATCGCAGCGGACCCAGCCAGGCGCTGGTCGCCGGGCGCAAACGCGGCGTCATCTTCGACGTGGGTCACGGCGGCGGCAGCTTCCGCTGGGACGCCGCGGTGCCGATGGTCAAGGCCGGGTTCCTCCCGGATTCCATTTCCACCGACCTCCACGTGTCGAGCATGAACGCCGGGATGAAGAACATGCTCGACGTGATGAGCAAGTTCCTGGTGCTGGGCATGTCGCTGGACGACGTCATCCTCCGATCGACCTGGCATCCGGCCCGGGAGATCCAGCGGACGGACCTCGGACACCTCTCGGTCGGGGCGCCGGCCGACGTGGCGGTGCTACGGCGCGAGACCGGACGATTCGGCTTCGTCGATCAGCTTGGACTCCGCGTGGACGGGACCGAACGGCTGACCTGTGAGTTCACGCTGCGCGAGGGCGCCGTGGTCTTCGACTCGAACGGATTGACGAGAGCCGCCTTTCCAGGTGTGAAGTTAGGGATCCCCCCGGTGATGCCTTGACGTTCTACACGTTAACGTGTAGCTTGTCTTGGCATGCCAGCCCCCTCGCCGAAATCCGACCTGCTGCAAGGCACGCTCGACGTCCTCATCCTGAAAGTCGTCGCCCTCGGCCCCATTCACGGGTACGCCATCGCGCAACGCCTCCAGCAGATGTCCGGCGCCGTGCTGCAGGTGCAGCAGGGCTCCCTGTATCCCGCGCTGCACCGGCTCGAGAAGCGACGATGGCTCAAGGCGGAGTGGGCGGCGTCCGAGACGGGACGCGAGGCGCGGTTCTACACGCTGACGCCGCTCGGTCGGACACAGCTCACGGCGCAGCGCGCGAACTGGGACCGGCTGTCGGCCGCGATCTCGGGCGTGCTGCGCACCTCGGAGTGAGCCATGGGGTTCAACCGGCGTCGTCTCCGCACGCGGGATGAGCTCAGGTTTCATCGCGACAGGCTCATCGACGACTACGTCTCGGGCGGCATGGACCGCCACGCCGCCGAGCGGCGCGCCTTTCTGGAGTTTGGCAACCTCGTCAGCCTCGAGGAAGCCTCCCGGGACGTGCGGGGACGATGGCTGGAGGACGTCGGCCGGGACGTGCGGTACGCGGTGCGGAACCTCCGGCGACATCCCGGGTTTGCGACAGTCGCCGTGCTGTCGCTCGCGCTCGCCATCGGGGCGAACACCGCGATCTTCAGCCTCGTCAATGCCGTGCTCCTGCGGCCGCTGCCCGTCCGCGAACCGCACCGGCTCGTCCAGATCACGCGGCTGACGCCCGATGGCCGGCCTGCCAGCGTGTCCTACCCGTTGTTCGAGCACCTGCGGGACCACGTGCGCTCCATCTCCGGTGCCTTCGCGTACGGCGCCGCGCGCACGTCGGTCGTCATCGACGGTGGGCCGGAGTTCGTCGACGCCGACCTCGTCTCCGGCGACTACTTCAGCGTGCTTGGTGTGGGGCCAGCGGCCGGCCGCTTGCTCGGACCCGGCGACGATATCCTGTCGTCGCCGGCGCCGGCGGCGGTCATCAGCGACAGCTACTGGCAGGAGCGGTTCGGTCGCAGCCCGGCCACCGTCGGCCGCGCGGTTACGATTCGTGACCGCGTCTTCACGATCGTGGGCGTGACGCCGCCATCGTTCCGCAGCGTCCGCGTCGGTGCTCGACCAGATGTCATCCTGCCGCTGGCCCTGATGGTCAGCGAGGCGCAACGCAGTCAGCCGACGAACAACTTTCTCAAGCTGCTCGCGCGGTTGAAGCCGGATGCGAACGTCCAGCAGGCCGGCGCCGAAGCACAGGTCCTGTGGCAGGCGTTCATCGAACCGGTGGCCGCCACGGTGCCGGATGGCCTGCGCGCCGAGGTGCTCAGCCGCCGCGCCGGCGCGCTCCCCTCGCCGGACGGTATCAACGACTTCCGGAGCGATCTCTCGCAGCCGCTGCTGATCCTCCAAGGGATCGTCGTCTTCATCCTGCTGCTGGCGTCCGTGAATCTGTCGGGACTGCTCGCGGCCAGGGCGGCCGCACGGAAACGCGAAATCCTCATCCGGCTGGCGATCGGCGCCGGCCGGGGGCGCCTCGTCCGCCAGTTGCTCACGGAAATTCTGGTCCTGGCATCCATTGGAGGTGGCATCGGCCTGGTGCTGGCGGTTCAGTTGAGCGCCGGACTGACCGCCCTCTTCGTCAACGGGCGCGATCTCGAGCTGTCCGTCGTGCCAGACTGGCGGGTCGTGACGTTCACCGCCGCGGTCGCCTTGACCGTCTCTGTTCTCGCCGGTCTGGTGCCGGCGATTCAGGCGCTCCGCGTCAACCTCAGCCCGACACTGAAGGAGGTCCGCGCGCCAGGTCACGGGCGCGTGGGCAAGGCGCTCGTCATGGCCCAAGTGGCCATCTCGATGGTGCTCATCGTCGGCGCCACACTCTTCGTCGGCACCCTGGTGAAGTTGTATGCGGTGGAACGCGGGTTCGACGGCGACGGCGTCCTGGCGGTGTACATCCGGAGCACCGGACCGGTGCCGGCCGGCCGCGCGCTGCCGCTGGTCGCCGGTCTCGTCGATCGGCTCGAAGCCCTGCCAGGCGTTCAGTCCGCCAGTGCCGCCCAGGTGCTGCCGCTCAGCGGCACCGATTGGACGCGCGGAATCGAGCTGCCGCCCGACGCCGCGCGTCCCGGGGCATCGAGCACCGCCTTCAACGTCGTAACGCCCGGATCCTTCACCACGCTCGGCACGCCCTTCATATCGGGGCGTGACTTCGACGCGCGCGATACGCATGGCGCGCCGCCGGTCGCGATCGTCAACGAGAGCTTCGCGCGCGCGTTCTTCGGACAGGCCTCGCCTCTGGGACGCCACGTCACGTCGCTCAACGTCCCGTACGAAATCGTTGGCGTCGTCCGTGATGCGATGTACGAGGACGTGCGCAAGGGCTTCCGGCAGACCTTGTACGTCGCGTCGGCGCAGCGGAACGAGGACCAGCCGACCAGCTACAAGTACCTGGTGCGCGTGGCGGCGGGCGATCCGGTTAGGCTGGCGCCGGCCATCACGCGGCTGGTCCGAGAGACCGACGCGGCCCTGCAGTTGGAACACGCCTTGTCCTACGACACGCTCATCGACCGATCGATCCCGGCGGAGCGGATTCTCGCAGCGCTGGGCGGCGTCTTCGGTGCGCTCGCCGGCGTGATCGCGGGCATCGGGATGTTCTCGCTGCTGGCGTTTCAGGTCGCACGGCGGACGAACGAACTGGGCGTGCGCCTGGCGCTGGGCGCCCCACGACGGTCGATGGTCTCGCTGGTGCTGAAGAATCTGGCCTGGATGCTCGTGCCCGGCATTGCGCTCGGCGCCGGCGGCGCACTGCTGCTCACCGGACTGGCCGAGGGAATTCTCTACGGTCTGTCGCCGACCGACCTCCACGTGTACGCCATCGCCGCGTCCGTCCTCGGCCTGGCGGCGATCGCCGCGGCCTGGCTCCCCGCCTGGCGTGCCTCCCGGGTGGATCCGCTCGTGGCGCTCAGACACGAGTAGAGTTCAGACGTGCTGGCGCCTCGTCCGCCTGGCCGCTTCATCGCGGCGTTCATCGACTTCTTCGTCTGGGCCGTCACGATGGGGGTGGCAACGTGGACCACGGATACCGTGGTGCGGTTTGCGCTGGGATGGCCCAGCCCAGCGCCTCTTGAGTACCGCGACACCCTGACCATCCTCTCGGTCGGGTGCGGGGCGTTCTGCGCCAATCTCTGCCTGGCCGGCTACGCGGCGCGCGGCCGGTCACCTGGAAAGGCGCTGCTGGGCCTGAGGCTCGTTGCGGCTGGCGATCCCGATCGGCCCGGGTGGGGGCGTGGCCTCGTCCGGTCGTCCCTGCAGGCTGGCCCGTACATGGGCGCGCTGACCGTCCTGACAGGTCTTCATGACGTCTTCGCCGGCACGCGCATCGTCGCGGTGGATGAGCGACGCGCCGTCGATCGCGTGACACACGATCAGGACGACGAGGGTTCCGGCATTGCACTCTGGAAGGTGGGACTGGCCGTCCTCGTCCACGCCTTCTTCGCGTTCGTGTGGATGATCATCGCGGCGCTGTGAGAATGGTCGACGACTTCCCGCTGATCATCGACGCCGTACGGGCGTCGGGACGCGAGTCGGCTTGCCGCCGCCTGGCCTCACCGCGGCACGAGTGACGCCAGTTCGCCGAGCGACCGCACGCGCACGTAGTCAGCGTCGGCCTGGAGTCCATACGGGTCCATCACAATCGGCACGAGGCCAGCGGCGCGTGCGCCGGTAACGTCGATCGCGGGCGTGTCGCCGACGTACCAGACGTCGGCAGGCGCCAGCTGCATCACCTCGAGCGCGATCTGGAAAATGCGAGGATCGGGTTTCGAGACCCCCACCGCACCGGAATCGATGACGCACTCGACCCTGACACCAGGACCGGGGCCGACCTGCAACAGCTCCTGTCCGGCGAGCCGCTCCTGCACGGTGCCATCCGCATTCGACACGACGCCCAGGCGGACGCCGGTCGCCGCCAGGGCGCGGAGCCCGTCGGCCGAGCCCGGGATGATGCGCGACCAGAGCGCGGCCACGGCGAACTCGCTGTCGAGGTGCCGGTGCACGTCGGGACGGAGTGCCGTGGGCACGCCACAGACCTCCACGTACGCGTCGAGATAGCGGCGCCAGTACTGGCGCCACGGCACCTCGACGTCACGGCTCGAGAAGGCAATGGCACCCGCGTAATGCGCCCGATCGAAATCGACGTGCGGGGCCTGGCAGCCGCCGCGCGCCAGCGCGTCGCGAATCCGCTGGTGGTCGGGAAGATGAAGGATGCCGCCCACGTCGAGGAGCACGGCCTGGGGACGGGAGAGAGTACTGGAGAGGGCCACCTGACGACTGGATTCTAGTCGACGACGGGCGCTCACTCCGGCGCGATCCCGAAGGTATAATCCAGAACTTGACGCCAAGCCCCGGCACCCGAATCGGTGTCTACGAAGTCACCGCCCAGATCGGCGAAGGGGGCATCGTGCCCGCGACACGAAACTCCATCGTGATGTCACACTCAAGTTCCTGCCCGATTCGTTCGCGAGCAACCGGGACCGGCTGGCCCGGTTCACCCGCGAAGCGCGGACACTCGCCTCGCCATCGCCGCGGCGCGGCCTCACCGTCGCGTCAGGACGACGTCGAACACGCCGACGCGGCGAACTCCCTGGGTGAGATGCGCCGACAACGTGCCCTCGCCGATCGGAAGCGCCACATTCGAGAACTCGACGCTGGTCGCACCCGCCGGCACGTCCTGCTGCAGCTTCGCCGCCCCTAACTCGAACACAACGGTCGCCGGCTCGGCGACCGCCGTGAACCGCGTCGTCACGGCATAGCGCCCGCCGCGGCGAACCTCCACGACCCAGTGCCCGTCGCTCGTCGGCGTCCAGCCGGCCCCGGGGCCACGCCAGTCCTGGCGGGTCAGCCGGACAGGATTCTCGCGCGGGTCACCGATGAGGATGCGAGGCACGCCGGCATCGGAGTAATCACGTTCGGCGGTCACGTCCGCGAACCACGCGTCGTAGGCGCGCTGGAGCGTGCGGACGATCTCCGGCTGTTCGGCCGCAAGGTCCCGCTGCTCGAAGGGATCAGCCTCCATGTCGAACAACTGCGGCGGCGCATCCGGCACCCGCGGGTTCGCGCCGGCGCCCTGCCATTGCACGAGCTTGTAGCGCTGGGATCGCGCCGCGAACGCGCGCGCGCGCTCGGGCGCGTCGCCCCGGTGCCACTGGAAGAAGAGCGTGCGGTCGGGCCAGGCCGCCGAGGTGTCCGCGAGCAGCGACACGAGGCTCCGGCCGTCGAACCGCACGCGCGCGGGCGGGGACACGCCGCAGATCTCGAGCACGGTCGGTGTCACGTCGATGTGGGCCGCGATGCGGTCGATGGTGCGCGCGCCGTCGAACCGTCCGGGCAGCCGCACGAAGAATGGCACGCGGATGCCTCCCTCGTTGACGGTGCCCTTCAGCCGGAGCATCCCGGCGTTGTAGCGCGGCTGCTGCGGCCCGTTGTCGGTCATGAAGATGACGAGGGTGCGATCGGCGAGCGTCAAGTCCTCGAGCGCGGCGAGCACGCGGCCGACGTTGTGGTCGATGTTCTCGACCATGCCGTAGACCCGCGCCGTGGTCTCCGGATCGACCTTCCC
>CAZFAT010000263.1:0-15859 GCA_964517075.1 uncultured Solibacteraceae bacterium
GGCCGCCGGCCGCGACGACCCGATGGTAGGGCAGGCCGGGCCGGGTGGCGGCCGCGAGCACGCCGCCGACCGCCCGCGCCGCGCCGGCCCGTCCGGCCAGGCGCGCCACGTCGCCGTAAGTGGTGATCCGCCCGGCGGGAATGCGGCCGACAACGGCCAGCACCGCGTGGGCAAACGGCGGCCGCCGGCTGGAGGCACGCGTCATCGGTGGTCGTCTGCTAGCGCCGCCGGGCCCAATAGCAGATCCCGGCGAGGCACACGTTGTAGACGGCGCAGCCCACGGTGAACCAGCGCGGCGCGAGTTCCGACGAGAGCCAGCCGGGGCGATGGGCGATGTCGATGAGCGCGTGCACGACGAATCCGCCGGCGACGATCAGCAGGCCTTCGCGCGGCTCGCGCTGCAGCACGATGCCGGCCAGACCCACGAGCACCGCGCCGAGCGCGGCATCGAGATTCCCCGTGGCGTCCGTGACCCGCGCGACCGCCAGCCCGATGGGCACGGCGCCGACGCCCGCCAGCAGCACCGCCGCCCACTGCGCGAGCCGCAGTTCGCCGATGAGACGTTCGGGCCCGGTCGGATCCGTGCGCGTGATCCGCCACGCCAGGGTCGCCACGGCGGCGAGCGACACTGCGGCCGCCGAGAGCAGCACCCGCACCGTGTCGTTCATGGTTTCCCACTATACTTGCCCCCGCATGCGCGCAGTCGATCTGATTCGTCAGAAGCGCGACGGCGCGACCCTGTCCTCCGCGGCCATTCGTGACTTCGTCGAGGGCGCGGCTAGTGGCGCATGGCCCGACTACCAGGTCGCCGCGATGCTCATGGCGATCGTCATCCGCGGGATGATCCTGGACGAAGCCGCCGCGCTCACCGATGCGATGGTGGCGTCGGGACAGACGCTCGATCTGTCCGCGTTCGGGCCGGCCGTCGTCGACAAGCACTCGACCGGCGGCGTGGGCGACAAGATCTCGCTCATCGCGGCGCCGATGGCGGCGGCCGCCGGCGCGATCGTGCCGATGATGTCGGGTCGCGGCCTCGGGCACACCGGCGGCACGCTGGACAAGCTCGACGCCATTCCCGGTTTTCGCACGCGCCTGTCGCTCGCCGAGGCCCGGCGGACGCTGGGCCGGACCGGGTGCGTCCTGATCGGGCAGACCGACGAGCTGGCGCCCGCCGACCGGCGTCTCTACGCGCTGCGCGACGTCACCGGCACCGTCGAGAGCGTGCCGCTCATCGCGGCATCAATCCTGAGCAAGAAGATCGCGGCCGGGATCCGCGCCCTCGTTCTCGACGTGAAAGTCGGCCGCGGGGCGTTCATGAAGACGCTCGACGACGCGCGGATGCTGGCGAACTGGCTCGTGGCCCTTGCGGCTCGCCATGACGTACGGGCCGAGGCGGTGCTGACCTCCATGGACGCGCCGCTGGGTCGGGCCATCGGCAACGCGAATGAAGTCGTCGAGGCCATCGAGACCCTCAAGGGCGCCGGGCCGGAGGACGTCACGACGCTGTCGGTGGAGATTGCGGCCCGCATGCTGCTGCTGGGTGGGCAGGCGTGCGACGCCGCGGACGCCGGCGGAAAGGCCCGGCGCGCGCTGTCGAGCGGCGCGGCGCTCGAGAAGTTCCGCGACGTGATTGCCGCGCAGGGCGGCGACCCGGGCGTGATCGACGATCCCGGCCGCTTGCCGCAGGCGACAGCCCGTCTCGAGTGGGCCGCCCCGGGGACCGGCTTCGTCGCGGGGATGGACGCGGAGCGCGTGGGTCTGGCGGCGCTGGCGCTCGGGGCCGGCCGCGATCGTGTCGACGCCGTGGTGGATCCGGCCGCGGGCATCGAGGTCCTCCGGCCCGTCGGCACGCGCGTGCGCGCCGGTGAACCCATCTTCCGGCTGTTGGCGACCGATCCGGCCAGGTTTCCCGCCGCGGTCCGTGCCCTGGACGCGGCGATCGACATCGCCGACGCTCCGACGGCGCCGCTGCCGCTGATTCAGGACGTGGTGCCCGCCGCGGCCGCGGCCGTGCATGGCTGACGGCCGACTCTCCGATCGCCAGGTGCGGCTGGCGGCGGCCGGAGCGGCACTCGTGATTGGCGCCGCGGTCCTGCTGTTCGATGACGTGCTCGCCCCGGCGGTGCGCGGCGGACTCGGCATCATCTGCTTCATCACGATCATCTTCGCGTGTTCGTCCGCCCCCCGCGCCGTGAACTGGCGGACCGTGGCCTGGGGCATGGCTCTGCAGCTCGGCTTCGCGCTCTTCATCCTCAAGTTCCGGATCGGCGACTGGCGACCGGGCTACGCGCTCTTCGCGAAGGTGGCCGGCGCCGTCGAGCAGTTCCTCCTGTTCACCAGGACGGGTGCGGAGTTCGTGTTCGGCGGCCTCGCGAACCAGGAGGTCATGAGCAAGGTCTTCCCGGGGGGCTTCGTGTTCGCCTTCATGGGACTGCCGGTCATCATCTTCGTCGCGGCGTGTTTCAGCGTGCTCTATCACCTCGGCGTCCTGCAGTTCGTCGTGCGCGTCGTCGCCCGTCTGATGATGCGGCTCATGCAGACGAGCGGCGCCGAGACGCTGGCAGGCGTGGCGGAGGTGTTCCTGGGCCACACCGAGGCGCCCTTGATCGTCCGGCCGTATGTCGTGCGCATGACCCAGTCGGAACTCCTGGCGATCATGACCTGCGGCCTGGCCACGATTTCTGGCGGCATGATGGCGGTCTACATCGCGATCGGCGCCGATCCGGTGGCGATCCTGACGACCAGCGTGATGGCCGCTCCCTGCGGCCTCTACCTGGCGAAGATCCTGCTGCCGGAGACGGACGAGCCCGAGACGCGCGGGAGCGCCGTCACGGCCGTGGATCGGCCGCACGCCAACATCGTGGACGCGTTCGCCGCCGGCGCCTCCGACGGCACGACGCTCGCGATCAACGTGGGCGCGATGCTCATCGCGTTTCTCGCCATGCTGGCGCTCGTGGACCATCTCCTGGGCATGATCCACCCGGCGCTGTCGCTCGCCGCCGTCTTTGCCCGTGTCCTCGCGCCGGCCGCCCTGCTCATTGGCGTGCCCGTCGCCGACGTGCCCGCGGTGGCCGACCTGCTGGGGACCAAGCTCGTGGCCAACGAGTTCGTGGCGTACATCAAGCTCACGAGCGAGTACCGCGCGACGATGAGTCCGGAAGCGTTTTCGCTGAGCACCTATGCGCTGACCGGCTTCGCCAATGTCGGGTCCATCGGCATCCTGCTCGGCGGTCTGGGCGGGATGGCGCCGTCACGGCGCGGCGATCTCGCCCGGCTGAGCGGCCGGGCCTTGTTCGCCGGCTTCCTCGCGACGATGATTAATGCGTCGATGGCCTCGATGCTGCTGTAGCCAGCGACGTCCAGTGTGCGCGTCCGTCGGACGCGGCCCGATCGAGTTTCGCGTGAACGATGACGACTGACGACTTCGATCGCATTGCCGAAGCCGCCGCCTGGCTCCGCGCCGAGGTCGGCGATCCGCCGCCGATCGCGATCGTCCTGGGTTCGGGCCTCGGCATCCTGGCCGATCTCACGGGCGGCGCGACGTCCTGCGGATATGACGCCATTCCGCACTGGCCGGCGACCGGCACGATGGGGCATGCGGGCCGGCTGGTCGTCGGTCGTCTCGGCGGTCGTGCCGCCCTGCTCCTCTGCGGGCGATCGCACTTGTACGAAGGTCACACGGCGGCCCGCGTGGTGTTCCCGATCCGCGTGCTGGGCCGGCTCGGCGTGCGGACCGTGGTGGTGACGAACGCCGCGGGCGGCATCAGTCCGCACCTGCAGCCTGGCGTCCTGATGGCGATCGACGACCACATCAACCTGATGGGCGTCAACCCCCTGCAGGGCCCGAACGACGAGCGCCTCGGCCCGCGCTTCCCGGACCTGTCCGAGGTGTACTCGCGGCGGCTGCGTGGCCTCGCCGATGATGCCGCACGCGACGCCGGCCTGCCGCTGGCGCACGGCGTCTACGCGGCGGTCGCCGGCCCTAGCTACGAGACGCCGGCCGAGATTCGCGCCCTCCGAGCGATCGGCGCCGACGCCGTCGGCATGTCCACCGTGCCCGAGGCGATCGCGGCGCGCCACCTCGGCCTCGAGGTGCTGGGCGTGTCGAGCATTACGAACGTCGCCGCGGGTCTGTCCTCGCGGAAGATCGCCGCCGACGAGGTCATCGAGACGGGCCGCCGCGCGGCCCCACGGCTGCAGGCGATTCTGGAGGGCGTCGTTGCCCGACTTTGACGCCCTCGTGGCGGCCGCCCGCGGCGCCCGCGTCCACGCGAGGGCGCCGTACTCCGGCTTTGCCGTCGGCGCGGCGGTGCTCACGCGCGCCGGCGCGATCTACACCGGCGTCAACGTCGAGAACGCCTCCTACGGGCTGACGATCTGCGCCGAGCGCGTGGCGCTCTTCACGGCCATCGCCGCCGGCGAGCGCGACTTTGCCGCCGTGGCCGTCGTGACCGACACGGCCGCGGCGACGGCGCCCTGTGGCGCGTGCCGCCAGGTGATCTGGGAGTACGCGGGCGACGTGCCGGTGATCCTGGCGAACCTGACCGCCGTCCTCGGCCGCCATGCGATGGCGGAACTGCTGCCCGCGCCGTTCGATCGACAATCGTTCTGACGGCTCCTCCATCACCGGGGCGTCGCGTTGTGTCATCCTTCCTTCCATGCTGCCCACGATCGCCTGGGAGTCCGGCGAAGTCGTCATGGTCGATCAGCGCAAGCTGCCCGGCCAGGAGGTCTACGTCCGCTGCCGCACCGCCCACGAGGTGGCGCGGGCCATTCGCACGATGATCATCCGCGGCGCGCCGGCGATTGGCGTCGCGGCCGGGATGGGTGTGGCGCTGGGCATGCGCGCGAGCCGGGCCTCGGGCACGCGTCAGTTTGCCGTGGAGTTCAACAAGGTCTGCGATCTGCTGGCCGCCACGCGTCCGACGGCGGTCAACCTGTTCTGGGCGATCGCCCGCATGCGCCAGGCGTTCTCCGCCGGGATTCAGGCGGGCGAATCCGTGGCCGATCTGGTCGTCCGGCTGGAGCGCGAGGCTCAGGCCATTCATGACGAGGACGTGGAGAACTGCCGCCGGCTGGGACAGCACGGTGCGGATGTCGTGCCCGAGGGCGCCCGGATCCTGACGCACTGCAACGCGGGCGCCCTCGCGACCGCGGGTTATGGTACGGCGCTCGGCGTCGTGCGGGCGGCGGCCGAGCAGGGCAAGGTGGCGCAGGTCTTCGCCGACGAAACGCGCCCCTTTCTCCAGGGCGCGCGGCTCACGGCCTGGGAACTGACCCGAGACCACGTCCCCACCACCGTCATCACCGACAGCATGGCCGGTCCCCTCATGCGCCAGGGCGACATCGACGTCGTCATGGTCGGCGCCGACCGGATTGCGGCGAACGGCGACGTGGCCAACAAGATCGGCACCTACACCGTGGCGATGATGGCGCACGTCCATCACATCCCGTTCTATGTCGCCGCACCGCGGTCCACGATCGACCTGGCCACGCCCGACGGCGATCACATTCCGATCGAGCAGCGCAGCGCGCGCGAGGTCAGCCACTTCGGCGCCACGCGCCTCGCGCCGGAGGAGGCCTCCGTCTGGAACCCGGCCTTCGACGTGACGCCGGCGGCGCTCGTCACAGGCATCATCACGGAACGCGGCATTGCGCGGCCGCCATTCGACGAAAGTCTACGCGCGCTGTTCGAGACGGAAACGGCGAAATGATGCGATCAAGCAGTTCGTCAATACAGGAACGGGACGATTGATGAACGTACTGGGCATCGAAACCTCGTGTGACGAAACGGCGGCGGCCGTCGTCTCGACCACCGGGGACCCCGCGCGGCCGTGGCGCATCCGGTCCAACGTCATTGCGTCCCAGAGCGACATCCATCGGGAGTGGGGTGGCGTCGTGCCCGAGATCGCGTCGCGCCAGCACGTGCGCGACATCTGCGGCGTCGTCGAGCGGGCGCTGGATGACGCGGGCATCGGCTGGGCCGGGGTCGATGCCGTCGCCGTCACGCAGGGCCCGGGACTCGTCGGCTCACTGCTGGTCGGCGTGTCGTTTGCCAAGGCCGCGGCGGCCGCGCTCGGCAAGCCCATTCTGGCCGTCCACCATCTCGCCGGTCACATCGAATCGATCTTCCTCGACCACGGCCCGATCCCGCTTCCGGCCATGGTGCTGGTCGTGTCCGGCGGCCACACCAGCCTCTACGTCGTCCCCGAGCCCGGCACGTACCACCTGGTCGGGCGCACCCGCGACGATGCGGCGGGTGAGGCGTATGACAAGGTGGCGAAGCTGCTGGGACTCGGTTATCCCGGTGGACCGGCGGTCGACCGGCTCGCGCGCGAGGGCGACGAACACGCGGTCGACCTGCCGCGTCCACGGTTCACGCATCCGGATCGCCACCCGGCCCCGGCCGATCTGATCGCGCCAGATGGGACCGCCGCGGCCCCGCATCTGGCCGAGTTCAGTTTCTCGGGGCTGAAGACCGCGGTGATGCGCTACCTGGCGGCGCAAGGCGTTCGAGTCTCCATCGGCCTCGACGTCCCCATGGATGCCGGTCCGTTGTCGTGCCAGCAGGTCGCCGACGTCTGCGCCAGCTTCCAGCGGGTGGTGGTGGAGACGCTGGTCGATCGCACGTTCGACGCCGCCGCGGCCATGGGGGCGGCGAGCGTGGGCATGGCCGGCGGCGTCTCAGCCAACAGCCGCCTGCGCGAGGCCGCCCACGCGCGCGGCCGGCAGCAACACCTGCCGGTGTTCATCCCCGAGCTGGTCCTGTCCACCGACAATGCCGCGATGATTGCCGCCGCGGGGTTACGGCAGCTCGAGCGCGGCCAGGTGTCGTCGTTCGACTTCAACGCGCAGGCCATGCTGCCGATTCACGCGGCCGTGGCCGGACGCTGACCATGGCTGTCCACACCGACTACCTCTGGTTCAACACGACCGAGCGTCAGGAGTTCGTGCGCATCACCGACGAGGTCGCGAAGATCGTGGCTGACAGCGGGGTACGGGAAGGGATCGTGCTCGTCTCGGCGATGCACATCACCGCCGCCGTGTACGTCAACGACTGGGAGGACGGCCTGATCGCCGACTTTCAAACGTGGCTCGAGAAGCTCGCGCCGGCGGGGTTGCCCTATCGGCACCATCAGACCGGTGAGGACAACGCGGACGCCCATCTGAAACGGACGCTCATGGGCCACCAGGTCGTCGTGCCGATCACGGACGGGGCGCTGGACCTCGGTCCGTGGGAGCAGATCTTCTACGCCGAGTTCGACGGCCGCCGCCGCAAGCGCGTGGTCGTCAAGGTCATGGGCGAGTCCTGAACCCGGCCATGGAGCGTCGCTATCCGTCCCGGCCGATCGTCGGTGTCGGGGCGGTCATCGTGACGACTCCCGGAGAGGTCGTGCTGGTGCGGCGCGCCCGCGAACCGCTGGCGGGGCAGTGGAGCCTGCCGGGTGGCGCGGTCGAGGCCGGCGAGACACTGGCCGCCGCCCTCGCGCGTGAAGTGCTCGAGGAAACCGGATTGGACGTCGAGGTCGGCCACCTCGTGGACGTCCTCGATCGCATCTACATGGATGAGAGCGGCCGCGTCGAGTACCACTACGTGCTCGCGGATTTCCTCTGCCGGCCGCGCGGCGGTCAACTCCGGGCCGGGTCCGATGTCACGGACGCGATGGCCGTCGCCCCCGCGGCGCTCGATGCGTACGCGCTTCCCGCCGATACCCGCCGCGTCATCGACCGGGGCCTGGCGATGGCCTCCCTCGAACCTTGATCGACCGGACTTCGTATATCGTCTGTCAGGCCCTCCATCGAGTCGATGTCCACCCCCGGCCCGTCGGTCACCCTCGATCACGTGAGCGTTGCCTACGGCGCCAACCGGGCGCTGCGTGACGTGAGCGCGGTGCTGCCTGCGGGCGCGGTCGGTCTGCTCGGGCCGAACGGCGCCGGCAAGAGCACCATGCTCAAGGCCCTGCTGGGGTTCATTCCGCCCGAGCAGGGACGGCTCGAAGTGCTCGGGCTCGACGTGGCGACGCGCGCGCTCGATATCCGATCGCGCCTCGGCTACATGCCGGAGAGCGACAGCCACATTCCCGGCATGAACGCCGTGACGTTCGTCGCCTACTGCGGCGAGCTGGGCGGCCTGCCCCGGGCCGACGCCATGCAGCGGGCCCACGAAGTGCTCTACTACGTCGGCCTCGGCGAGGCGCGCTACCGCGAGGTCGCCACCTACTCGACCGGGATGAAGCAGCGCATCAAGCTCGCCCAGGCGCTCGTGCACGATCCCGATCTGCTGTTTCTGGACGAGCCCACCAACGGCATGGACCCCAAGGGGCGCGAGGAGATGCTCGCGCTCGTCCGTGACCTTGCCCACCACAAGGGCGTCAATCTCATCCTCTCGTCACACCTGCTGCCTGACGTCGAGTACACGTGCGACTTTGTCGTCGTGCTCGACAAGGGCGCCATCGCGGCGTCGGGCACCATCGACGACCTGAAGGGGCCCGCCGGGCGCGTGTTCGAAATCCGGGTGAAGGGCGATCGGGCCAGGTTCGTGACGAGCCTCGAGGGCGCGGGCCTCGAGTGTCACGAGGCCGATGACGACGTGATTCGAGTGTTCGTGCCGGGGCCGGCGCCGGAGCCGGGCGTGGACCAGCGCCGGGTCTGCGAGCTGGCGCGGCAGGCGGGCGTGCAGGTCCGTCACCTGCGCGCGAGTCTGCCGACCCTCGAGGACGTCTTCGCGCGCGCGATTGGCGAACGATGACCCCGATTCACGACCAGACCTACCGGCGCTACGAGGGGCCTCGTCAGCCCATCGGCCGCGGTTGGCTGGTCATCGCGCGGACGGGCGTCCGCGCCCTGTTGTCCTACAAGATCTTCGTCGGCGTCATGGTGCTGGCGTGGCTGCCCTTTCTCGTGCGCACCGTGCAGATTTATGCGGTCACGATGTATCCGCAGGCTCGTCAGGTGCTTCCGGTGGATCTGGCGATGTTCCGCAGCTTCGTCGAGTTCCAGGGCATCTTCGCGTTCTTTGTCACGGTGTACGTCGGCGCCGGGCTGATTGCGAACGACCGCCGCGCCAACGCGCTGCAGGTCTACCTCTCGAAGCCGCTCCTGCGATCGGAATACGTCGGCGGCAAGCTGGCGATTCTGGTCGTGTTCCTCCTCTGGGCCACGCTGCTGCCGGGCCTGCTGCTGATCCTCATGCAGGTGATTCTGTCCGGCAGCTTCGAGTTCGTGCGCACGCAGCCCGTCGTGCTGCCGGCCGTGCTGCTCGCCTCGCTGATGCGCGTGCTGGTGGCGGCGTTCACGATGCTGGCGCTGTCGTCGCTCTCGAAGAGCGCACGGTATGTCGCGATGCTCTATGCGGGCGTGGTGTTCTTCAGCGAGGCGCTGTACCTCGTGCTGCGGCTCGTCACCGGATCCACGCGCGTGGCCTGGGTCTCGGTCACCGGCAACTTCAGCGTCGTGACGGATGCCATCTTCCGCCAGCCGCCGCGCTACGAGACGCCCGTGATCGTGTCGATCCTGGTGCTGGCGGGACTGGTCGCCCTGTCGATCTCCGTGCTCGAGCGCCGGGTGCGGGGCGTCGAGGTGGTGTCGTGAGCGAGGCCGTGCTGGCCACCGAACACCTGTCCAAGTGGTACGGGCAGGTGAGCGGACTGAACGACGTGACCGTGCGCGTGCCGCCCGGCATCACGGGCCTGCTCGGGCCGAACGGCGCCGGCAAGAGCACGTTCATGAAGCTCATCACCGGCCAGCTCAAGCCGAGCAAGGGGCGGGTCGAGGTCTTCGGGGCGCCGATCTGGGGCCACCCCGCGCAGTACCGCCGCATCGGCTTCTGTCCCGAGCAGGATGCGTTCTACGACCGGATGACCGGGCTCGACTGGGTCACCGCGCTCGCCGGTCTGCACGGCCTCGACCCGGCCGCCGCGCGCCTGGCCGCCATGCGCGCGCTGGCCGCCGTGGACCTCGAGGCTGTCGCGGGCAAACGCATCGGCGCCTACAGCAAGGGCATGCGCCAGCGCGTGAAGCTCGCGCAGGCCATCGCGCACGATCCCGAGCTGCTCATCCTCGACGAGCCGCTCTCGGGCATGGATCCCGTCGGGCGCCGCCGGACGATGCGCATGATTCGGGACTGGGCGCGGCAGGGCAAGAGCGTCCTCGTGTCGAGCCACATCCTGCACGAGATCGAGCTGATGACGTCGAACATCCTGCTCATCAACAACGGCCGGATCCTCGCCGAAGGCAACGTGCACCAGATTCGCGACCTGATTGACGAGCATCCCCACACGGTCCACATCCGCGCGGCGGATCCGCGCGCGCTGGCGCGCGAGTTCCTGACCCACGCCGACGTCCTCAGTCTCCGCTTCGAGCCCGGCGCCGTCATCGTCGAGACCGGCCGGCCGGACGATTTCTACCTGCGGCTCACCGAACTGGTGGCCGAGGGCGCCTGCGGACCGGTCGAGGAGCTGACCTCGCCGGACGACAACCTGCAGGCCGTCTTCAAGTATCTGGTCAAGAACTGAGCGCGCCATGGCCGATTCCGCCGACCCCCCTGCGCCGATCCGTCTGAGCTCGACCGCGGCGGCGCTGCGGATTTTCGATCTATCGGTCACCCAGATGCTCTGGTCCCGCCGGACCATCTTCATGGCGCTCGTCGTCGGCGTGCCCGTGGTCGTGGCGGCGCTGGTGCGCGTCCTCGTGATGCTGGGCGCCCCACTCGACCGCACGCTCGCCGGGCCCGCCATCTTCGGGCTGATGGTGTGGGCCTTCTTCGTCCACTTCAGCGTGCCGGTGCTGGCGGCGTTCTACGGGACGTCGCTGATTGCCGACGAGGTCGAGGACAAGACGCTGACGTATCTCTTTACGCGGCCGATTCCCCGCGGCGCCATCCTGGTGGGCAAGTATCTCAGCTACCTGGCCTGCACGGTGTGCGTCGTGCTGCCGTCGGTCGTGCTCGTGTGGCTGCTGATCGTGCCGATCCGGGGCAGCCTGGGCGCGGGCTTCCCGGATCTGCTCCGGGATCTCGGCCTGCTGGCGCTCGGGCTCGCGGTGTACGGCGCCGTGTTCGCGCTGGTCGGCGCCGTGCTCAAGCGTCCGTTATTGTTCGGGTTGGGGTTCATCTTCGGGTGGGAACTGCTCGTGCTCGCCATGCCGGGCTATCTCAAGCGGCTGACCGTGGCCTACTACCTCGAAGGTCTGGTCCCGCACGCTCTGCCGGGTGACTCCGCCATCCGGCTGGTCCAGGCCATCTTCCAGGACCGGCCGACCGTGGCGACCAGCCTCGTCTCGATGACCGTCATCGCCCTCGTCGCCCTCTGGCTCGCCGCCCGAGCCGTGTCCAGAAGGGAATATGTCCTTGAGCAATGAATGGGGACAGTGACTCGGCGGGTCAATGTAGGGATGATTTGTTAATCGCTTCATTGATGATTGATTGGGGATTGATGATTGGCCGATTGAGGATTGAGAGCCTTCGGGTCCAGCCTGGTCTGGCCCAGCGCGGCGCGTGGGCGGAGTTCGTGCAGGATCCAGTGAACCTCGCCTCCGGCGAGCCCGTATAATCCTACTGAGGTCCTCTATGCACGCTCGGACGCGCTACTTCTTCGTGGGGTCGGCGTTGATTGTGGTCGTCGGGCTGTGTGCCGGCCTGGTGGCGTACTACAGTGGCAACCTGCCCCTACGGGCCTCCACGATTGGCCCGGCGGAGCTCAGCTACCTCCCGGCCGGGACGAGCGGCGTCGCGTTCGCCAATGTCCGCGAGATCATGAGTTCCGAGTTCCGGCGCAAGCTGAGCGGCGTCCTGCCGGCCGGCCACGGCAAGCAGCAGTTGCTCGCCGAAACCGGCATCGACATCGAGCAGGACATCGACTCGGTGCTGGCCGGCATTCAGAGCGGCCAGTCGCCCGAAGTGCCGGTGGTGCTGCTGCGGGGCCGGTTTGACGCGGCGAGGATTCAGAGCGTGGCGACGTCGCGCGGCGCCACCGCCGAGCAGCATCAGGGCCGCACCGTCCTCGTTTTCCAGCATGGGAATCAGACCAACCCGGCCCTGGCATTTCTCGAGCCCGGCCTCATCGCGCTGGGCGATGCCGCCGCCCTGCGCCGGGCCATCGACACGTCGGTCGCCAGCACGAGCGTGGTCGACCAGCCGGAATTGATGAAGCTGGTCGCCGACGTCAACGGCGCGGGGAATGCGTGGGTGATTGGCCGGCTCGACACGCTGTCGGACCATCAGGCCGTGCCCGATCAGATCGCCCGCATGCTGCCGAACGTGCAGTGGGTGAGCGCGAGCTTTGATGTCGGCCAGGCCGTGATCGGCCGCGTTCGCGCGGAAGCCGCCGACGCCGCCGCCGGCGAAGAGCTGCGGTCCGTGGTCAACGGCGCCGTGGCGGCTGGCCGCCTCGTGACGGCCAACGACGCGCGACTGGCCGCCGTGCTCAACTCCATCCAGACCGGCGGCTCCGGCGCGACCGTCGAAGTCTCCTTCACCGTGCCGCCCGAGATGCTCGACCTGATCCATGCTCCAGGCGTCCGCGTCCCGGCGCCCGAGACGAAGTAACCCGCCGACGCGCTTCGCGCGCCGGCCCGGCGGCGACGCTCGACGTTCAGATCTTCGAACTTTGTTGGACTCCTTTCGTACCCTCGTACCTTCGTTCTTGAGGATATGATCCCGTCCGGGCAGGAGCGGGGCGGTGACAGATATCTTCATCATCGGCGGCGCGCGGACACCGATGACCCGTCACGGCGGCGCGCTCAAGGATGTGTCGGCCATCGACCTCGGCGCCGTCGCCGCGCGCGCATCCTTCGAATGGACGGGCGTCCAGCCCGACTGGATCGATCACACCGTCATCGGTAACGTCCTGCAGACCAGCAGCGACGCGGTGTACTGCGCCCGGCATGTCGCGCTGAAGGCCGGCGTGCCGATCGAAGTACCCGCGCTGACCGTCAACCGCGTGTGCGGGTCCGGCATCCAGGCCGCCATCAGCGGCGCCCAGATGCTGCAGCTCGGCGAGGCCGATCTCGTGCTCACAGGCGGTGTCGAGAGCATGAGCCAGGCGCCGCACGTCATTCGCGGCCTCCGCTCCGGGCTGCGCCTCGGCCAGGGCCGGCTCGAGGACTCGCTCTACGACGCGCTCCTCGATTCCTACTGCGGCCTCTACATGGCGCAAGCCGCCGAGCAGTGCGCGACGAAGTATCAGATCTCGCGCGACGCCCAGGACGCTTGCGCGCTGCGCAGCCAGCAACTGGCGGCCGAGGCCTGGGCCAGCGGCCGCCTCGCCGCGGAAGTGACGCCGGTGGAGTGGACCACGCCCAAGGGTCCCGTGTCCGTGTCGCGCGATGACCATCTCCGGCCAGACACCACAGCCGAGAAACTGGCCGCCCTCATGCCGGCGTTTTCGCCGACCGGCACCGTGACGGCCGGCAACGCGAGCGGGATCGTGGACGGCGGCGCCGCGCTGATTCTGGCGTCGGCCCGCGCGGTCAACGATCGATCGCTCCGTCCCATCGGCCGGCTCGTCGCCTGGGCGACGGTTGGCGTCGACCCGGCCTTCATGGGGATGGGGCCGGCGCCGGCGACGCGCAAGGCACTGCTCGCCGCGGGTCTTGCGCTGGATCAGATCGACCTCATTGAGGTCAACGAGGCCTTTGCGGGTCAGTATCTGGCCGTTGAAGCCGAGCTGGGCCTCGATCGGACGCGCACCAACGTGAATGGCGGCGCCATCGCGCTCGGGCATCCGCTCGGGATGACCGGCACGCGCCTGCTGCTGACCTTGACGCTCGAGCTCGGCCGGCGCGGCCAGCGCTACGGTCTTGCGACGGCCTGCATCGGCGGCGGGCAGGGGATCGCCGCCATCGTCGAGCGGATCTGAGCCATTCCGGTGCCGATCCAGACCGTGGGCGTCCTCGGCTGCGGCCTGATGGGATCGGGCATCGCGCAGGTATCGGGCGCGGCCGGCTGCCGCACCATCGTGCGCGAGATCGATCAGCGGCGCCTCGACGACGGGCTGGCGCGCATCCGCCGGTTCCTGGACGACGGCGTCGCCAAGGGCAAGGTGACGGCCGACGCCCGTGATGCCACGCTCGGCCGGATTGCCGGCACGACGGGCGTCGAGGAGTTCGCCGCCTGCGATCTGGTCATCGAAGCGGTGTCCGAGGATGTGGCTGCGAAAGCGGCCGCCTATCAGGCCGTCGAGCCCGTGCTCGCCGAGCGCGCCATTCTCGCGTCCAACACGTCATCGATCGGGATCACGGAGCTCGCGATGCGGACGCGCCGGCCGGATCGGTTCGGCGGGCTGCACTTTTTCAATCCGGTGCCACTGATGAGGCTCGTCGAGATCACGCGCGGTCTCACGACGAGCGAGGCGACGTTCGGGACGCTGGTGGACTTCGCCCGGCAGGTGGGGAAAGAGCCCGTCATCGCTCCCGATCAGCCCGGCTTCATCGTCAATCGTCTGCTCATTCCGTATCTGCTCAATGCGGTGCGCTGTCTCGAGCAGGGTCTGGCCACGCGCGAGGACATCGACAAGGCGATGGCGCTGGGCTGCGGCCATCCGATGGGGCCACTGGCGCTCATCGACTTCATCGGTGCGGACACGACCTACGCGATCGCGAACATCATGTTCGACGAGTTTCGGGATCCGGCGTTCGCGGCGCCACCGCTCCTGAAGCGCATGGTGCTGGCCGGGAGGCTCGGGCGGAAGAGCGGGGAAGGGTTCTACCGCTACTGAGGCGCGACGTCCCCTGCGCACGTCAGGGGATGTAGCGCTCCAGCGGCCGGACGGTTCGTTGTCCCCGGCGCACCTATTGCACAACCGCCCGGCAGGTCGACTCACGAGGGGGCGGCGAATGTCTCGATCGTCATCAGCATCCGCACCTGTTCCGCGCCGGCCGTTCGGGCGCCATGGCGACATGGTGTCGATCATTGGTCTTGGCGGTCATCATCTCGGGCAGGTGAAGACCATCACGGAGGCTGTCCGCATCGTGCACGCGGCCATCGACGCCGGCGTCAACTTCCTCGATAACGCCTGGGAATATCACGAGGGCGAGAGCGAGACGCGGATGGGACGCGCCATTGCCGATCGCCGCGACCAGGTCTTTCTCATGACCAAGGTCTGCACGCACGGCCGGGACGCAAAGGTCGCGATCCGGCAGCTCGACCAGTCGCTGCGGCGGCTGCGCACGGACTACCTCGACCTCTGGCAGATTCACGAGTGCGTCTACTACAACGATCCCGATCGCCACTTCGCACCGGGTGGGGTCGTCGAAGCGCTGGAACGGGCGAAGGCGCAGGGAAAGGTGCGCTACGTGGGATTCACCGGACACAAGGATCCGGAGATTCACCTCCGCATGCTGTCCTACGATTTTCCGTTCGACGCCTGCCAGTTGCCGTTGAATGGCTTCGACGCCAGCTTCCGCAGCTTTCAGACCCGCGTGCTTCCCGAGTTGATCCGACGGAAGATTGCCGCGATCGGGATGAAGACGTTCGGCGGCGACGGCAGCGCGCTCAGGAGGAAGGCCACGAACGCGCGGGATGCCCTGCGGTACGCGATGAGCCTGCCCGTCTGCACGACCGTGTCGGGCATCGACTCGCTACGCGTGCTGCGGCAGAACCTCAAGATCGCCCGCGGTTTCACGCCCATGAGCGCACGCGAGCGGGCGGCCTACGAACGCCGTCTGACGAACCGTGCGAGGGACGGCCGCTTCGAGCTCTACAAGACGACCGCCGAACACGAAGGCACCGAAGGGCGCGAGCAGCACGGGTATCCGTCGCAGGAAGAACTAGCGCAGTAGTTTTGAGTCTTGAGTTCTGAGTTATGAGTGGCACGCGTACAGTCAGAAGTTGACAACTCAAAACTCAGAACTGACCTAACTC
>CAZFAT010000264.1:0-27269 GCA_964517075.1 uncultured Solibacteraceae bacterium
TTGGCAATCGAGTCGTGTGGCGCGATCTCCCGGCGGTCCCGGTCGAAGTACCAGCAGTGCTCGCTCGTGCTGACGAACAGCCGGGGCGAGTCGGGGATCGGTACGAGGTCGTGACCGCCGCCGTCTGGCAAGGCCAGCTCGAACGTGCGGGTGAGTCTGGTCGTGCCGGGCGCGCCCACGGTGTAGGCGCGTAGGACATCGCCGCCGAGCGCCCATAGGAGGTTGCGCGCTTCGTCCCAGACGGCGCCGTGGGCGGACCGCAGTTCATCACTCGCCAGTTCCTTGCCGCTCGCGGCATCGAAGATCACCAGTCGATTGCCGGTCGGCGCCGCGGACACGGATGCCGCGGCGGCAATGCGGCCGCCAGGCAGCATCTCGATCGAATGCGCGTTGGTGACGCGCGCGTGAAACGACGCGCGCTTCGTCGCGCGGTCGACCAGGGCAATCGCCCCGGCCGACGACGAGATGAGGATGCGCCGGCCCCCATCCACCGGCTTGCAGTCGTCGGTCGTGCGAAAGGCCGCGCGCATCTCGGCCGGAATCTCCGGGCTGTCGGCGACACGCCAGGACCAGACCTTGCGGTGTGCCGGCGTCGCGCCGGGCCCGAGGGCCAGGATGAAGACCTCGTCCCAGCCGCAGAGGATGAGCTCGGTGTCCTGAGCGTCTTGTGCCGCGGCCCAGGCGACCTGTGGCGCGGCTAGCGGCGCCGTCAGCAGTGTCAGCAGCAGTTCCCGGCGATTCATCGCCCCTCCATCGGAGTCAATCAGTCCAGCCGCGCAGAACCATCAGGATGCCCAGTGCCGCCAGTACGGAGGCAAGGATACGCCGGAACCAGCGCTCTGGAATCCGCAACAGAAGGTGACGGCCCGCCACGGTGCCGGCGATCACGGCGGCGGTGGCCACGACAATCGTTTCCGTCAGGCCTGCCATTTCGTCGCGATACAGCGCGAAATACACGGGCATCCGCGCGGCGTCCACGACGAGGCCCACGGCGGTCGCCGTCGCAATCATCGAATCCCGCTTGAGATCGAAGCCGAGGAGCGCGGCCGAGCGGATGCCGCCCTGGTTTCCCACGAGTCCGCCGAGCAGCCCCGACGTGGCGCCAGCGGCCCACGCGGCCGGGCCTCTGAGCCGCATCCGGCGCGACCAGCCGCGCCATTCGCTGAGCGCGACGAACAGGAGTAGCGCGCCGAAGAGGATCGTGAGCGCGGGCGCGCTGGCCCGGGTGTGCAGCAGCGCGCCGCCCAGCCCGCCCGCGGCGCTCATCAGACCGAACCGCCAGAACACCGTCCAATCCACGTGACCCTTCAGCATCCAGAAGCGGAGCGCCGTGCCCGCCAGGTGCGGAATCGACACGGCGGCGACGGCCACTCTCGTGTCCACCGTCAGGGCCAGCACTGGCGTCAGCAGGCTGCCGATACCGAAACCGGTCACCGAGGCGAGCGCGCCGGCCAGAAAGGCGGCGAGGACGGTCACGGGCGTCCTCCCTGGACGACAGCGGACGGGCGCATGCGCGTAAACGGGCCCAAGCGCCAACCGCTTTTCCGGATCGCCAGGATGGCATGGATGTTGGACCACACCGGACCGTTGGCGAATTCCTGGAGGATCTCATGTCGGTACTCATGCTTCGTCGCACGGTCATTGTCGGAGGCGCCGCCGCTCTTGTGATGACCGCCTGGTTCATCGGTCGCGCTGGCAGCCTGTCCGCCGCGGACAGCGAGGTGAGGCCGGCCGTGTCGAATGTCGCCGTGGACTGCGAGCCGAGCCAGCAGGCCCTGGTCCGGCAGATTGACGTCGATGGCGAGCCGCGCACCGTCGTCCAGTGCGTCACCACGACCGCCGCGGCCGCCGCCTTCGCGGCCGAGGACACGGTGCTCAGCAGCCCGCGTCTTGCGCCCGCCGTGTATCGGGCGCCCGTGGCCACGCCGGCCCGCACCGTGGCCGCTCCCGTGCAACCGGTTCGCACCGTCACCGCGCCCGTAGCGCAGCGGACGGTCGACCGCGTCGCCGAACCCACGCGCTCGTGGAAGACCCGTGCGATGGTCATCGGCGGGTCGGCCGGCGCCGGTGCCGGCATCGGCGCGCTGATTGGCGGCAAGAAGGGCGCCCTCATCGGCGCCGCCATCGGCGGCGGCAGCGGAACGGTGTATGAGGTGGTGAAGCACTAGGCGCGTCATGACGTTGTCGGTTTTCGGTCACCGGTTCCCGGTCTAGTCTTCGCCGGAAACCGAGAACCGAAGACCGGCAACTCGATTCCCTCACAACGCCGGCGCGGGAAACCAGACGCCGCCGAACAGCAGCCACGCGATGATCAGCGTCCAGACGACGTTCAGGGCCTGGGCGAGCACGAATGCGTACGCTGGCCGGCCATCCTCGAGGTCAATGATCTCCCGGAACCGTGTCTCGAGTCCGATGCACACGAAGGCGAGCGCGAACCACCAGGTGCGAAGTCCGCGAATCAGGCCGCCGGTGTCCGAGACGATGATCGGACTCAGCGCGAACGAGAAGATCAGGGATGCCGCGATAAATCCCAGGACGAACTTGGGGAACCGATCCCAGATCACGCGCGGGGACACGCGCGCGCCGGTCTCGCGGCCCTGACGGACCGTCCACCAGACCGACAGCGCGAAGGCGGCCAGCCCGAGCATCGCGTTCTGCGAGAACTTCACGATCACCGCGGCGTTCATCGCGCGCTCTGAAATCAGCTCGCCGGCGGCCACGACGGCGCCCGACGTGTCGATGGTGCCGCCGACCCAGGCGCCGCCCACCAGTTCCGGGATGCCGAACGCGCGAACCGCCCACGGCATGACGATCATCATCGGGGCCGCCACGATGAGGACGAGCGACGTGACGTACGACAGCTTGCGACGGTCGCCCTGGATCGCGCCACAGGCGGCAATCGCCGCCGACACGCCGCAGATCGCCACGGCCGTCGACAGCATCGCCCCGAGCTCGTCGTCCACGCGCAGGCGGCGCGCAATCCAGAAGGCGGCGTACCAGACCACGACGATGACGAGGATCGCCTGCACGATGCCGAAGATGCCGGCGCGCAGGATGCCGCCGAACAGGATCGTCGCGCCCATCAGGACCAGGCCCGTCTTGATGTAGTACTCGGTCCGCACGGCGTCGGCGAGCCACGCGGGCAGACCGACGACGTTGCTGATGAACAGGCCGATCAGTAAGGCGAAGATCACATACTCGAATCCCCACGCGCGCACGGCCGCCGAGCCTTCGACGAAGAGCGACAGCCAGGCGAGCGCGAAGACGAATGGAAAGCCGATCAGGAAGGACCGCAGCCGCACGCCCAGCGCGGCCAGGCCGAGCGCGGCGGCCACCAGCAGGTACGCGCCGAACGTCAGCGACGTCAGCAGATTCGAGGGGGCAACGACCGTCGCGAGCGTGGATCCGTCCCACGTGAACGCCGGCAGCCTGGGGCGGAGGCCCGCGAGGGTCAGCGCGATGAGGCCGAAGCCGAGGAAAACCGCGACCCAGTCTTCACTCAGGCGTGACCGCGCGGCCGGCGCGTCGGCAGGCATGGGGCACAGGATACCAGCGCCCGCGGCGCGAGATGGAGCGGCCGGTCGGCCCCTCCATCCAGCCATTCTGCAACAGCTCTAACTGTGGATCAGGGCGTGGTGTCGGGACCGCGGCGAACCTTGCCCTCGGCCACTTCGCGCTGGGCGGTGACGACGGCTTTGGTGGAGGCCGTGACGCGCGGCGTGCAGCCGCGCATGAGTTGCGCCGCGCGTTGCGAGGCCAGAATCACGAACTCGAACACATTGGTGCCGGCGGGGCGGTGAATCACTGCGTCCTTCCATGACGCCCGTTCCGTGGCCCGGCAGTCGCCGGGGAGGAGTCAGGCGAGAATGCGCACGACCGGCGTCGGCCGGCGATGCGCGCCGGCGTCAGCGACGCCGGTAGTCCAGCGGGGCCGCCTGGCGGAGCCGCTCGGGGTTCCACAACTGGCCGCACGTGTCGCAGCGCCAGTAGTTCGAGGCGCGCGGTCGGCCCGCGGCCGTGCTGAGCGTTCGCGATCGGCAGAAGGGGCACTCGGCCGGTGCCACGACCGGCGCGTCATCGGCGAGACTGCGCCGGTCGTTCACAGCGAGCGCCTGTCGATGCGCGCGCCGGAACCGTGCGCGGTGGCCAGTTCTCCGTCGGACAACACCTGGTTGATGGTCCTCGGGAGCGCGCCGCGGAAGATCGCCAGCAGGATCGTGCACGGCACGACCGCGGCGAGCAGCCAGAGAAACGCGAGGGCCGGTGTCATGGCACCGCCGGCGGCGCTGTTCACCGCGGCGAGGGTCGTCAGTAACAGGAGCCAGGCGGAAATGGCCGCAAAACGAGTACGGGGAATGGCCACGGGTGAGTCTCCGAGATGTCGAAGACGCCACGCCTCATCAGAACGATGGAGGTGACGATCTCCGGCCAAAGGTGGGCCGGTCGGCGCGCACTCGGGGTGCTACTCGAACGCAGGCGGGCTCAGGTCTGGACTGACCTTCCCACTATACACGATCGGCCGAATCCGCCTCGTGGGCGACCGGCGGCGCGTCGCCGCGCGAGGCCGCCAGCCGCACGAGGGTCGTGACGAGCCGTGTGGCGGCTCGCATGGTGCCCGTGAACGAGCCGGACACCTTCGAGTGACCGCCGCGGCGATGGCGATGGCGGACTGGCAGCTCCAGGATGCGCAGGCCGGTCTGGGCGGCCCGCATCTGCATCTCCAGGTTCCATCCATACGTGTCTTCGCGCATCCTCAGCGCCGCGAGCGCGCCCGATCGAATGGCCCGCAAGGGGCCCATGTCGGAGTAGCGCACGCCGTACAGCATCCGCATCGCCGTTCCCGCCAGGCGGCCCGCCAGGAGCTGGCTCGCGTTGAGGCTGCCGGGCTCTCGCGTGCCGCGGGTGCGCGAGCCGATGACGAAGTCGTACGTGCCCGCGATGAGCGGCGCCAGCAACGTGGGAATGTCGCGCGGATCGTCACTGCCGTCGCCGTCGAGGAACAGGACGATTGTCGTCTCCGCCGGCACCGCCTGGACGCCGGCGCGGCACGCGCGTCCATACCCGCGCTTTGGCTCGCGTACCACCCGCGCCCCCGCCTCCCGCGCCCGCGCCCCCGTCCCATCGTCGCTCCCGTTGTCCACGACGATGACCTCCGTCACGCCCGCCTCGCGGACGCCACGGACAACGCCGGCGATGGCGTCGGCTTCGTTGAGGGCGGGGATCACCGCACTAATGGACACGGGCCGGGCAGTCTTCGGTTTTCGGTTCTCGGCTGACGGTTCAGTCCCGCGCGCCGCGTCATTCATGACGCAGGTCAGGAGGCAATGTCAGACGACCGATCAAGCCATGTGTCATCCGGGCGATCCGATCTCTCTCCGACGTGGCCGCCTTGCGAAGCTGCGCCGCCAAGTTGTATCGCTCAGCGGCCGGTAAGAGCGCCACGAAACGATATATCTCGACGACATAGGGCATCGCGCGCTGCCAGATCTCGAGCTGGTGATGGTCCTGCATGGTGTCAGAACGAAAACCGAAAACCGAAAACCTCAGATCTTCACCTTCTGCACAATGCCGCGGTCCCGCAAGCCGGCCGCGGCCTGGGCAAAATACTCCCGCACCGACCCCTGCGCCCGGATCCAGTCCAGATACCGGTGAATGCCGGTCTCGAGATCCACCTCCGGGCGGTAGCCGGCCGCCTGGATGCGCGTGATGTCCGACGTCAGGTGGCGCATCTCGCCCGGGCGAAACTCACCCTCCACCGACGGTTCGATCGCGACGTCGAGCGCCTGGCTGAGCATCACCGCGACGCGGCGGATGGAGGCGGGGCGGCCGCTACCTACGTTGACGGCCCGCCCATCGAGCGCGTCGGTCGTGGCGGCCAGAAGATTCGCACGCGCGATGTCTTCAACGTATGAGAAGTCGCGCGTCTGGTCGCCGTCCTCGTAGAGCACCGGCGGCAGGCCGTTTAGCAGGCGGGTGCAGAAGATGGCGATGACCCCGGTGTAGGGATTGAAGACCGACTGTCGCGGACCGTACGTGCACGAGTACCGGAGCGCGACCGTGGGGATGCCCGTTTGCGCGCCCCAGGTGAGCACGAGCCGCTCCTGATCGACCTTCGTGATGGCGTACACGGTCTCGCCGCCAAACGGCGCCTCCTCCGGCGTGGGCACTGACAGGACGACGGCGCCGCAGCGGGGACAGCGTACCGAGAAGTCACCGGCGCGGAGTTGCGTGAGCGGCCGCACGTCCGGAAACACGAGCCCGTGGATGTCACACCGTCCGGCGCCCTCGCGATACACCGCCTGCGACGACGCAACAATGACCTTGCGGACGGGGAGACGCGCCTCGCGGATGATCTCGAGCAGCTGCGCCGTGCCGAAGCTGTTGACGTGCACGTACTTCGAGATCTCCGGCATGTAGCCGCCGTACGCCGCCTGATGGAAGACGACGTCGATTCCGTCGAGCGCCGCCGTCACCGCGGCTCGATCGCGCACGTCGCCCTCGCGCCACTCCGCCGTCGGCGCGACCCAGGGGGGGCGACCGGCCCGGTGGGTCTGCGGCTCGAGATTGTCCAGAATCCGCACGCGCCAGCCCTCGGCGAGCAGCAGGTCGACAATGTGCGACCCGATGAGGCCGGCGCCTCCGGTCACGAGCGCGTGCGGACGATGCGAGGTCATGCGGGATCTCCGGGGGGCACCGCACGCGCCCGCCGGCGGCGCGCGAGCCGGACCACGCCGGTCACCAGCGCCACAATCGCGAAGCCGACGTACTGCACGACGTTCAGGTCGTACCCGCTGACCGTGCTGCCAGGCACGTGGCGAACGTACTGCACGAATCCGGCGCCGGTCACGACCAGGAGCGGTACCGACGGCACGACCGCCAGGCAGGGAAGCAGCCAGAGAAAGTACCACGGGTAGGCGGGTGACACGACGAGGGTGGCGGTGGCCGCGAGGAGGAGCACCGCCGCGGTCTGGCGTCGGCCCCCGAGCGGGCCGCGCGCGATGATCCAGGCCGCCAGCCCGGCCAGCACCGTCGCGGCGGCGGTCAGGTACAGCGCCGGCCGGAGCGTCACCTCGAGCGTGCGGCGCAGGAAGTCGATGAGGAAAAACCGATCGCCCGTATGGAAGCCTTCCTCCGCGATGTAGCCGGGGAGATAGCCGAGCACGCCCCAGCCGGCGCCGGCCGCGTACGGCGCGTAGGCGGCCAGGATCATCACCGCGACGAGTGCGAGCGCCGTCCAGTCCCAGCGCCGCCAGAACGCCGGCAGCAGCGCGAGCGGGTAGATCTTGACCAGCGCCGCCGCGCCGACGAGCACCATCGCGAGACGCGACCGGCCGCGCGCGTGCGCGAGCAGGGCGCCTCCGATGGCCGCCAGCACGACCGCGTCCAGGTGTCCGCTGCTCGCAATCTCCCAGACCGCCAGCGGGTGCCACGCGAAGAGCAGGATGTGCGCGCGCGGGAGCGACAGCCAGCCGAGCAGCGTCACCAGCGCGGCGATGGCCAGGGCTTCGAACGCCACCATCGCCACGCGCATCGCGAACACCGAATCGTGCACGCGGGTGATCGCGCAAAAGAGCATTTCCGCGACCGGCGGATAGATCGTCCGCGCCGACTCGCGCCGGTTCATGTTGACGTAGACGACGTCGTCTCTCAGATCAGCCAGCGCCGGATCCGCCGGGACGTACAGGTACGGATTGATGCCGGCCGCCTGGACCCGTCCGTCCCAGACGTAGCGATAGACATCGGACGAGAGAAACGGCGTGTAGTCGAGCGCGGCGACCCGGAAGACCGCCGCAAAGACGATCACGACCGGAAGGGTGGCGCGGGAATGCGAGGAGCGTACGACCGCCACCGCCGCCAGGGCGAAGAGCAGAAGCTGGACGCCGATGACACCGAGCGAGCGTTCGGACGGCCCCGCGTACGGCACGTACCAGTACAGCGCCGCCAGCACCACGCCCGTGACGCCGAGCAGTAGATCGATTCGGTTGACGACGGGCCTACCGGGCATCCGCCTCGACGCTGGTCCGCCGCCAGTCCCCGATGATGGCCTCGAGTTCATCCCGGTGGTCGAACAGGAAACGCCGCGTGTGCGGTGCCGGGTAGCCGTTCGTGGCCCGATCGCCCAGCAGATGCTGGCACAGGCGCGCCAGGCTCTGGCCATCGTCCACGTCGTACCAGTCCGGCAGCTCCAGGACGCTGAGGCCGGCCGCGTGCGCGCGGTCGATCGTCTGCGTCCGCACCTTCGAGGTGCTCCAGTCGATGTCCTGAAACACCTCCGGGTGCCGCGCCTTCAGCCCAATCAGGCAATAGCCGCCATCGTCGGCCCCCGCAATCACGACCCGGTCGCCGTCCGCCTCGAGCGCGCGGACCGCGGTCGCGAGGATCGAGGAGGGGAGGGTCGGGCTGTCGGAGTCGATGAGACAGAGCGAGCTGAAGCCGGCGTCGAACAGATCCGTGGCCGCGTGGGCGAGTCGATCACCGAAGCCGTCGCCGCGCTGCAGGACGCGCCCGAAGCCGGAGGGCAGGAGCGGATCGATCGCCGCCTCCTCCCCGGCGGGCGTGTAGACGGCGACGCCCGTCGCCGGCGTCGAGTGGCAGACGCCGGCAATGTTCTCCGCCGTGTCTCGAATCATGCAGCGGCTGAGGTCGGCCGCCGCCCGGGCCGTGAGCGGCGGGGTCAGCCGGGTCTTCACGCGGCCCTCCGCCGGCGCCTTGAGCATGATCGCCAGCGCACACCCGCCGCGGAGAGCCGAATCGTTCACGTGTGACGGGAGCGCAGAACGGCGCGATGACATGAGCAGGCATCCAATCCAGGGGAGCGACAGGATGATAGATCGAAGGTACGAAGGTTCGAGGGCCTGCCGCGGCGAAGCGCGGAGGCGGGTGTGAATCGTAGCCGCAGGGCTTCGGCCCTGCGGGGACTTCATCCGCCCCCTGGACACACCCCGGCCAGTTAGGGCACGCTGAGGCGCGTTTGTCTTCTTCATCTTTACTGGTGGTTTCGAGTCAGAGGGACTGAATGCACGTCAAGCACGGACTGACAGTCGCCGTCCTCGTCGGCCTGGCGGCGGCGCTGGCGTCGCGCGTCACGGTCGAGGGGACGCAGGCGCCGACCGCGCCGGTGGGCCGGGGTGGCGCCGTCCAGGGCCCTGCCGCGCCGGGTGGCGGCGGTGGAGGCCGCGGGGGTGGCGGCCAGCGCGGCCGAGGGCCCGCCACGTTTCCGGCGCAGCAGCGGGCGCCCGGTGATCCGGCGCTCATCGCGAAGGGCCGCAACATCTACAGCGTCTCGTGCAGCGCCTGCCACGGTGCGGACCTGCGGGGCGGCCAGCTCGGCGGACCCAACCTACTCCGGTCGCAGATGGTGCTGAACGATCAGGAGGGCGAGCTGATCCAGCCGGTCATTCAGAACGGGCGCCCTGGGACCATCATGGTGCCGATTCCCTTGAGCGCCGACGACATCAAAGCCGTCGCGGCCTATCTGCACGACGTGCAGGCCGCCGGCGGCAACCAGGGCCGTCCCCCCGAGGGGCCGCCGGTCGAACTGAACGTCCTGGTGGGCGACGCCAAGGCCGGCGCCGCGTTTTTCGCCCAGCGCTGCGCCTCGTGCCATTCACCCACCGGTGATTTGCAGGGCATCGGCACGCGCATCCCCGACGCGAAGGTGCTCCAGAACACCTGGCTCACAGGCTCGGGCGGTGGGGGCCGCGGCGGGCGGGGCGGGGGTGGTGGCGGTCGCGGAGGCCGCGGGGGCGGCGCGACGGTGACAGCGGTGGTGACGCCGGCGGGTGGGCAGAAGGTCGAGGGAAGGCTCGTGCGGCTCGACGACTTCCTCGTCACGCTGGAGCTTGCCGACGGGACGACCCGCAGTTTCCGGCGCGAGGGCGACGAACCGAAGGTCGACGTCCGCGATCCCATGGAGGGCCACCGCACGCTCCTCTCGGTGTACACGGACAAGAACATGCACGATGTCACGGCTTACCTGGTGACCTTGAGATGACGCTGAACAAGCTGCTGCTGACTTCGTCGCTCCTGCTCCTGCCCGTCGCGCTGACGGGGCAGGGGCGCGGTGTTTCGCCGGCCGACCTGCACAAGCCGCTCGCCGAGTCTTGGCCGACGCATAACGGCGACTACTCGGGCAAGCGGTTCAGTGCGCTCAAGCTGATCAATCAGAGCACCGTGAAACAGCTGTCGCTCGCCTGGGTCGCGCCTCTGTCGTCCGGGCAGGGCGGCGGGACCATCGTCGGGGGCGAGGGCAAGGGGGACTTTCCCGTCGGGGGCGTCAACGTCAAGGGGACGCCCCTGATGGTGGACGGTACGCTCTACGTCACGTCGCCCGACAACGGCTGGGCGATCGACGCACGCGATGGCCGGACGCTCTGGCATTACTTCTGGCGCACCCGGGGCGGTACGCACATCGCCAACCGCGGCTTCGGCCTGTGGAACGACTACCTCTACATGCTCACGCCCGACAACTACATCGTGTCGCTGCACGCGAAGACGGGGCAGGAACGCTGGCACAAGGAGCACGCGGACTTCGAGCAGCAGTACTTCTCCACGATGGCGCCCATTGTCGTGGACAACCACGTGATCGCCGGGACGGGCAACGACCTCGACTCACCGGGGTATCTCCAGTCGTATGACCCGGACAGCGGCGACGTGCAGTGGCGCTTATATACGGTCCCGATGAAGGCCGGTGATCCGGGCCTCGAGACCTGGGAGAACCTGGATGCCGCCCGCCACGGGGGCGCGCATCCCTGGCTGCCTGGGGCCTACGATTCGGAGACCAAGCTCTACATCTTCGGCACGGGCAATCCGATTCCGGCCTATACGGTGGGGCGCGGCGAAGGCGACAACCTGTTCAGCTGTTCGCTCGTGGCCGTCAACGTCGAGACCGGAAAGCTGGCCTGGTACTTCCAGACGTCACCCCACGACATGCACGACTGGGACTCGGCGCAGACGCCGATCCTGATCGACGCGGTCATCGACGGCAAGCCGCGCAAGCTCGTGTCGACGGCGGCGCGCAATGGCTACTTCTTCACGCTCGACCGCGTGACGGGCGAACACATCCTGACCAGCAAGTACGGCACGAGCTCGAACTGGGTGGCGAGCATCGACAAGAGCGGCACGCTCCGCCGCGATCCGGGCAAGGACCCGACGATTCCCGGATCGCTGGTGTCACCCACCGCCGGTGGGACGATCAACTGGGAGCCGCCGGCCTACTCGCCAGACACCGGGCTCTTCTACGTGTCGGAGAAGAACGGGTTCTCGATCTTTTACCTGATCGATCCGGATCCGCGCGGGTCGATGGGGCTCGGCGGGAACCAGAGCGTGAACGCGGGTTCCCAGGGCAACTTCCTCACGGCGATCGATCCGAAGACCGGGAAGATTGCCTGGCGCCGGCCATATCCCAGCGCGACCGTGGGCGCCGGCGGCGGCGGGGGCGGCATTCTCGCCACCGCGGGGGGCCTCGTGTTCACCGGCGACGCCGGCGGCAATCTCGTGGCCTACCATGCGTCCACGGGCGTGCCCCTCTGGCACTCGCGGATCGGGAACATCAGCAACGCCCCGATCACCTACATGCTCGACGGCCGACAGTACGTGCTCGTCGCGACAGGCGAGCGGCTCTACGCGTTCGTGCTCAACAACTAGCCGGACATCTGGCTATCGGCTATTGGTTATTGGCTATCGCGATTGGGTTATTGGGTTATTGATTGGGTTTATTGGGTTATTTGATCGGCTATTGGGTTATTGATCGAACAATTGGGGTATCGATGAAAACACCTACCTCGACGACCGCTGTTTCCCTCCTGCTGGCGGCTGCGCTGGCGATGACTGGCTGTGGGGAAACGCCGCCCGTTCCGCCCGCGACGACGCCGGCCCCGGCCGCGCCGGCGGCGCCCGTCGCCGGGCGCCTGTATGTGTCCGACGAGACCGGGGGCGTGGTGGTCGTCGTTGACCCGGCGGCGGGCGAGGTCGTGACGCGCATTCCGGTCGGGAAGCGGCCGCGCGGTATCCGGCTGTCTGGCGACGGCGCGCGGCTGTTCGTGGCGCTCTCTGGGTCGCCGATCGCGCCGCCAGGCGTGGATGAGTCGACGCTGCCGCCGGCCGACCGCGCCGCCGACGGCATCGGCGTCGTCGATATCGCGGCGGGCAAGGTCGAGCGGGTGCTGCAGAGCGGACAGGACCCCGAGACGTTCGATTTGTCGCCGGACGGCACCGCGATCTTCGTGTCGAACGAAGAGACCTCCGAGATGTCACGGCTCGACGTGCTCAAAGGTGTCGTGACGGCGCGCGTGCCCGTCGGCGGCGAACCCGAGGGCGTCGCCGTGCGACCCGGCGGCGCCGAGGTCTACGTCACCTCCGAGGAACACGGCAACGTGGCGATCATCGACACCGCGACCAACCGGCTCCTCGCGGAGGTGCCGACCGCGTCCCGACCGCGCGACATCATCTTCACGCGTGACGGCGCCACCGCCTTCGTCACCGGCGAGACTGCCGCCGCCATCACCGTCATCGACGCGACGACGCGCAAGGTGGCGACGACCATCAAGATTCCGGCGACCGACCGCATGCCCACGCCACCGAGGCCCATGAGCGGTGTGCTGTCCGCCGACGGCCAGCAGGTCTTCATCTCGCTCGGCCGCGCCAGCGCGATTGCCGTCATCGACGTGGCGAAGCGCGCCTTCGTGCGGTCGATTCAGGACGTGGGCGCGCGGCCGTGGGGCATCGGCATCAGCGCGGACGGCCGCACGCTCTATACCGCCAATGGCCCATCAGGGGACGTCTCCGTCATCGACATCGCGACCGATACCGTGCAGCGGCGCATCAGCACGGGCGGGAGTCCGTGGGGGATTGTGGTGGCCCGATAGCATCTGGCTATGGGCTATTGGTTATTGGCTATCGCGATTGGCCTATCCGCTATCGATCGCGCTATTGATCGGGCTATTGATCGGGCTATTTGATCGGGCTACTTGATTGGGCTATTGCGCTATTGACTGATCGCCGCTGACACGATCGCCGCGGCCCAGTGACCGTTGGCCGGTGCCGTAATGGCCGTCCAGTTGCCGCCCTGCAGCGACTGCTGCGGGCCCCACTCCCCGGTTGCGATGTCGATCCACCGCACGGCGAACCTGGTGGGCGGGCCGCGGAGGTCCAGGTCGACCGCGCCACCATCCGGGAAGTAGAGGGCATAGGCCAGGCCGGGCCGCGCGGCGAGATACGCCTCGTTCTCCTCGCGCGCGCGAAGCAGGTCACTCGCCGGGGCAACGTCCCAGAGCCTGACGAGGGACTCGAGCTTGCGGCCGGCGCGGATCGCGGCCTCGGCGTTCGCCGAGAAACCGAGGCCGGACGTCGGCCGGTGGAACCGTACGGCCGCCGCCCCGCCGATGAGGTGCCGCCACCACCGCTCGACGCCGTCGCGGTCGGTGCCGTATTTGCCGGTGTCGGCGCCGTAGGTCTTGACCGTGTTGATCGGGCGAGGCCGGCCCGCGAGGGACTGCCGCGCGGCCTGGAAGTTGTCCCAGTGGGTCTGGCCGCGCTGGTGGTTGTTCTGGGACACGTCCACGAAGCCGTAGCGCTCGGGATGGTCGAACGTGCGGCGGTGCTGCGGCCCCGCCAGGTTCCAGTCGTCCCACATCTCCGTCACGAAGACATCGACGCCCGCCGCGGCCGCCCGCTCCCGGATGAACTCCGCCCAGTACGTCCCCCACGCCTCCTCGCCCGAGGTCTCGTTGTCGATGCAGTAGAGAACGTTTGGGTACGGCAGGGCGTGCCGCAGCATCTCGGCCACGAACCGCTGCTGGTAGGGCAGCACGACGGTGTTGTGCCGCTGTCCCGGCGTCGTGAAGAAGAACGGCTGCTGGTTCTGGCCGGGATGCGCCGGGTACTCGGGCGCAAAGCCCGCCTGCTCGAAGGTGTAGCTGACGTTGTTGGCGGGGTTGTAGGGGTGCGTCTTCCACGGCTCGCGCGACAGGTCGAAGCGGTCCCAGACCTCGATCTGGACGATGATCCCGCGCTCCTGCGTCCAGCGCAGCAGGTTCGCGAATCGCTGCCAATACTCCGGGTTCCACTGGGTCAGGTCGTAGCGGCCATCGGGCCGGCGCTGATACGCATAGACCTCGAAGTCGTGATCCGGCCGGTCGCTCATTGTGTTTCGAACGTAGTTCGCGCCGGCGGCCGCCATGCCGTCGAGATGCTCGCGCAGGTTGGGGATCTGGAACAGGCTGTCATCCACGCTGCCGCCGAGCAGGAGTACTGGCTGGCCCTGGTACTGCCAGTACCAGGGATTGTTCGGCCAGGGACGGATGCGGGCGGCCTGACTCGCCACGGGCGCCTGCGGCGCCAGCGCGTGGCCCGCATCCGACCACGGAGCCGCCGCGGCCGCGAGAACGGCCGCGGAGATGCACAGGCGGCCGACGCACCCGCGGTGCGATCGAGAGGCACGATGAGCGCGGCGAGACATCTCGGCTCCTTTCGCGGGCGACGGGGAGGCGCAGGAACTCGTGGCCTGTCCCGGCTGAGTCTCAGCTACCAGAAGATAGCCCAATCGCCCAATCGCCCAATCGCCCAATCGCCAAATAGCCCAATAGCCCAATCCCGATCGCCCGATCGGTAGGCCGATAGCACAATCGCGATAGCCGATCAGCGATAGCCGATAGCCAGATGCGCGTACTCAGATATATCCTGTTCCGCCATGCATCGCCGCGGGAACCTGGTGGTCGCGATCTGGACGCTCCTCCTTGCCCTTTCCTCGTCTGGGCAGGCGCAGAGCCGTGCGCCGGTGGCTCAGGCGCCACGGACAGGCGCTTCGTTGTACGCGGCCGCCTGCGCGAACTGCCACGGCCCGGACGGCGCGGGGGCCCCGGCGGCGAACGCGCTGCTGCCCACGCCCGTCCCTGATTTCACTGATTGCAACTTCGCCTCACGTGAGCCCGACGCGGACTGGGGCGCGATCATCCATGCCGGCGGACCGGTGCGCGCGTTCGATCGCATGATGCCGGCCTTTGGCGACGCGCTCTCGGCTGAAGAAATTCAGGCGATCCTCGATCACGTCCGTTCCCTTTGCGGCAAGGATACGTGGCCGCGCGGCGAACTGAACCTCCCGCGCGCGCTCGTCACCGAGAAGGCCTATCCCGAGGACGAAGCCGTCTGGACCACGAGCGTCGTCGTTGACGGCCCGGGCGCCGTCGTCAACGAGATCGTCTATGAAAAGCGCTTCGGTCCGCGGAATCAGATCGAGCTGAAGGTGCCGTTCGCCGCCAACGAGATCGGCCCGGGCGAATGGCGATTTGGCGCCGGAGACATCGCCCTGGGGTTCAAGCGGGCCCTGGTGCACAGCGTGCGCCGCGGCACCATCTTCAGCGCGGCGGCCGAGATCATCGCCCCCACGGGTGATGAAAGCGCGGGGGCGGGCGCCGGTGTCACGCGGTTCGAACCGTTCGTCTCGTTCGGGCAGATGCTGCCGGCCGGCAGCTTCGTGCAGGCGCAGGCCGGCGTCGAGGTGCCGTTCGATCGCGAGCGGGCCGAGCGCGAGGCCTTCTGGCGCGTGGCGGCGGGCGCGACCTGGGCGCAGGGGCCGCTCGGCTTCGGCCGCGCGTGGACGCCCATGGTCGAGCTGCTCGCCGCGCGCGCGCTCGAAGACGAGGCTCGCACCGCCTGGGACGTCGTCCCGCAGGTGCAGGTGACGCTCAACACGCGACAGCACGTCATGCTGAATGTCGGCGTGCGTGTGCCGGTCAGCGAACGGGCGGGCCGCCCGACCCGCCTGATGGTGTACGTGTTGTGGGACTGGTTCGACGGGGGGCTGTTCGATGGCTGGTAAGGCACTGGCCGGCGCGCTCGCCGTGGGCTGGGCCGCGTCGATCTACGCCGCGGCGACACCGGCGCCATCCTCGCAGGCGAGGCCCGGCGCTCCCCACGCCGCCGATCTCTTCCAGACCGCCGAAACCTGCATGGTGTGTCACGACAACCTGGTTTCGCCGTCGGGCGAGAACGTCTCGTTCGGTTCGGACTGGCGCGCGACGATGATGGCCAACTCGGCGCGCGATCCGTACTGGCAGGCCGCGGTTCGCCGCGAGATCATCGATCATCCCGAGTCCCGGGCGGCGATCGAGGACGAGTGCTCGATCTGCCACATGCCGATGTCGACATTCGCGGCCCGGGCGGCCGGCGGCCACGGCGAGATCTTTGCCCACTTGCCGATTGGCGCCAGCGAGCCGTCGAGCGGGCTGGCTGCTGACGGCGTGTCGTGCGCGGTGTGCCATCAGATCCGTCCCGACCGGCTGGGCACACCGGAAAGCTTCACCGGTGGCTACGTCATCGACACGGCACGCGGCGATGGGGAGCGGGAGATTTTCGGTCCCTTCGCCGTCGATCGCGGCCGGACCACGCTCATGCGGTCGGCGACCGGATTCGTGCCGACCGAAGCGTCGCACCTGCAGACGTCGGAGCCGTGCGCGACGTGTCACACGCTGTACACCACCGCGCTCGGTCCGAAGGGGCAGACCCTCGGACGGTTGCCTGAACAGATGCCATATCTCGAGTGGCGCCACAGCGCGTATCGCGATCGGCAGACGTGCCAGGGCTGCCACATGCCTGTCGTGACCGAACCGGTGTCGATTGCCGGCGTCCTCGGACAGCCGCGCGAGGGCATGCGGCGGCACGTGTTCCGCGGCGGTAACTTCTTCATGCTGCGCATGCTCAATCGTTTCCGCGACGAACTGGGCGTGGTGGCCACGCCGCAGGAGATGGAGCAGTCGATTGCGCGAACGGTCGACCATCTGCAGTCGGCCAGCGCGCGACTGGAGATTGCCGCAGCGAGGCGGACGGCCGGTCAGCTCGCGTTCGAGGCCGTCGTGCGGAACCTCGCGGGACACAAGCTGCCGAGCGCGTACCCCTCGAGGCGCGTGTGGCTGCACGTGCGCGTGCAGGACGCGTCGGGCCGCCTGCTGTTCGAATCGGGCGCGGTGGACGCGCGCGGCCGCATCGCCGGCAACGACAACGATGACGAGGCGGCGCGGTTCGAGCCGCACTACGGGCGGATCGATCGACCGGATCAAGTCCAGATTTACGAGTCCATCATGGCCGGGCCGGACAGCCGGCCCACGACCGGGCTGCTGACGGGCGTTCGCTACCTCAAGGACAACCGGCTCCTGCCCGACGGTTTCGACAAGTCAACCGCGCCGGCTGATGTGGCCGTGCAGGGCGAGGCGGTTTCTGACGTCGACTTCACCGCCGGCGGCGACCGCATCTCGTACGTGGTCGACATCGGCGCCGCGTCCACGCCGGCGCGCATCGAAGCCCGCCTGGTATTCCAGCCAATCGGCTTCCGCTGGGCCGACAACCTGCGACCGTACGACGCCGTCGAGACTCGCCGCTTCGTCCGGTACTGGGACGCGATGGCGGGGACCTCCAGTCTCGTGCTGGCCACGGCCACCGCCGATATTCCGTAACTGAACCCTCGTGTCCCTTCGCCCCTTCGAACCCTGAAACCTATCTCCCCGCCTGCGTCTGCTGCCGCGCGTACTTGTCCGGCTCGCGCTGGAACTTCGTCTTGCAGTCCGTCGAGCAGAAGTAATAGGTCTGGCCCTGATAGTCAGCCTTGGCCGGGGCCGTGTTTTCGTCCACTGACATTCCGCACACGGGATCGACAGCCATGAATCGTCCTCCGCGCGGGATGGGTGCAGAGGGTGTGCCAAACCGACCGCCCCGAGCCGCTTGTGGGTCCTGAGAAAGGTGCATGACAGCCTGCGCTACGGCTGGGGTTCCTGCGGCACATGGCCTTCCACTGAGGTGATGAACCAGAGTGGGCCGTCCGATTCGATATCCGACGCCGCGATGCGCATCGGCCGGCAATCGAGCGGGCCGCTGGGCGCGTGCGTCACCATCATCGTGGTATCGAACCGGCTGAGCAGGTCGTACAGCTTGACCCTCGCTTGACGGTCATCCATTCCGCTCATTCCGCTGACACCACAATGCAACGGGAGTGCCGACCCGGCCGGCTGGCGAGCGAGGGGCCGACCTCCAGGGCGGCCCTCAGGGCAGGCCGTCCGTCAGCCCACCTTGGGTAACCTGCGTCCCCCGCCCCGTCTCCTCACGCCGTTACGCCACAGTGCGTGAGAGTGAGAGGCCCAGCAGGACGGCGAACGTGACGACGAGGGCGAGGGCGACCGCACAGACGAGCACGGCGCGCACCGTGCTCTGGAAGTCCAGCGCGTGCTGCACGGCGACCACCATTGCCGCCAGCATCCACAGCCACGAGACCACGAACACCGGAGTGGTGAGAAATGGCGCGATGGCGGCGGCCTGCAGCCAGCCGGGGGAGGCTGCGAAGCCGACGGTGCGCAGGAGCTGGCCGAGATCGACGTCCGTCTGAGGTTCGCGAAAGTACCGTCCCCCGACGTGCAGAATGAGGGCCGCCCACGCAATCCACGTGACGAGGGCGAGCAGGCCGAACACGCCAATCGTTTCCCACTCGGGACCGGCCCAGCCGCTCGCGCCGATGCCGGCGGCGAGACTCGCCAGGAGCACGACGGCGAGCGCCTGGGGTGTGGCGGCGTGGTCGGCTTCGATGCCTTCGTACACGGAGGCGTCCAGCACCGCAGCGCCCATCGCGCGATAGACGAGCGTCCCGAGCGCTTTCATCGGTTCCTTTCGAGCAGTGAGGCCTGGAGGGACTACAGGCGGAAGAGTCCTCTGGCGTTCTCATACAGGAGACGGCGGAGCACCGTCGGAGTGGCCAGCCGGCGGAGCGTCGCGATCGTCTGCGCGCCCTGGCACTTGGGGCCGCCCCCGTCGTGATCGCTGCAGTCGCTTCCGTACAGCAACTTCCCGTGGTGCCGCGACAGGAACTCGCGCGTGAAGCCCTCGTCGCGGGTCAGCGCGTTGAGCCCCGACCCGGCCGAGAGGTCGCCGTACATGTTCGGATAGTCGCTGAGGTAGCGATCCGTCAGGCCGCCGGGCGTGACGGGGCCACGTGGGTAGAGGACGGACTGATCGCGATGGTTCGCGTCGATGTTCGCCCACCAGGTCTGCGCGTGTCCGATGAAGTTGACGGTCGGATAGCGTTCGAGCACGCGATGAAATCGATCGAAGCCATGGTTGTACATCCCGAACTGCCAGTGCATCAGCACGGGCACGCCATGGGCGGCGGCGGTCGCGTACAGCCGCTGCATCTCGGGCGAATCGCACTCGACGCCGAACTTCTGCTCACCGATGAGGATGGCGCCGCGCTCGAGGTACCGTGCGATCTCCTGCGGCGCATCCGCCGCATCGGGGCGGTCGTTGGCGCCGAAGACGAAGCCCGGATTGCCACGCGCGAAGGTCGCGCACGCTTCGGTACCGAGCGCCTGCGCCTGCAGGCCGTTGGCCTTGCCCTGATGGGTCGCGGCCGTGGTCGCGGGGCGGCCGGCCGGGAGCAGGATCGTCAGCGTCGCACCCATGGCGCGCTGGTGGGCGAGGAACACCGCGTCGGGCCGCCCGCTGTAGTTGAGGTGCTGATGGATGTCGATGATGGGTTCGGCCGGCGCGGTCTGGCCGGCCGCGGCGTGCGCCGTCAGCCCGAGCAGGCCGAGACTGGTCGTGCTCAGAAACTCGCGGCGCCGCGGATCCACACGCGGTATTCTGCACGAACCCGAGGGCGGAAGGTATGCGCATCGTCACAATCGTGGCTGTGGTGGTCGGACTGGCGGGGGGCGGCGTCCTCGGGGCCGGTCCCCGCCAGTCCCCCGCGGGCCGCCCCTGGCCGCCGGCCGTGCAGCGGGTGACGGACACCTCCCCGCCTCGTCCCGCCGAAGAGGCCCTCGAGACTTTCCATCTGCCGCCGGGGTATCGCATCGAGCTGGTCGCCAGCGAGCCCCTGATTCAGGAGCCGGTCGCCATCGACTGGGACACCGACGGTCGCCTCTGGGCCGTCGAGATGCCCGGATTCATGGCGGACCTCACCGGGTCCAACGAGTACGACCCGATCGGTCGTGTCGTCGTGCTGGAGGATCTGAACCGCGACGGCCGGATGGATCGGCGCACCGTCTTTGCGGAGGGTCTGGTGCTCGCCCGGTCGATCAAAGTGCTCGACCACGGCGTGCTCGTCGCCGAGCCGCCGTACGTCTGGCTGATGCGGGACACCGACGGCGACCTGCGCGCGGACACCAACGTGGCCGTCACGGATCAGTACGGGCGGCGCGAGGTCGACCCGCAGAACAACGCCAACGGCTTCGACTGGTCGCTCGACAACCGGATGTACACGGCGGGGCAGTCCGACGTTCAGCTGCGGCTGAAGAACGGCGTCTTCCAGATCGAGCGCACGCTGCGGCGCGGCGAGTGGGGCGTGACCCACGACGACGTCGGTCGCATTTATCGCAATACGAACGAGTCGGCGCTTCATGTGGACTACGTGCCCACCGCGTACTACGCGCGCCACCCGGGCCTCCTGCGCACCCGCGGCAGCTACGAGCGGCTGGCCACCGACAATCCCGATCTCAACATCGTCTGGCCCGTCCGGCCCAATCCCGGGACCAACCGAGCCTACCAGGCGGGGATCGATCGTCCCGATGGCTCGCTCGTCCGGTTTACGTCGGTGTGCGCACCGCTCGTGTATCGCGGCGACCGCCTGCCGAAGGATGTGTACGGGAATGTCTTCGTCGCCGAGCCGGCAGCCAACCTCGTCAGTCGCATCGTCCTCGACATCGACGACCGCACGGTGGGCGCGCGCAAGGCGTACGAACGCGGCGAGTTCCTGGCGTCCACCGACGAGCGGTTTCGTCCGGTCTATCTCAGCAGTGCGCCCGACGGCCTGCTCTACGTCGTGGACCTGTACCGGGGCATCATCGAGCACCGCATCTCGATCACCGAATATCTGCGCGATCAGATCCTGGCCCGCCGGCTGGATCGCCCCACGGGGCTGGGCCGCATCTATCGCATCGTGCACGAGACCTCCCGGCCCGATCCGACGCGCCTGACCCGGAGCACGACGTCCGGCCAGCTCGTCGAGCGCCTGTCGTCGCCGAGCGGGTGGTGGCGTGACACCGCCCAGCGGCTGCTCGTGGAGCGACGGGACACAGCGGTCGCGCCCGCGCTGACGGCGCTGGCTGAGCGCGCGACCGACCCGCGCACGCGGTTGCACGCCCTGTGGACGCTGGATGGCATGGACACCATCGGTCCCATGACGGTGACGCGCGCGCTCGGCGATCAGTCAGCCGACGTGCGGGCAGCAGCCGTGCGGATCGCCGAGCGCTGGCTCGTCGACGGCGACGCCCCAATGCGCGCCGCGGTGCTCGCCAGGCTCGACGACTCGAGCTGGACCGTCCGGCGCCATCTCGCCGCGTCGCTGGGTGTCCTGCCGCTTGGGCCGCGCGAGGCCGCGCTCGTCGCCGTCCTCGAGCGGTGGGGCACCGATGTCATCACGATGGACGTGGCGATGAGCGGACTGCGCGGCGCAGAGGCCGCCGCGCTCGAGCTGCTGGCCGCCGGACCGGCTGGCATGACTCCCGAACGCGAGGCTGCCGTCACGCTGCTGGCGGCCACCATCGTCCGGAGCACGCAGGACGCGGCCATCCAGCAGGTCTTCGCGTGGATGGCTGACGAGCGCCAGCCCCGTTGGCGGCGCTCCGCGCTGCTCGCTGGTGCGGAGTCGGCGCTGACCGGACGGACGCTGCCGGGCACGCCCGCGCCGCCGGCGCGTCAGGGCGGGGCAGGCGCGCGCGCCACGGCGCCGGTCCCGTGCCCGACCTGTCCAGGTGGACGCGCAGGTCCAGGCGGCGCGTATGCGTTTCCGAGCCCGGCCACACAGGCGGCTGCGAGAGGTGGTCGGGGCGGCAGCGCGGGCGCACTTCGCCTCAGTCGGGAGCCGGAGGCGCTCACGCGCGTCGCGTCACTCGGCGACGATCTGAGCCAACGGGCCGCCAGTGTGCTCACCCGTGTCACCTGGCCCGGCAAGCCGGGGGCGGCGGCGGATCTTCCGCCGCTCACGGCGGCCGAGCAGGGGCGGTTCGGGGCCGGTCACGAGGTCTATCGCAATCTCTGCCAGGCCTGTCACCAGGCGGACGGGCGCGGGCAGGACCGAGTCGCGCCCCCGCTCGTGGACTCGGCGTTCGCGCTGGCGGCGCCTGAGATTCCCCTGCGCGTGCTGCTGAACGGCAAGGAGGGACCGACCGGGCTCATGCCGCCCATGGGTGCGTCCCTGACGGATGAACAACTGGCCAGCGTGCTGACGTACATTCGCCGGGAGTGGGGTCAGGCCGGCAGCCCGGTCGAACCCTCCGCCGCCGCCGCCGTGCGAGCGGCCACTGCCGGCCGGCCCCGGCCGTGGACCGAAGCGGAGTTGCAGAAGCTGATGTCGGCCGGGAAGTGAAAGGTTCCAAGGTCCGGGCTCGAAGGTTCCAAGGTTCGTGAGATGATCGAGGGAACCTGCCGCGGCGCCTGCGGCGACGACCTCGAGGAGAAGACCATGCGTATCGTGTCCATGCTGGCGACTGCGCTCCTGCTGGCCCTCGCCGGCGCCGCTCCGACGGCCCAGCGGCCGGCTCCCGTGACGGTGGACGTCTACAAGAGCCCGACTTGTGGCTGCTGCAGCAAGTGGGTCGATCACCTGCGCGAGCAGAAATTCACGGTGCGGACTACGGACACCGATCAGGTAGAGGCGATCAAGACGAAGCACGGCGTTCCGCCGGCTGTGCGGTCATGCCATACCGCGCTCGTGGCCGGGTATGTCATCGAGGGCCACGTGCCGGCGGCCGACATTCAGCGGCTCCTGAAGGAGCGTCCCGCCGTCGTCGGCATCGCCGCCGGCGGCATGCCCGTGGGTTCTCCCGGCATGGAAACGCCGGGCCGGCCTGCCGACCCCTACGACGTCGTCTCGTTCGACAAGAACGGCCGGACGGCCGTCTTCAGCTCGCACCGCTAGCCCCTGCCGGGAGACCGCCGTGGTCGACGGGCGGGCGCCGGCCTGAGTAGGAGCGAGACCAGCCCCGGGTAGGAGCTTTCCTGCCTACCTGTTGCACCCGAATTCCACGCCGGTGGCCGAACTCGACGGCCCGGGCGGGCACGTCAATTGCACAGCAGAGCCTCGTAGATTGCTGTCAGCAGCGATCGGTCGGAGGACGTACGTTTGCCTCAAGCACTTCCCAGTTTGAAGGCGCTGAAGCGCGTCACGCTGCACTCGGCAAAGGGCCTTGGCCTGTTCCACCTGACCGCGAACAGCGCCTGGCGGAGCCAACGGCTCCTCATCCTCGCGTTTCACGGCATCGCCGTCGACCAGGAGCACCACTGGCGGCGTCTCCTGTACTTCACCGCCGACGAGCTCGAACGCCGGCTGCGTCTCCTCCAGCGCTGGCGGATGAACGTCCTGCCGCTGGCTGAAGCCGTGGAGCGCTTGGAGAACGGCTCCCTCCCGCCCCGGAGCGCCGTGCTGACCTTTGATGATGGCCTCGCCGACTTCCACCAAGTGAGCTGGCCGCTGGTCGAACGGGCCGGCTTTCCCGCGACGGTGTACGTCACCACGTATTACAGCGACAAGCGCGTGCCGATCTTCCCCCTGATGTGCTCGTACGTCCTCTGGAAGGGCAAGGGACGCCGGCGGCTCAGGCCGGACGGCGCGCTGGGGTTTCCGGAGGCTGATCTCGCTGATGATGCCGCTCGCGAACAGGCCGCCGAGTCGATTGTCGCGTCCGCCTACCGCCAGGGGCTTGACGCCGATGCCAGAAACGATCGCCTGATGGCGCTCGCGAGCCGTCTCGATGTCGACTACGCCGCGCTGGTCCGCCGTCGCGTCCTCCAGGTGATGACGCCCGAGGAGATGCGCGACGTGTCCGTCCGCGGCGCCGATGTGCAGCTCCACACGCACCGTCACCGGACGCCGATGCACCGGCTCGAGTTCCTGCGCGAAGTTCAGGACAACCGGACGGTGGTCGAGGGTGCGACGGGCCGGTCGGCCGCCCATTTCTGCTATCCCTCCGGCGTCTATCGCCCGGAGTGCCTGCCCTGGCTGGAGACGCTGGGCGTCAGGAGCGCGACGACGTGCGAGCCGCGCCTCGCACAGCCCGGCGATTCACGGCTGTTGCTGCCACGCCTGGTGGATACCGCCGCGCTGAACGACGTGGAGGTCGAGGGGTGGCTGACGGGGTTCAGTCATTGTCTTCTTCAACGCCTTCAACGCCGAACTCGGGATGCGCCGCGGCCCATGCGAGTAGCGCAGGCCGAGGCCAAATGATCACACCCACCGTCGGGCGGTAGAGGCCGGCCTCATAGAGCCGTCTTCGCTCCGGACTACCTGTGAGAAATCCGTCGTCGGGTCCCGCCGGGCCGAGATCGGTCAAGATCGCGCCGTTCGCGAGCGGCGTACGGTTCGTCCACGCCAGGTGCGGACTGACACGGATCGTCTCCGGCGAGTGGAACCACGCCGTCATCAACAGCCCTTTCACGTCCGGCTGAAGCGCCATCGACTGGGCCATTCGGTGATAGGACCGGTGGTTCTCGGCTTCAACGAAGAGCAAGGGATAGCGGCGAACGCCCATGTGTCCCACATAGCAGGGCCGGCCCCCGCGCATGGCGAACGCGATCGTGCGGCCCACCCGCAACAGGTGCCGGAATGGCATCTGCAACAGGTACGACCGCGGCACGCCGGACACCTCCCAGTCGAGTTGACCCGCCGGAAAGCGCGTGAACGTCGCGCAGGCCGCCAGTGCCCGCCCGTGATAGTCGATGTCGGGCCGGAACCGGTTGTCGACGTCGCTGCGAGGTGTTTCGCAGAACAGACGGAAGACGTCGCAGACTCGGAGCTTGACCGCGGGGGCCACCGGCCACTGCGGCAGTTGCGCGAGCGCGACGATGGCGGTCCGCAGCAGATCCTCGCGCACGGCGCGTGCGCGTGCCGGCCCGTGGGGGGGCAGGTGCCCGAGCGCGGCGGACGCCGACCGTGCCGAGACGGCGTACTGCCGGACGCGGGCGGTCGCGTGCACGGCTTCGTCCTCACGGCGGAGCGGGGTTTCCAGCCGCACGAAGGGACGGCCGCTGATCGGCCCGCCGGGGTCGGACTGCTCGAGCGCGGCCGAACAGGCGGCCCGTGCGGCCTCGAGGCGCGCCGTGACGCGATCGCGCGCGGCCGGCAGGGGGAACGGGCGCGGAATGCCGGCCATCAGCTGTGCACCTCGCTCACCGCGCCGGCCAGGATGGCCGGCCGGTGCAGATACCGCGTGCCGCGACGCTTGACGTCGATGTCGTGGTACACGCGCTCGGCCTCGTCGGGGCTCACGCCCAGGAACGCCGCCAGCGCGTCGGCCGGCACGCCGTGATTACGCGCCCAGAGCGCATAGTCCATCTGTGACAGCGGCAGACCGAAGTAGAACTCGTCCTGTCCCTGCGCCAGGCTGTAGGTATCGGTCGTCGGCTCCGCGGCACAGATCGCCGAGGGCAGGCCGAGCGCGCGCGCGAGCGCATAGACCTGCGCCTTGTACAAGTGGGCGATGGGCTTGACGTCGGCCGCGCCGTCGCCGTTCTTCACGAAGAAGCCCTGGTCATACTCCAGCCGGTTGGGCGTACCGGCCACGGCGTAGTTCAACCGGTCCGCATGGCAGTACTCGATGGTCTTCCGAATTCGCTGCTTGTAGTTCGTGGCGGCGACGATGGCAAACAGCTGATCCGCGGCGAGGGGCCGCGACTCGGGGGCGCCCGACTCGCCGGGCGGCTGCACGATCAGGTGAAACGTGTTGTACCGGCCCGCCAGCCCGCCCCGAATCGCGATCTTGAACTTCCAGTCCGGCCCGTAGTCCGGGAACACCTGGCGGACGGCGGCGTCGCGGCGCGCGTAGCAGCCAATGGTCTCGAGGACCGGCGTGATGTCCTGTTCCTCGGACTCCACCCCCAGGTGCTGGACGAGCTGCCGGGCGCGGGTGAGTGTGGCGGGGGATCCTTCCCGCTCGGGCAGAAGGACGCAGAACACATGCGCCGGACCCACGGCGCGTACGGCCAGCGCGGCCGACACGGCGCTGTCAATGCCACCTGACACGGCGACGACAAATCCGCGGCGGCACAGCTCACGCAGGGCATGGCGTAGCATCTCGCTGACGCGGTCGGCTTCCGCGTCGCAGTCGAGATCCAGCACGCCCGCGTGGATGGCCGCGGTCACAGCGCCTCCAGGGCGTGGGTGAGCCGCGCCCGTTGGATTTTGCCCGAGGCGGTCCGCGGCAGAGTGTCGGCAAAGGTCACGTGGCGCGGCACTTTGTACGTACTCAAGTGCGTGCGGCAGTGCCCGACGAGATCCGCGGCGGTCACCGCGGCGCCCGGCGCCCGTACGATGACGAGGTGCACCACCTCGCCGAGCACCGGGTCGGGCGCCGCAACAGCCACCGCATGCGCGACGCCCGGCAGCAGGCGGGCGACGTCCTCGATCTCGGCCGGGCTCACGCGATGGCCGCCCACCTTGATGAGTTCCGACAGCCGGCCGTCCAGATACAGATACCCGTCGTCATCGAGGCAGCCCCGATCGCCGGTGTGCAGCCAGCGGCCGCCATTGTCGGCCGTCAACGCCTGTGAGGTCAGCTCCGGCGCGCGCCAGTAGCCCGCCATGATGCCGGGGCCCGTCGCGACCACTTCGCCGAACTCGCCCGGCGGGGCGGCGGATCCATCCGGCCGTCGAATCTCGATGCGGACGTCCGGAATCGGACGGCCTACGGATCCCGGCCGTCGTGACAGTTCCGCCGGCGGCAGGTAGGTGAGTCGCGAGGTGGCTTCGGTCTGGCCGTACATCACGAAGAAGGCCACGCCGGGACGGGCGCGTGCGATGCGTGCGACGTCGCCCGGCGCCATGCGCGATCCGGCCTGGGTCAGGTACCGCAACGCCGGCAGCGGGCGTGAGAGGAACGACGTCCGGTCCATGAGCGTGGTGTACATCCAGGGCACGCCCGAGAACCCGGTGATGCGTTCCTCGGCCATCCGGTCGACGGTGCGCTCCGCATAGACCATGTCGCCGAGCACCACCGTGGCGCCGACGGCCAGGTGCGTGTGCAGAACGGAGCTGCCGTAGGCGTAGAAGACCGGCAGCGGCGACAGCACGCGATCGTCGGGACCAAGGGCCAGGGAATCGACAACCGCCAGCGTGTTGGCCGCGAGGTTGGCGTGCGTCAGCACGACGCCCTTCGGCTCATCGGTCGTGCCCGATGTGTAGAGAATGGCGGCGAGATCGTCGATCGACGGGCGGGGCGTGTCGCGCGGACTGTCCTGCCGTTCCTCCGCCAGCAGCTCGTGCGGCGTGACGATCGGCGCATCGACGGCTGGGTGCCGCC
>CAZFAT010000265.1:0-32838 GCA_964517075.1 uncultured Solibacteraceae bacterium
GTAGTCGATGTCGTGGCGCTCGACGAGCGTATTGAAGTCCCACCGCTGGCCCCATTGTTCCCCGGCCGCGAGCGGCGCCGTTGTCAGCAGCCGCAGCTTCGGAATGTCTTCGCGGAAGTGTTCCTCGCGCGTCGGATCCTCGATGAGATACGGCTCGTACGGCTCGAGGTACTTGCAGCCGCGCGCCGCCTGCGCCAGGTCGTAGCGCTGATGGAAGTCGATCAGCCAGTCGCCGCCCGGCCCGACGCCTTCACGGATGTCTCTCCCGATCTGGTCGAGCCGCCGGAGGCTCTCCAGCTGATTGAAGAACACACCGCCTGGCGGCAGCGTGCGCGGAGGTGGGGGAGCCGGTGCACCCGCGGCCGCCGGAGCCGCAGTGGCCGCGCCGGTCCCGCGAGTGCCGCCGCCGCGCCCGCCACCGACCGCCGTGCCCGGCGCCGAAATGCGGAACGCGCGGTAGCCCTGCTCCATCGCGGCGCGCGCGTTCTCACGCAGTTGCGTGCCCGTTCCGCCTCCGCCGAGGTAACACTCGACGTAGTCGCGGTTCATCCCGCCCATCAGGTCATAGACCGGCACGTTCAGCGCCTTGCCCTTGATGTCCCACAACGCCATGTCCAGGGCGCCGAGGGCGTGCACCTTCTCCTTGCCGGGTGAGTAGAACCACGACCGGTACATGTCCTGCCAGCAGCGCTCGATATCGAACGGGTTCCTGCCGATGAGCTTGCCCGCCGACTGGGTCAAGGTGTCAGGCAGGCCGCCCTCGCCAACACCGACGAGCCCGGCCTGATCGGTTTCGACCGTCACCACGAAGTCGCTCTGGTTGAAGGTCGGGTTGACGGTGGCGTGTCGGTAGATGTTGACCTTCGTGATCCTGGCCTTGGGCAGGCTCGCCGCGGCCGCGCGGAGCGTCGGTGCGATGACGACGCCAGCCGTTCCGGCCGCCAGGGTCCTCAAAAAGTCGCGCCGGTCAAAGCTCTGCTGAAGGCGTGCACGTCCACGTGGGGCGTCGGGACTCTGCGGCATACGCGGCTCCTTTCGAACAGCGCCAGGATGGACCAGCCCCGGCGACACTCAGAGGGCGTAGTAGACACGAGCCATCGATCGTTGGCAAGGACGCACGGGCGGCCCGCCTGCCGAGTCTGGCGCATGATTGTCGCGCCGGCGTGGGGAGAGTCGCGGGCCTCCTGCTTGGAGGCGATCAGGCCCTTCGCTTCGAGGCGGCTCGCCACCCCATCACCAGCGGTGACAACCAGACCAGCAGCGTGGCCACGCCGAGGCTGCCGGCCACCGGACGCTCGAAAAAGGCCAGCAGATTGCCATCGGCCTTGATCATCGAGGTAACGAGGTTCTGTTCCAGCATGCCGCCCAGTACGACGCCCAGGATGGCCGGCGCGATCGGAAACTTGTTCGCCTCCATCACGAACGCCAGGAGGCCGAACGCCAGCATCACGCCGACGTCGAAGATCGAGTTGTTGATCGCGAACGCCCCTACCACGCAGAAGAGCAGAATCACCGGCATCAACACGCGGCGCGGGACATGCAGGACGTTCTTCGCCGCCTTGATCAGGAGCCAGCCGAGCGGCAGGAGCAGCAGATTGGCGAGAATGAAGACCAGGAACACCGCGTAGATGTTCTGCGGGTTCTCGATGAAGATCGTCGGTCCGGGATTCATGCCCTTGAGATACAGGACGCCGATGACGATCGCCGTGATCGAGTCGCCGGGAATGCCGAAGACGAGGGCCGGAATCCACGCGCCGGCGAGCGCGGCGTTGTTGGCGGCGCCGGCTTCGATGATGCCCTCGACATGCCCGGTGCCGAACTTCTCCGGCGTCCGCGAGAACCGCTTGGAAATGCCGTAGGCCATCCACGCGGCGATGTCGGCGCCGGCGCCCGGCAAGGCGCCGACGACGGTGCCCAGCACGCTGCCGCGAAGCGTCGCCAGGGGATATCTCCGCACGAGCGCGCCTTGTCCCCGGAAGATACGGCCGATGTCCTGCGGGACATCCTCGATCGGATCCTCCGACGCGATCGCAAACCGCAGGACCTCGGACACCGCAAACATGCCGATCATCATCGGGATCAACTGGATGCCGCTCATCAGGGCCGTTGACCCGAAGGTGAAGCGGGGATAGGCCGCCGGGTTCTCGAATCCAACGGTGGCGAGCAGTAGCCCGACCAGCAGCGCGACGAGCCCTTTGGTCGGGCGCCCGGGGGAGATGAAGACGGCACAGGTCAAGCCGAGCAGCACCAGCCAGAAATACTCGTACGAGCTGAACGAGAGCGCGGCGTTCGCCAGCGCTGGCGCGGCGGTGATCAGCACGACCGTTCCGAACAGCCCGCCGATCACCGAGAAGACGAGGTCCGCGCCCAGGACCGTCTCGGCCTGGCCCTTGCGCGTCATGGCGTACGCTTCGTCGCAATAGGCCGCCGACGCCGGTGTGCCGGGAATGCGCAGGAGGGCGCCGGGGACGTCGCCGGAGAAGATCGCCATGGCCGTTGCGGTCACCATCGCGGCCACCGCGGGCAGCGGCGGCAGGAAGAACGTCAGGGGCACGAGCAGCGCCACCGCCATCGTGGCGCTCAGCCCGGGAATGGCCCCGACGAACAGCCCGTAGATCGCCGACGCCAGGATGACGCCGACGACCAGCGGATCGAACAGGAGCCGGGCCGCCTCGATCACGTGCTCTACCACGCAATCGGCTCGAGGACGCCCCAGGGCAGCGGCACACCAAGGACTGTGTAGAAACCGTAGTGAATCGCGACGGTCACGCCGATCGCGAGGGGAAGGATCCAGGTACGCCGCGCGCCGAATGCCGCCAACAGCACCGAGAGAAACAGGACGCCCGTGATGAAGAAGCCTAGCGGGTCGACGACGACGGTGTAGGTGATGAGGACGATGATGACGAGCGCCACGCGGGCGAGCGCGCGAGGATTGCGCGCCCAGGCATCGATTGCGATCCAGGGCGTTCCGCGCCGCCTCGGGCCCGACAGGGCCAGCACGGCGCCGACCAGGGCGAGGCCCAGGCCGATGACGGTTGGAAACAGTGAAGGCCCGATGCGCTGGCCCGGCATCGGCGGGAACGTCTGCGCATAGCCGGCGACGGCGAGTCCGCCGGCCATGACGAGCAGGCCGGTGGTGAAGTCACTCGGTCGCATCAGACGGCGAGGCGACTGCGAGGCGCCTCCGATCGGTCACTGGCCCAGTCCGACCTTCTTCATCGTGACACCCATCTGCGCGTCGGCGTCGGTCATGAATGCGGCGAACTCGGCGGGTCCGGCCCAGCGGCGTCCGAACCCGCGGTTCGCCGCGAACTCCTGATATTCCGGACTGTCGTAAGCGTTCTTCAGGGCACTCTCGAGCCGCGACTGGATCGCGGGCGGCAATCCCCGGGGCGCCCCGAAGCCTCGCCAGACGTTCATCGTCCACGTGGTCCCGATCGCCTGCGTGCCCGTCGGCACGTCCGGGTACAGTGCCGACGGCTCGTCGTCGAGGATCGCGAGGCTCCTGATCTTGCCCGCATCGATCAGCGACCGGGCCTCCGCATGCGACGAGGGGACGATGTCCACACCGCCGGCGACCAGATCGAGGAAGCCGGCCGCGCTGCCGGCACTCGGCACCCAGGGCACCGAGGCCGGAGGAATCTGCTGTTCGTCGAGCAGGCCCCACAGCGAGACGTGCCAGATGCCGCCCTGCGCCGTGCCCGACGCCTTGAGCTTGCCGGGGTTCGCCTTGATTGCCTGCAGGAGATCGCCGAGGTTTCTGTACGGCGCGTCCTGGCGCACGTGGATGGCGGTCGCATCGACGTTCACCAGCCCGAGGGGCGCGAACGCGGCGCCGCTCAGTGTGGTGAGGCCCTGGTGGCGCATCATCGCGATTTCGACGGTGATGATCCCGAAGGTGTAGCCATCCGGCGCCGCGTCGGCGATGGCCTGATGTCCGACGACGCCGCTCCCGCCCGTGCGGTTCACGACGTTGACGGGCTTGCCGAGGTCGCGCTCCATCAGGGTCGCGATCACCCGTGCGACGGCGTCCGTGCCGCCGCCCGCGCCCCACGGCACAATCATCGCGATCGGCCGCGCGGGATACGCCGACGGTGCGCCGCATCCGTTCAGCGCGGCGGCCACCGCGGCCAGGGAAAGAACGAGTCCTGCGAGCCCTGTGTGTCTCATGTGGCGTGTCACCGCTGGAACGGCCAAGTATATACAGGCCGCGATCCGCGAGCGCGTGGTGCGAAGGGAAGGGCCGCGGCCCGCGTCCGGTAGAATGGCAGCGGCTCGACGCGCGGTAACCGGTCGGTGTTCAACGGGAGGGCCTCATGACGTTCCGGCATGTCACGGTCGCTATCGTCTTTCTGCTCGTCGCGACGCTCACAGGGATTGCCGGGCCGCAGGCGCCGGCGGGCGCTGACGGCGCGGCGGCCGGACAAGCGGCGCCGGCTGGCAATCGAGGCCGTGGACGAGGCGACGCGTTCGCCGGCCAACCGCGCATCAATGCGCTCGTCGTGAGCGGCGGCTGCTGCCACGACTACGCCCTCCAGGGCCGACTGCTGATGGATGCCGTCGGTCGCGCGCTCCCGGTGGATTGGACGCTCACCGTCCAGGGCGCCAGGGGCACGCGCGGCACCATGCCCGTGTACGGGAGGCCGGACTGGGACCGGGGCTTCGACATCGTCATTCACAACGAGTGTCTGGCGGGCGTCGACGACCCGCAGTACATCCGGAACATCACCGCGGCACATCGCGGCGGTCCGCCGGCCGTCGTGATCCACTGCGCGATGCACTCCTACCGCGCGGCGACGATCGACGACTGGCGTGAGTTCCTCGGTGTGACGTCACGGACGCATACGAAGCCGTTTCCGATTCCCGTCAAGGTCGCCGCGAAAGATCATCCCGCGATGAAGGGCTTCAAGGAAGACTGGGTGACGCCCGTCGACGAACTGTACGTCATCGAGAAGGTGTGGCCGAACACGACGCCGCTGGCGACCGCCGTCAGCCCGGAGGACAAGAAGGAATACGCGCTCGCCTGGGCCGGTGAATACGCGGGCGCGCGGGTGTTTGGCACGACGCTCGGCCACGGCAACGAGACATGGATGGATCCGACCTTCCAGGACCTGCTGGTGCGCGGCATCAAATGGGCGCTCAACCGGGAGTGACCGGGGCCGCACCCGCCGGGGGCTACATCGATATCCGCGTAGACCCCGCGGCGTTCGCGTACCCGGACGTGCCGCTGCCGGACGTCTGGACCGTTCGCCAGAAGGTCGAGGCGCCGGAGATCCGGGACGTCGCGGCGTCGGCGGCCGACGCCGTGGCACGGCTCTTTACGGACGCTCGGTTGCGCCCGGGCGCGTCCGTGGCGGTCGGCGTCGGGAGCCGCGGGATTTCAAACCTCCAGTCAATCGTCCGGACCGTGGTCGAGCGCCTCAAGGCAGGGGGTTGCCACCCGTTCATCGTGCCCGCGATGGGGAGCCATGGCGACGCCACCGCCGAAGGACAGACGGAGATTCTGCGCGACTACGGAATCACCGAAGAGGGTTGTGGCGCCGCGATTCGGGCGACGATGGACGTGGAGCACGTTTCCTCGCTGGAGGACGGGTATCCCGTCTATTTCGACCGGATGGCGCTGGCGGCGGACGCCGTCGTCGTGGTCAACCGCATCAAGAGGCACACCTGCTTCCAGGGCCGCATCGAAAGCGGGCTCGCCAAGATGTGCGCGATCGGCCTTGGGAAGCACAAGGGCGCGTCATCAATCCACCAGTTCGGCTTCAACGGGTTGCGAGAGACGATGCCGCGGGTGGCGCGCCGGCTGGTGGCGTGCACGCACATCGTCGGAGGCGTTGGCGTCCTGGAAAACGCGTACGGGGGCACGGCGGAGATTCATGGATTGACGGCGGAGGAGATCGGCGGCGCCCGCGAGGCGAACCTGCTCGAGCGGTCGCGAGCGCTGTCGCCGCGATTGGCGTTCGATGACGTGGACGTGCTGGTCGTGGACCGGATGGGCAAGGACATCAGCGGCTCCGGGTTCGACACGCACGTGATCGGTCGGGTGCGAATGCCCTCGGCCTCGGATGCGGACTGGCCCGGTCCCACCGTGCGGGTCATCGTCGCGCTGGATCTGACGGACAAGACGCACGGCAACGCCGCGGGGCTGGGGCTGGCGGACATCGTGACGCGCCGCCTCATCGAGCGCGTCGACTTCCATGCGACGATGACGAACCATCGCACGAGCGGCGAAGGCGGCGCCTTCCGCAGCAAGATCCCCGTCGTGCTCGCTGACGAAGGCGCGGCGGTTCGGGCCGCGATCGGCTGCTGCGGACGAGGCCGGCCCGAGGCGGTCCGTCTCGCCCGAATTCAGAGTACCGCGCATGTCGAGACGCTGGAGATCTCCGCGCCTCTATTAGAAGAGGCCCGCACCCGCCCCGACATCGAGGTGCTGTCCGGCCCGCACCCGATGAATCTCAGCACGTCGTAGTGTCCGCCTCCAGGCCTGCGCGCCGGAGCCGCCGCCGGCCCCCGCTGTGGACCCTGTGAATGTGCGAGCGTGGCGCATGGCTCGAGTCTGTCAGCCCGCCTCCAGGTAACTGCGCACCTGGACGAGCACGAGCCAGCCCGAGAAGAAGCCGTAGAACGCCGTCGCGAACACCAGCATGCCCAGCCGCAGGCCGCGCACGCGAAGCGCGGGCGGGAGCCCTCGTCGATTGAGCTGGATGAGCAGGATGGAGTAGACGAACATCACCATGCCGTTCAGACAGGCGGCGATGACGAGCAGGAGCAGCGGCTGATTGAGACCCGACAGCAGGATGGCCGAGCTCGCGGCAATGGTGGTCCACGCGACGAGAAAATACATGCGACTCTCCGTCCAGCGCTGGCTGTCTCGCAGGTACACCGTCTTGACGACGTCCGCGATGAGGCGGGAGACGAAGTCGATCACGCCCAGCCCACAGAGCACGAGCGAGAGCGAGCCGAAGACCCAGAAGAAGGTCCCGAACCAGGGGGCGACGACGGTCTTGAGGATCTCCCCTTCGGCTCGGATGAAGGCCAGATTGGCCTGTCCGGAGATGGTCCGGCCCTCGAGCGTCGAGTAGGCGAGCGCCGAAAAGACCGTGATCGAGAAGACGCAGATGAACCAGAACGAGACGAACTGTTCCTTGTTTGCCACGGCCCACCAGCCGCGAAAGCGGCGGAGGTTCTCTTCGTCTTGCCGCACCATCGACCCCGTGGCGGGCGCGGCCACCTCCTCGCCCGTGATCGGCGACACGATCCGCGGGATGTACACCCCCATGCCGAAGCCTTTGTCGCGGATCCAGTTGCTCTGCACGAGATTGTTGACGCCTCCCGCGCCCGCGAAGACCAGCCCGCTCAGGACGAGGGAGACCGGCAGGATGCTCGTCTCGGGGAACTGTCCGATGCTGGTGACCATCGAGGGCAGCTCGGCCCACGCCGAGGGGCCGATGGCCGCGACAATCGCGACCGCGAGAAAGACCAGCGTCAGCCCCACCTTGAAGAACTGCGCCCACTCGAGGGTGCGATAGACCACGGGCGAGATGGTGAGCACGACGCCCGAGGCGACGAGGACCCCAATCGTGATGAGCGTGACGTCGCCGCCGCCCAGCAAGAACGTGAAAATCGTCACGCCGCTCGTCGCCCATCCCGGCCACATGTACGGCACGATGGTGAAGACGCAGAACAGCACGCCCCACGGCTTCCAGAACCGGACGAAGCCGGCCACGGCGGTTTCGCCCGTGGCCAGGGTATAGCGTTCGATCTCCATGTTGAGGAAGAACTGTACGGTCACGCCGAGCATCGCGGCCCATAGAAAGCCCATCCCCACGGTCGAGGCCATGTACGGCCAGAGGATGTACTCCCCGGAGCCCACGCCCAGCCCCGCGAGAATCACGCCGGGGCCGAGAACCTTGCCGAGCGGCAGCGGTTTCGGCATGTCCTTGTAGGGCATCGGCGGGAGGTTGCCGTTCCGCGCCGCGTCGAAGCACTCCGAGGGCGCCGGGGCGGACCGATCGACAGACTGGAAGCTCACGTCGAGATACTAGTCGGAACACCGCCTGACCTGACCTGGTATTCGACGCGCGTGCTGAATCGCCACCGCAGACACGTCGGACATCTCAGCACCCGCCTCCGGCGAATGTCGTGAACGGCCCCCAAGGCGCCGGCTTGACCGACCCGCCTGGCTGCAGCCGCGCGTCCGACGCTGCTATAGTCGGCGCCGGCGGCAGGGACGAGGTCGAGCCATGACACGAGTTTCGATGGTCGCGTTGGTGATGGGGCTGCTGGCCGCGCAGGCGCATGGAACCGCGCAGGGCCGCGGCGGGCGCGGCGGCGGGCCGCCGACGTCGCCGCTGTCGAGCCTGCTCACGCTCCTGCGCACCGAGACGAATCCGGCACAGGCCGTCACGGACATCAGCACGATCTGGAACACCGACCGCTGGTTCACGTTTCCGAAGTTCGAGGAAACCGCGACGAACGTCGCGGCCATCATGCGGCGCGCCGGACTCGAGGACGTCGAAATCGGCCGAACCCCTGCCGATGGCGTGTCGCAGGGAGGGTTCTGGACGCTGCCCCTGGCCTGGGACGTCAAGGTCGGAACGCTCGAGATCGTCGAGCCGGTCGTGCCGGCGAATCAGCGCGTCCTCGCCGACTACCAGCACGTCCCCGCGTCGCTCTGCATGTGGAGCGGCCCGACGCCGGCCGGCGGCGTCGTGACCGACGTGGTGTTGAATTCCGGGAATCAGCCGAACGTCGATCTGAAAGGGAAGCTCGTCCTCGGCGGCTCGAAAGCGGCGGTGGCGCGAGCCGGCGGCCTGGGCCTGATCAGCGAGAACACCGAGAACCCCGCGCTTGCCGATGAGCGCGGCTGGGTCAATGCCTTCGGCGACAACGGCTGGAGCTTCACACGGGGCAGCACGCCGGTCGTTTGTTTCTCCATCACGCCGAACGGATCGAAGCTGCTACGTTCACTCTTGGCCAAGGGGCCGGTGAAGGTGCGCGCGAACGTCGACAGCCGGTACTACGACGGCGTGTACCCGTACGTCACGGGTGTGATTCGCGGCACCGACGGCGCCAGCGCCGAGGAGGTCCTGTCGCTCGGCCATCTCTACGAGCAGGGCGCGCACGACAACGCGACCGGCGTCGCGGCGATCATCGGTGCGGCCGAGACGGTCAACCGGCTGATCAGGGAAGGCAAGCTGCCGAGGCCGAGGCGGACCATCCGGGTGCTCGGCATAGGCGAGTGCTACGGGACGAACTGGTACCTCGACCACCACATGGCGCGCGTCAGGCGGACGATCGCGGCAATGAACATCGATTCACCCGCAGGCCTTCAGCACCTCGCGGGCACCGAACACACCTGGATCCTCAATCCGCACTCGGCGACCTCGTACGTCGACGCGTTCACGCTCAAGCTGGCCGAGGAGTACTACCCGTCGGTCGGCCGGCCGTGGCTGTCGACGCCGCATCGAAGCTCGACGGACAACTACCTCGGCGATCCCACGATTGGCATTCCCACGGTGATGCCGCGCGGCGGCTACGGCGTGCAGGCGCATCACAACAGCGGGGACACGCCCGCGACCGTCGATCCCAGGTCGATGCGCGACCTGATGGTGATGAACGCCGCGTTCACGTACTTCCTCGCGTCGGCCGGCCCGGCCGAGCAGCGCTGGCTGGCCGAGGTGGCGTTGACGCGCGGCTTCAACCAGGTCGCGGCCACGGCGACCGAACTGCTCGACCGCGTGGCGCTCGCGACGACGGCCGACGCGCTCGGCCGCCTGCTCGCGCAGGCGCGGGCGCGCGTCGACTACGTCGTCCTGCGCGAATCCAAGGCGGTCGGCGCGGCGGCGGCGCTCGATCGGGGGCTGGCGGACCTCGCCGCATTCGGGCGGCAGCAGCACGGGCGGCTGGAGGGGCGGATCCGCGATCGCGCCGCCGAGCTGCAGCTCGGCACCGTGCAGCCGTTCGTGGCGCCACGCAACCCGGACGCCGAAGCCATCGTCGTCCGCCGCACGCGCATCGGCACGATTACCCTCGACAATCTGGGACGCGATCAGCGCGAAGGGTTCCCGGCCGCGTCGTTCTGGGGCGTGCCCGTCTCGGCGCTGTACTGGTGCGACGGTAAGCGCACGCTCGCCGAGGTCATCAGGCTCACCGAGCTCGAGATGGGCCCGCAGACGTTCGACTTCGTCGGCTACTTCAGGTTCCTCCAGAAGCACGGCTACGTCGAGTTCGTGAAGTAAGCGCCGAAATCCGGCGCGCGACGCCGTCCCGATCCGCCGGAGACGCCGTCGGGCTTCCCATCCTCGCGGTCAGCTTATGATCGATCCAAACCAGCACGACCGATTCGTCCTGCGGCAGAAGTGGACGCTCGTCATCAACCGCTATTTCTTTTCGGTGGCCGGCCAGGAGGAAGAGCCGTTCTGTTTCGTCGAGCAGAAGCGCTTTACGTTCAAGGAAGACATCCGCTTCTTTACGAATGAATCCAAGACCGAGGAGTTGATGCGCATCAAGGCGCTGCACAGGTTCGACCCGCGCGCAACCTACGACGTGACCGTGAACGGCGAACGCATCGGCCAGATCCAGAAAGTGTTTGGCGCGTCGCTCTTGCGATCGACGTATCGGCTCTACGATGCCAATGGCGAGGAGACCGCAATTGTGGAGGAAGGCAGCCTTCCCGTCGCGATCATTCGCCGACTCCTTCACTTCGTTCCGCTCGTGGAAGATGTCGCGAACTGGCTGCCGATTCCCTACGACTTCGTGTTCAAGCGCGGCGAGGTCGTGGTCGGCCACAACCGCCGCCGCCGCTGGACGTTCGTCGACGTGTACGAGATCGACCTGTCGCTCGATCCGCAGCGCACGCTGGACCGCCGGCTCGTGCTCGCGCTGTCAGTCGGCATGGACGCACTCCAGGCGCGCTAGCGTTACCATTCTTCATGTCTTCCCGCCGCGATTTCCTGAAGCTCGCCGCCGGCGCGGCCGCCGGCCGTCTCGCGGCCATCGCTCTGCCGCCTCAGGCCAAGCCCGGCCGCAGGCGGGTGACGATCGCGGGGCGCCCGGTCCGCGTCATCGACGTCCACGCGCACTGCGTCATTCCCGTCCCGGACATCGTGCAGGGCGCTGACAACATCGTGAAGCCGGGGGCGTTTTCGGGACGCGGCGACCTCGGCAACGTCATCGGGAATCCGCTCGAGCCGACGTACTTTCTCTCACGACTCATCTTCGACGGCACGCTCGACAAGTTTCCGGGCCTGCGCATCTGCGCGGCGCATGCCGGCGGCTACCTTCCCTCCTATCTCGGCCGGACGGAAGCCGCGTGCGTCGTACGCGGCAACGCGAACTGCGCGAACAAGAAGAAGCCGAGCGAATACCTGCGATCGCAGATCCATCGACACGATGATCTTCTCCGAGGAAGGGCTGCGGCACCTGGTGGCCGAGATGGGCGTCGGGCAGATCGTCTACGGCACGGACGTGCCGTTCAACTGGCCGGTCACCGTCGATCTCGTGCTGAACGCGACGTTCCTGAGCGACGTCGAGAGGTCGGCGATTCTCAGCGGCAACCTGGCGAAGCTCTTGAGAATCAGCCCGGTGTCGTGAGTCGCGCCGATGCGCGCTGACGGCGTCGCTTCAGGCGACTCGGAGCCTTCGGCGCGCGCGCGGTCCTGTTCACCAGCCAGACCGTCCGACGGTCACTCCTGTTCGAGGCGCAGGAAACGAGCCGCGTTGCGATAGAGAATGTCCCGCTTCTGCTCCTCCGTCAGGAACGGCGCCTGCTCGATCGCTTCAATACCTTCGCCGATCTTCTCCGGCCAGCGCATCTGATCCGAGCCGAACATCAGGCGTTTGCCCAGACCGGCCCGGACCAACGCCTCCAGGTAGTCGTAGAAGCCGACGCGCGGGATTATCCAACTGATGGTCGACACGTCGGCGTGGAGCTGCGGATACTGATACATCATCGCGATCATCTCGCCACGATACGGATAGCCCGCGTTCTCGACAAAGAGCCGGAGCTTCGGGTGGCGGACCAGCACGTCCTCCAGCAACACGGGGTTGCCGGCGGCGGTGCGGAAGCCCGGTAGATACGGTCCGATCCCCTCCGTGTGGATGAGGACGGGCAGGTCGAGCTCTTCGGCAAGTGCGAAGTACGGCTCAAGAGCGGGGTCGTTCGGCGGCACCCCGGTGAGCTGCGTGGCGATCTCGCCCAGCCCCCCGTACCGACCGGCGGCATACGCCTTCCTGAGCACCTCCGGATCCGGTCGGCCGGGCTGCAGCATGAAGGGCGCGGCAATGAAGCGATTCGGCGCGGCCGCCACCCACTTCTGGACGATCGCGGGATCCACGCCGCTGAGGAAGGCTTTGACGATGTTGTAGCGGTCCATCGCCTGCAAGGTCTGCTCGAGGGTCTCGGCGTGATTCGCCGTCGCCTGACCGGTGCCTTGGCACGGCTCAGGGCGGCACGGCGATGGCGCTCCCGGGTGAACCTCATGCGGCGGAAGGTCCGCATGCAGGTGCATGTCGATGATGGGGGGTCTCGTCTGGGCGAGCAGCGCCGCAGGAATGTGCCCCCCGCTGAGCGCAGCCACGGATGCGACGACGGGAATGAGCGCTCTCACAGCAGCCTCCTGTTCGCAATGACCACCGGTCCTCGATTCTGTCCTTGTGAACGAGGGTAGGGCAGGCAGATCCCCCTCACATCGGGAGGACCACCCATTTTCGCGGGGCTGACGAATGGGTGTTTCCCCGTACCAGCATAGAGAGTCACGCTCGCGATCGCGCGCACGAGCGGTAAGGCGCGCGGCGGCCACGCGACTGGACGTCAGCGCAACTGGTGCTCGTACGCGTAAGCGGTCGCGGCCGCTCGCGAGGACAGGTCGAGTTTGTTGAAGATGTTGCTCATGTGCCGTTCGACGGTCTTCTCGCTGATGAACAGGTCGGAGGCGATCTGCCGGTTCGTCTTACCCGCGGCGACCAGCCGTAGCACCTGGATTTCGCGCGCGCTGAGACCACCCACGGTCCTGGGCCTGACAGCCCGCCTGAACGCATCCACACGGGTGACGTCAGGACGCGCGCCGAGCTGCTGAAAGACCCAACGGGCCGCGTCCAACTCCATCTCCGCGGCGTCCACGTCACCCAGATCCCGGGACGCGAGACCGACGAGGACGCGCACGCGCGCGGCGTCATAGGCGGCCCCGACCTCCTGCCACGCCGTCCAGGCCTGGCGCAGGACCGTGAGCGCCGCCCGCGCGTCGTCGCCAGCCAGGAGCACGGCCCCGCGCGCCTGTGCGGCCACGGCGTTCAGGGCGGGCGCATCCAGGTCGCCGGCGACCTTCGAAAGTTCGTCCGCGGCGATGCGCGCGGCCTGGACGTCGGCTGCCGCCACCATGATCTCGACGTAGGCGGGAAGCAGCCGCAAACGCGCCTCGAGTGTCCGCGCCTCGTCGAGCGCGAGCCGGATCGCAGTGACGGCCGATTCCGTCTGGCCTAGGGCCAACCTCAGCAGCGCGAGGCCGGGCTGCGGCGTTCGGCCGTACCGGTGGGCCTGGCGGTACGCGTCGTCAGCCTCCGAGAACTCGCCGCGCAGGCGATGGAGCTCACCAAGCAGGTAGTACGCCGCGCCCGAGCCAGGCCGGATCGACGGGTGCAGGAGCCGCGCGCACGCCTGCTGCGCCGCCTCGATTGCTTCCGGCCACGCGCCATGCAGCTGCAGGATCTCGGCGCGGCGCACGAGACATTGGCCGCGATAGGGGACGAGATCCGGCTGCGCCTCACACCAGCGCGTCAGCGCCGACGTCCACTCCTGCGCTCTCCGGAGGTCGAACACTTCGAGACAGCCTTCGATGACGCTGCAATACACGTCGCCGACCACGAGCGAGGAGACATCGCCGGCGTCAATGGCGATCATCGCCTCGTCGAGCAGACGGACGCCGTCCTGAATCTTGCCCATCCGGATCAGCACGCGACCGCGGCTGTGCCGGGCGAGCGCGATCAGATCTCGATCGCCAAACCGGTCGCCGATCTCGGCGGCGTGACAGAACATGCCGTAGGCACCGGCCGCATCGCCTGCAAACAGGCACCGCAGCGCGACCGGAAGGAGCAGGTAGCCCTGTTCGACGCACTCCTGATGCGCGTTCTCGAGCAGTTCGCGCGCCCGCGTGATCCAGCCGTCAGCCCGCGCGCGTTCGCCGTGATGCACCAGGCCGACGGCCAGCCAGAACGCACATCGCACCGCGCGGTCCACGGCGCCGAGCCCCAGGAACTCCTGATGCGCGCGCGCCCAGAATTCCGTGCTTTCCGCGTCCTTGCCAATCAGGTACGCCGCCGTCGCCAGTCGCTCGAGATCGTCGGATGCGAGCGGTTCGTCGCGATCGGCCGCCCCAAGAAGGCGGTAGGCGTCCGTCCACCCTCGGCGCCGAAAGGCGTCCCGGGCCTGAGCGAGGTTGTCAGCCGTGGCCATGTGTGCTTCCACTAACCTTCTCACGAGCGAGCATAGGCAGGAGGCGGCGGGCGATCAATCTCCAAATGCAGGCTGGCACGCGATCGCCGGCGCGGCCGGTCGATCGCGCCGGCCCGACGGTCATGCCGGAGCGGCGACTCAGGAAGCGGCCGGACGTCCGTGGGGCGCGGTACGTCGTGACCTCCCGATGCCGCGCGCTACCGCACGCGGGCCACGGCCAGGTCGGCCGACGGCAGCCATATGTAGAACACATGCAGATCGTAACCGAGCCGCTTCATTCTGGTGAGGAGCCCGAGGACTGAGCAGTCGTAGCTGCCCGGACGCAGCGGCAGCGCCGTCGTGGTGCCGGATCGATCGGTCAGCACCAGGCCGACGGCGAGCGAGGTCAGGGACGCCGGGCCCGGAATGTAGGCGAGGACGCCGCTCGGCGAGATCGCGAAGTGCCCAACCCTGCTGAGACCGCGCCACACGCCCTCAATCACCGGCGCCTCGGCCCCGACACCGAGGCGGGACGCGTCGAACGGCGCGGCGAACACCGTGCCGCCTCGGCTGGTCCGTCGCGGGGTCACCTGAACGACGCGGCTGTTAATCGACCAGAGGTTGAGGAAGGTGATAAGCCGCAGCAGAGCATCGAATATCGATGTTTATACATTGATTATCGATAATTAATTGACGTATAACAGTAACGCGATTGACAGGAGGAGGACATGAGGGCAATCGGCCACCGTTCGATATCGTCATTCCTGGCGACGTTCTTCAACGTCGGTTGGTACGTCGCCGCGATCGGGCTCGTGCTGCTCGTCCTGCTCGCGCTCGTGCCTCTCGTCTGGACGCTCCCCACCGAAATGCGCAACGTCACGGTTGCCATTCCCGCCTCGTTCAGTTTCGCCGACCAGGGCACGCTCGTGGCGTCGTCGTCGATCGACTCGGCCGTCGTCCCGCTTCGGATCCAGAACGCTCGCGGCATGCTGATGGTGCGGCCGCTGAACGGTGCGGCGGTCATGGTGGCCGCGATCCTGCCGATCGTGGGTTTCGCGCTGCTGGTGTGGATCTTCGGTCTGCTGCGCGACGTCTTCCGCACGCTGCGCGACGGCCAGCCATTCGTGCCCGCCAACGCGACGCGGATCCGCCGCGTTGGCTATGCCGTGATCCTCGGCGAGATCGTCCGCGCCCTCGTGGTGTTCGTCGCCAACTATCTGGTCATGACGCACGTCACGTCGGAGGCCGTGCGCTTCTACGCGCTGCCCAGCCTGGAGGCCTATACCGTCGTCTCCGGGCTCGTCATCCTCGTGATCGCGGAGGTCTTCCGCGCCGGCACGCGACTCGACGAAGAGCAGTCGCTGACCGTCTGAGGCACCCGATGGCCATTCGCGTCAAGCTCGACTACCTGCTGGTCGATCGGCGCGTGACGCTGACCGATCTCGCCGATCGAGTCGGCATCACGCTCGCGAACCTGTCGGTGCTCAAGACCAACAAAGCGCGCGCGATCCGCTTCTCCACGCTCGAGGCACTCTGTCGCGAGCTGAAATGTCAGCCGGGCGATCTGCTGGAGTGGGCGCCGGACTAGACAATCGGGAACTCCTGAACGCCTACCGCCCCGGAGAGAGGCGGGGACCGACAGACGGCTCATGGCGACGGAGCATCTCGAAGAGAGCGACCGGGCAGCGTTTCGCGAAGTCGCGGAGACCGAGGTGGGCGACGGGTGGGCCCTGCGTCAGCTTTGGGCGCAATTGATCACGTCAACATCACCAACGCGTAGCTTCCGACCCGCTCGAATCCCAACGCGCGGTAGCACCGCTCGGCGCTCGGGTTGTCCGTGAACAGCACCGCGCGCGTGGCGCCGCGTTCTCGCGCCGCTCGAAGAGCGCCGGCCACCGCCACCTTCGCATAGCCGCGCCCGCGGAGCGCTGGCGGGGTGTAGATGCCGCCGAGCTGAACGATGTCGGGCAGGCTCGCGTTGAACGCGGAGAGGGATACCGGATTCTCGCCGACAACCGCTACCCAGACGTCGCCGTCGGCCATCTGCCTGTTGAGAAACGCCGCGGTGCGCTGGCGAGTTTCCGCCGAGTCTGGTGATCCAAGCGCTTCGATGTCGTAGGCGGACCTCCAGTCGCGGAGCAGAGCATGCTCGTCCGACAGGGGTGGCCGACACAGAACGGATCGCTCGACCAGCGCGCGCGGGGGCACGAGCCTGGCAAGGTCGAGGGCGAACAGTCCCTCGTCTGCGGCAGTCGTGGTTGGGGCGTCCGCCAGTCCCAGAGTCACACGCGCCTCGCGCACTTGGTCGGCCGGTCCCATCAGCCCACGTACTGCACGCCCGCTCAAGTGCACGGCAGCCCTCGCGACATCGGCCGCGCAACCGGAGGCCTGGATCAGCAAGTTGCCATTCCACGCGTGTGCGGCAACGCCCACGATCTCGCTGGCGCGGAACGCGCCGGCGTAGACCGCCTGGAATGGCGCGCCCTCGAACACGAGTCCTGCGCGTCGGCTGTTCGCGCGAAGGAACATCGAGCTGTCGCCGTGCGACGCGAGGAACGATTCGATGGCCGGGGCATCGGCCGGAGTCAGCAGACGGAACGTCACAGCGTCAGTCATTATCCGTCTCAGGTGACAACCCCGCGAACGGCCTGCGCTGGCGCCACCCGCCCATGTCGATTTCGCGTGCCCTGGGCCAATGGCTCAGGTCCACCTGAGCCATTGACCCAGAGGTCGTGAAACGAGACGGGCCGCTCCGGCCGTCACCGCTCGTAGCCCCCACCCGCCAGCAGCACCAGCGCGGCGACCCGCGTACCACGGGCTGTCAATGACGAGATCCTCACCAATAAAACGGCCGATTGCCCGTGCGTCCGCGCGGACCGTACACCGGCATGGGCTGTCCGGCCTCGTGTGCGCCGAGATCCGGCGCGCGGCCGGCGAACCCATCGTTCACGTTCGGAATCGGCGTGCCGGCGTCGATCGCCCGGCCTCCGGCCTTCAACGCGAAGTTCACCTCGGCCGCCTCGTAGGGTCTGCCGTACGTTCCCGAATTCGGCGGCGGCGACGGCGGCTGCAGCGACTCGAAGATGTCGTAGTCGATCTCGATGCCGTGCGCTTCCTGGCCGGTGGCCGCCGCGAGCTCCGCGAGCGTCCGGAACGACTGATTCTGGCCGCCGCCGCGACCGCCGCCGGGAGCAGCCGCCGGCGGCGGGGAGCCGGCGCCGCGGGCGCCGGCCCAGATGAAGTTCCGCTCCACGGCGGGATTCGGGCGGTAGCCGTTGTAGTCGTAGGTCGAGTACGGGGTCGGGCCGCCGATTGACGCGACGGCCGCGGCGCGGTTCGTCCCGAGGAACAGGTTGTTCGCGAAGTGCGCGTTCTGGACCTGCTGGTTGGTGCTGTTCTCCGCGATCAGCGTGTTGTGCAGCACGTACACGCCGGCGGGGTTGCTGAATTTCAGCGCCACGGGCGCGTTGTAGATGACGTTGCGGATGTAATACGCCGGACCGCCGAAAATCGGCTGCGCGCTCAGCGCCGTATGCGCGGCATTCAGGCCGCGGTTGCGCATGATGCGGATGTTGTGCACGCCGCCGTCGCCTTCGATGAAGTCGTCGCCGGTGACGAAGATGTCGTTGTTGTAGATATCAATGGCCACCGCCCAGTCCTTGCGATCGGGATCCGGCACACCATGCGTGGAGATCGCGATGCCGTCGTGGAAGAACGCCGCGGCATTGTGCGCGATCGTGTGGCCCGACCCGTACACCTTGATGGCGAAGTAACTGTTGATCGGATGCGCGCCGTAGAGGCCCGGGCTCGCCCAGCCGAGCACGCGCCGCGGATCGTCGCGGCCGATGAACACGTTGTCCGCGATGTAGAAACCAGTCGAGCCGGAGAACTCGGTCGTGATGCCCGCGCCGACCGACTCGAAGCGGCAGTGGCGAACGGTCAGCCCCTTCGCGCCCGCGACGTCCTTCACGCCGGCCCAGAACGCGACTTCGGTGTTCCGGAACGTGATCCCCTCGAAGATGTGATGTTCCGTGCCCATCACGTCGAACAGCCGGAACGCACCGTCGCCGTCGAACACCACCTCGCCGTCACCGGCCGCCTTGATGACGATCGGCTTCTCCGCCGTGCCTTTCGCTGTCAGCAGATAAGTGCCGTCGAACGTGAGGCCGTAGGGGTCGACATAGTTGCGGCGGTTCCCGATGTACTGCCCCGCGTGAATCAAGAAGGTATCGCCGGGCTCCGCCTTGCGCAGCGCCACGATATTCCAGTCGCCGGTGCCGACGTAGCCGTTGTAGGCCGCCATCAGGCCGGTGGTGTTCGGCGTCTCCTTCGGACGATTCTGCGGCCACGTGAGCGGGTACACATGAATGACCCGTCCGCCTTCCGCCGCCTGTGGTTCGGCACGCGTCCGCACCGTCGTCATCTGGACGGCCGGACCCGTGATGCCGTCCGGGTCCTTCATCGTGAGGCGCACGTCGTACGAGGTATCCGGCTGGAGGTCGAGAATGCTGCCGGCGAACCGCGGCGGTACCGTGAACGGCGCGCGGGTGATCCGCTCGCCGCCCTGGCGCAGCAGCGGGAGTGCCGTCTTCCACGCCGTTTGGCCGGTCTGCCTGTACTCGACATCGACGGTCGCATTGCGGTTGTCGTCACCGGTAATGTCCCATTCGAAGCCCAGGCAGATGAGCGTCGCGGGCTCGACCACGAACTGGCCGGTGCGAGTGCCGTTGTTCTGCGCGCCGAGACCTGGAATCATCGAGAGCATGAGCGCGACGGCGACAAGTGTGTGTTTCATATGGACCCTGAACCCGGCACGTGGAATCGATTCCCCGTTGGAGCCTCGCTCGCCACTACCGAGGCGCGTGGGCAGACGGGGTCGCACCTCACCGCTGCACCCTCCCCGACGCGTCGCCGCCGGCGAGCCGATCGACCTCTTCGACGCTGACGCGATTGAAGTCGCCCGGGATCGTCTGCTTCAACGCGCTCGCGGCGACCGCAAAACGCACCGCCGCGTCGGGCGCGCGTCCGGAAACGAGCGCGTAAATCAAGCCGGCCGCGAAACTGTCCCCGCCCCCAATCCGATCCACCAGCCGCACGTCGTAGCGCTGGCTGCGATGAAACGTCTTCGAGGCCTCGTCCCACAAGACGGCGGACCAGCCGTTGTCGCTCGCCGAGAGGCTCTCGCGCAGCGTGATGGCGACGAACGCCACGTTGAATTCGCGGGCCACGCGTTCGGCCGCGTCTCGGTAGGCGTCCACGTCGAGGCGACCGCCGGCGACCTCGGTGTTCGCGACCTCGACGCCGAGCATGGCCTGCAGATCCTCCTCGTTGGCAATCAGGACGTGCGCACCGCGCACCAGTGACGGCATCACCGCCTGGGCCTCGCGCTCGGACCAGAGCTTCTTTCGGAAATTCAGGTCGAGGCTGACCTTCAGGCCGGCCTGTCGCGCCGCGGCCACGGCGGCGCGCGCCGACGCCTCCGCGTGGGGGCCCAGCGCCGGCGTGATGCCGGTCAGGTGAAACCACACCGCGCCGGTGAAGAGGCGCGCCCAGTCCACCGCGTCCGGTTGCATCTCGCTCACCGCCGAGTGGGCGCGGTCATAGATCACGACCGACGCGCGCTGGCTGGCGCCGCTCTCGGTGAAATACACGCCGACGCGCTGTCCGCCGCGCACGATGGCCTCGGTCCGCACGCCTTCCGCGCGCAGCGCCTTGATGGCCGCCTCGCCGATGGCGTGCGTCGGCAGACGCGTGACGTACCAGCTGTCCAGACCGAACTGGGCCAGGCCGACGGCGACGTTGGCCTCGGCGCCGCCAAACGTCGCGACCAGCGCCGGAGACTGGAGGAAGCGCTCGAACCCGGGCGGGCTGAGGCGCAGCATGATCTCGCCGAAGGTGACGACCTTGCTCATGAGGTGCCTGTGCGGGCGGCCGTGACGTTGGCGACGATGCGCCGGGCGTTGTCGGTCAGCCGCGGGTAGTCGCCGGCGGCCACGGCGGCCGCGTCCAGCAGGGCCGACCCGGCGCCGACCGCCGCCGCGCCGGCGCGAATCCAGTCACCCGCATTGTCGATCGACACGCCGCCCGTCGGCACGAGCTTCACGTGTGGCAGCGGTCCGTGGACGTCGCGCAGATAGCCCGGACCCAACGCCGTCGCGGGGAAGACCTTGATGAGATCCGCGCCGGCGTCCCACGCCGCCAGAATCTCGGTCGGCGAGAAGCAGCCGGGCAGAACCGGCACGTCGTGCTCGTGCGCCGCCGCGATGATCGCAGGTCGAAACACCGGGCTCACGATGAACGTGGCGCCCGCCTCGATCACGCGGTGCGTCGTCTCCACGTCGACGACCGTGCCGGCGCCCAGCAGGAAGCCCGGCGGCAGGGACCGGGCCGTCTGGCGAATCAGGTCGACCGCTCCAGGCACGGTCATCGTGATCTCGAGCGTCCGGACGCCGCCCTCGGCCAGCGCCTGGACGACGCCGGGCAGTTTCGCCGGGTCCTTCATTCGAATGATGCCGACGACGCCGCAGGCTTCGATTGCCTGGACCACGGTCAGACGTCGATCGTTCGAGCCCATGCGCGCTCGCTATGATAGCCGCCTGCCGAGTTGGGCGATTCCTTCGACGGCGGCTCACGGCACGCGCGCCGTCCACCGCACGGCATTCGTCAGCAGCGTCCTGAACGCGTCCAGGCCGTGCACGCGCTCGTCGTGCCCGATCGTGATGCCGACGATGCGCGCGGTGGGATGGCGCGTGACCCAGACGGCCGGATGCGGCTGCTTGAAGCGCACGCTCGGCGACGTCTGGGCGAGGACGTCGATAGGCGCCGTGCCCGGCGGAACCTTGCCCGCTTCCGCGTTGAGGTAGTACAGCTCGTCGGTCACCTCGAACGACGCCGGCACGCCCTTCATGACGGGATGAGCCGGCTGCACGGCGTTCACCGTGAACGCCGCGATGCGATCGTGGCCGCGCGCACCGCCACCCACGATGGCCGCGTTCAGCTCGGGCCACTGCGCGTAGCCGTACCACGTGCCCGGATGCAGCATGACGAGGCCCTTGCCGGCGGCGGCGAAGTCGAAGAGCGCCTTCCGGTACGCCGGCGTGTCGAAGAACTGGCGGTTGACGCTGATGACCGCGACGTCGGCATTGCCGATCTCGGCCGCGGCCTGATCGCGATCCTCGGTGTAGTTGACGCTGAACCCGGCGGCCTCGAGCGTCGCGCGGTCGGTGGTGCCGAACGACACGCCGAAGTTGTGCGAGCTGCCGCCGCCGATGATCAGCACCTTGGTTCTGCCCGGCGTCCACACGATTGGCGTCGTGGCCGGCAGCGGCGCGTCGCCTTTGCCGCCCTCCTTCGGACCCGCGGCGGCGCCCTGTGGGTTGGGCGGGGCCGGGCTGGCGCTCTGGAGGAACGTCAGGATGTCCCGTAGCGCGTCGGCGCCCAGTGCCTCGAGGCCCTCGGGCATCAGCGAGCGCCGCGTGGTCTCGCGCGTGACGATATCGGCCTTGCGGACCTCGACGTCGCCGGCCGGATTGCGCAGCGTGAGATTCACCGCGTTCTCGCTCGCCACCGTGCCCGCCATCGTCTCGCCGCTGCGGGTCGTCACGTTCACCTGGAAGTAGCTGGGATCGACCTCGCGGTTCGGGTCGAGGATCTGCGTGAGCAGTTCCGCGCGCGGGTGTGCCCCCATACCGTCGAGGGGCGGCCCGGCCTGGCTCGTGCCGATGTCGCCGAGCTTGTGGCAGGCGGAACAGGTGCTGGTGAACAGCTCGCGCCCTCGCGCCGCATTGCCCGGCTTCTCGACCTCGGGCAGCAGCGCCGCGATGACGTCGCTGCGGGCCCGCGCGGTGGAAACCGCGGCATCCAGGTAAGCGGTGGCCTCGGTCGCGACGCCCTTGTCTGGATGGTTGCGCAGGCGCGCCACGTTCGGCGGCCCGAGATGCTCAGTGGTGATGACGCCCCGCCGCAGTGCGGCGAGAAGGGCACGCGCCGACTCAGGTCGCCGCAACAACTGAACGACAATGGGCGTCGAATTCGTCCGGGCGAGAGCCTCGATGAGCACGGCATCGGTGTCCGCGCCCGGCGCGTCGCCAACGGCCGCGATCATCGGGGCGCGGCGCGTGGGTTCGAGCGCCGCGTCGGTGAGGATCGGGACGATCGCGGCGAGGGCCTCCGCGCGAAACGCCGGCACGGCCAGCAGGCTGGTCGCAATCTCGAGGCGCCGCGTGTCGCCCGTGGCGGCCGATCGAAGCTCGTCGAGGAGCGCGCGGCCGCGAGCATCGGTTGCGGCGCGGAGCGTGCCGCCGGTGTCCCACCGGGCAATCACCGGCAGGACCGCCGCGGTCGTGTCGGCATCGGCGAGGAGCGTCCGGAGGGCCGCCAGGGCCGCGGGCGTCGCCGGTCCCGCGGGGGCGTCGAGCCGTCCGATGGCGTTGAGGACCATCACCTTGAGCAGCGCGGCGGAGGGTGTCGCGCTCGCGGCGGCGGCCAGGAGCGGCTCGGCAGCGGCCGGCAGGGCGGCCGGCAGCACGCCGAGGACAAACTCGACGGTCGCTTCGGGCCTCGTGTGGCCAAACGACTGCGTCACATAGGCGGCGGCCTGATCGGCGGCCGCGGCGATCAGCGCCGAGCGCGTCCAGGCGTCGGTCGCGGCCGCAAATCCGTCGAGCACGGCGGCGCGCTCGCCGGCGGCCTTGGCCGTGCGCGATCGTTCGTAGAGCGCGAGCGCGGCGCTGCCCATCGGCCGCCTGACCTGGGCCAGCCGCGCGTCCGACGCGAAATTCTCCTGCGCGAGCCGCCACGCGGTGAGCCTGACGTGCGCGTTCGGGCTCGTCTCCATCACGCGCATCAGGCCGGGAAGGTCACGGCGGTCGAGCGCGGGCATTTCGAGGCGCCGCGCCTGCTTGTGCTGCACGCGCCAGATGCGGCCGAAGTAGTGATCGCGATCGGGCCGCACGGCGGCATTCGCCGGCCCGTGCACGGGGCCGCGCGTGTCGTTGTGAATGACGGCCTGGTTGTAGAAGTCGATGACGTAGAGCGCGCCGTCCGGCCCGACGCGCGTCTCGATCGGCCGGAACCAGAGGTCGCGGCTGCGGATGAACTCGGTCTCCTCGCGGCCCGCTTCCTTCTCGGTCGTATAGCTCACGCCGTCGGGCCGCAGGAACTGCTGATGCACGATGTTCAGCGTCGGCTCGCCCGTGAAGTAGGCGCGCTGCCAGCGCTCCGGCCAGGCGCCACCGTCGTAGATCGCGCAGCCGGCCGCGGCCGTGAACCGGCCGACCTGATCGATCTGCACGTAGGCCTGCTCGGGCCACGTCATGAGCGGATAGGTTCGCTGTCCGCTGATCATGCCTTTTGCGGACGGCGTGTTCGCGGCGCGCCCTTTCGCCAGCACGCTCTCGGGCAGCACGGTGTGGAACAACACGGTGCCGCTCGTCGGCTGCGTCCAGAAGACCTGGCCGTCCCACGTAATGTCCAGGCCCCACGTATTGCCGCCGCGGCTGCTGTACTGCTCGAATGCGCTGCCATCGGGCCGGAAACGCACGACGCCGCTGCCGTCGCGGCCGAAGCTCTTCGTGCCGTCGCCCGAGGTGACCATGCCGGTGCTGTAGCCGTGCGTGGCGTAGATCCAGCCGTCGAGCCCCCAGCGCAGGTTGTTGATGACCGAGTGGGTGTCCGAGGTGCCGAGGCCGGTATAGAGCTTCGTGCGGCGGTCGGCGACCTCGTCGCCGTTCGTGTCTTCGAGATACCAGATGTGGGGCGCCGTCGCGGCAATGACGCCCGACCGATGGAGCACGAACCCGGTAACCAGCTCGAGCTTGTCCGCGAACACGTGCTTGCGATCCATCCGGCCGTCGCCGTTCGTGTCCGACAGGATGGCAATCGTGTCCTCCGGATCGCGCGTGGTCTCAGCGGGTCGCAGCGATCCGCTGTCCTTCCAGGCCGGGACGTTCAGCACGCGGCGTCCGTTCGGGTACTCGGGCGTCTCCGACACCCAGAGCCGGCCGCGCTCGTCCCAGTCGAGGTTCATCGCCTTCTGGATCAGCGGCTCCGCGGCCACGAGCGAGAGGTCGAACTCCGGATGGACCTCGATCGCCGCGGCGGCCTTGTCGGGATGCGTCGGCCCGCCTTCGACGTAGCGCAGCGTGTCGCCCAGCTCTTCGGGCCTGAGCAGGACGTTCGCGTTCGTCCGTTTGCCGGCCCAGGCGATGCCGCGCAGGATCAGCGCGCGGTAGTTCGGCCGGTTGAAGTTCGCGTAGAGGTGCCCGGGAATCGAGACGAACGCGCGGTACGGCGTGGCGCCGCCCTCGGCCGTGCGCTCGTACGTCCACATCTGCGGCTGAATGTCGTAGATGCTCACGCGCTGACCGCCACCGGTGAGAGCCTCGGCGCGCTTCAGCGCGTTCGCGTCGCGCGCGCCCGCGGGCTTCGGCGTATAGGCGGCCGCCAGCACGCGCGCCTCCGGCGCGATGTCCATGTCGTAGTAGATCTCGTCATCCATGGACCAATTGGACGCGCCGGTCGTGACCGGGTGGTCCCGGTCGGTGAAGTACAGCTGCATCGGGCCTTCGAGCCACCTCGTCGTGCCCTCGCGCCACGAGCCGCCGACGATGCCCTTGAACCAGTCGGGATCGCGCGACACGGCGCCGGCGTGGATGACGACGAGCCCGCCGCCGCGGGCGAGGAAGGCGGCGAGACTGGCGCGCTGGGCCGGGTTGGTGATGTTGCCCGCCTCCTGCGCGTGCAGGACGAGCACATCCGTCTCGTCGAGCTGTGCCCGGGTGGGGAAGGCCTCGGCGCCCGTCGCGCGGGCGCCGCGCGCGTTCAAGAGCGGCACCCACTCAGCCAGGAACCGCGGGTAGTCGTGCGCCCCCGGTCCGTGCGACTTCGGGCCGGAGCGGATGTAGACGCGCAGCGGGTCTTGATCGGGCGGCGAAGCCGCGTGCGGACCGGCCCCGGACAGGGCGATCACAATGGACAGGCCGAAGAGCAGTGCTTTCATAGTCGGGTGTTGCGACTATAGTGACGGCCTGAACGGCGGTCAATCGCGTCCCGAGCGCCCGGTGCCGGCCGGCTTCCGCCTCCGCGAAACGCTTCGGCGGACCGCCGTAGCCTTGGCGAAGGCGGTCAGTCCGCCGGATGATTCGCGGGCCGACAGCGGCGCGACTTCTTTAGTTGAGGGCCGCCATCCAGTTGAGGACGACGGTGATAGGTGGGCCCATTTCTTCCGGTGCTCCGTAACTGACGAACCGTTGGCCGTCTGGCGACACGTCATAGAGGGTGGCGAGGCCGATCGATTGGCTTCCGTGCGGCAGGCTTCGCGTCTTGAAGAGTGGCGTGGCCGTGCCAGGTTCGAAGGTGGTTCCCCCCTCGAGAGGCACCGCCATCAATTGCTGATCGAGGGCGAGATAAAAGAGCTCCTTGCTGTCCTGCCGCCAGCGAGGTTGCACGCCACCCCCGATGGAGACCTGGCGCTTGCTTCCCGGCTCGGGGAAACTCTGGACGTACACCTCATCGTTCCCAGACTCGTACGATGTGTAGGCGATCCATCGTGTGTCGGGGGAGATTTGCGCCTGCACCTTGTTGAACGCTGTTTCGAGAAAGGGCCTCGGCCGGCGATCGCCGACGAGCGGCAGGAGCCACAAGTCGGAGCTGCTCTGTTTCCCGCCAGCCGTGTAGACGAGGAAGCGTCCATCCGATGACCAGTCTTGGAGCAAGCCAATGCTACCGGCCTCGAACAGCAGTTCCTCAGAACCTCCGCCGCTGGCACTGACCACATAGACGCGCCACCCCTGCGGCGGTCGGTTCGAAAGGAACGCAAGGCGGTTCCCATCGGGTGACCAGACCGGCGTGTTGTCCGCGAGGGGACCAAACGTGATTCTCGACGTCGACTGGCCATCCATGTCCAGCAGCCAGATGTGCCGATCGCGCGTAATCGCGACGCGTCGCCCACTGGGCGAAAGCTGCGGGCTTCCGGCATAGCGCGCGGACGGTCCGACGGGTCCAAGGCGCCGGCCCGCGCGATCGAACGACGTCAATTGAGTGTGTGAAGAGGCAGCGTTCACGTACGCCAGCACGCCTGTCTGCGAGACGGAGAAGCTCGCCTGTCTCGCGGCTGCGGCGCCCCAGACGCCGTCAGCGACGCGGGACGGTTGCCCCGTCACCTCGAGGCGCTCGAGATCGAACGGCTGGGCCATCACGGTCTCCCCGCGCACAAAGAGAAGGTAGCCGGACGCATACGCTGCCTTGAACTCGGACTGCAGGACTTGTTTCGTGTCCTTCGAGTCGAGCGAGCCCACATACACACCGCGCTCGTCCGGCGTCGAACCCGAGCTGACATACAAGAAATGGCGGCCGTCGGGAAGGAAGTGAGGCCACATCGCCGTCCCTCGGGAGATCTCGCGCGAGATCACCATCGAGATCGGCCCGCCGCCCGCCGGCACGGTTGCGAGCTCCCCGCCTCGCGGAATGAACAGAATCGCCCCGTCCCGGCCCCAGGTGGCCCCTGCACGTATGGGACTGTCCGCCAACGTCTGGACAGCGCCGCCAGCAACTTCGACCGTCCTGATCTTGCCGTCTGCCTGAAATCCGATGAGCCGGCCGTCCGGCGACCAGAACGGGTGGGCGGCATTCTCGGTTCCCGGCAGCACCCGTGCTTCGAGTGCATCCAGCGCCCGAATCCACAACATCAATTTCCCCGACCCGCCGGTTGAGACGAACGCCAGCTGGTGGCCATCGGGTGAGATCGTTGCTGAAAGCTGCGGCGAGATCAGTCCCGGTGTAAACACGGACAAGCGAGTGGGTGTCGTGGCATCCGGCGCGCGACGGAGAAAGATCGCGACCGCGGCGGCGATCGCCGCGAGCGACACGGCGATCAAGGCGACGATCGAGATCCGCCGCCATCTGACGCCGCGGCCCGGCCGACGCGGGCTTGCCGCCACCGCTGGTGGAGACTCCAGCGCGTCCTCGATTTCGAGCCGCGCGTCGACGATATCGTGCAATCGGCGCTTCGGATCCTTCTGAAGACATCGATGCAGCAGCCGAGTGGCGCCTGGTGGGATGCCGGTGGGTAAGCCGTGCCAATCCGGTTCGCGATTGAGAATGGCGGCAATCGTGTCGGGCACCGTTTCGCCGGCAAACGGCTTGCGGCCCGTGAGCATCTCCCACAAGACGCAGCCGAACGCCCAGATGTCGCTGCGCTTGTCGACCGGCGTTCCGCGCGCCTGCTCGGGGCTCATATACGGCGCGGTCCCGAGGATCACGCCTTCGCGGGTGCCGGTCATGGTCGCCGTCGGCGAGTCCGAGAGATCCGGCGTTGAGTGGTCGGCGCGCGCCTTCGCCAGCCCGAAATCCAGCACCTTCACCACGCCGTCGCGTGTGATCGTGATGTTGGCCGGCTTCAGATCGCGGTGGACGATCCCCTTGTCATGAGCCGCTTCGAGCGCCTCGGCGATCTGACGGGCAATCGTGAGCGCCTCCGGTACCGGCAGCGGGCCCGCGTGCAGCCGCGCGCCAAGCGTCTGGCCTTCCACGAGCTCGAGGACCAATCCCTGAATGCCGTTGCGATCTTCGACCCCGTAGATGGCGCCGATATGCGGATGATTGAGCGACGCCAACAGCCGCGCCTCGCGCTGGAACCGCGCGCGGCGATCGGGATCCGCGGTGAAGATCTCCGGCAGAATTTTGATCGCGACGTCGCGGCTGAGCCTGGTATCCCGCGCCCGATAGACCTCACCCATCCCACCCGCGCCGAGCAGGGATGTGATTTCGTACGGCCCGAACTGCTGGCCTACCAACGGCGCGCCGGTGTGTTCAGGCCTCGTCACGCGTTGAGGTCTTTCTTCTCGCGCCCTCGTGGTGCGAGCGGCTCATTCTAGCGCCGCCACAACATGCCCACAAGCGCGGTAGGTGCCCTACGGACCGATGGCGCGTGTCGAGCCGACGGCGACCGCTGCGCTGCCATCGAAGTTGCTGCCGTCGACGATGCGGCCGCGAATCGGCGCGGTGTTGCGGCTATAGTGACGGCCTGAACCGCGGTCCATCAAATGGAGGGCCGGACGTCCGCGGGGCTGTAGCCCCGCGGCGACGTCAGACCACGTCAGACAAGGAGATCACATCGTGAGCGTGGATCAATCCCGGCAGGCCATCCTCTCGCGGTTCCGCGCGCAGATCGCGCAAGGCGAGCCGATCATCGGCGGCGGGGCGGGCACCGGCCTGTCCGCGGTCAGCGAGGAAGCGGGCGGCATCGACCTGCTCGTGGTCTACAACTCCGGCCGCTACCGCATGGCAGGGCGAGGCAGTTCCGCGGGACTTCTCGCCTACGGCAACGCGAACCAGATCGTGAAGGAGATGGCCTACGAGATCCTGCCGGTCGTGAAGAAGACGCCCGTGCTCGCGGGGGTCAACGGCACGGATCCATTCATCATGCCGAAGCTCTTCCTCGAGGAATTGCGCACGCTGGGCTTTGCAGGCGTCCAGAATTTTCCGACGATCGGTCTGTTCGACGGCACCATGCGCCAGTCCTTCGAGGAAACGGGCATGAGTTATCAGCTCGAGGTGGACATCATCCGCCTGGCGCACCAGATGGATCTGCTGACGACCCCGTACGTGTTCAACCCCCAGGAAGCCGAGCGCATGGCCGACGCCGGCGCCGACCTCATCGTCGCGCACATGGGGGTGACGACCGGCGGGACGATCGGCGCGAAGAGCGCGAAGACACTGGACGACTGCGTTGGCCAGATCCAGCGCATCGCCGACGCCGCGCGGGGCGTCAACCCGGAGGTGATCGTGATCTGCCACGGCGGGCCGATCGCCGAGCCGCCGGATGCGGAGTACATCATCTCGCGCTGCCGCGGCGTGGACGGGTTCTACGGGGCGAGCTCGGTCGAGCGCCTGCCGGCGGAGCGGGCGATTGCGGAGCAGATCCGGACGTTCAAGAAGATTCGCCTCACCCGGGGTACGGAGGCGCGATGAAGAAGAGGTCGTTCGTCACGTCGAAGACCGCGCGCGTTCACTACGCGCCGTGGGGCAAACACACGTGGCTGTCCGAACCCGCACTCACGGGTACGGCATCACTCACGGTGGTCCGTGTCGACATGCCGCCCGGGAGAGGGCACCAGTTCCATTCCCACCCCGAGCTCGACGAGATCATTTACGTCGTCGAGGGCGTCGCCGAGCAGTGGGTGGATCGGGAGAAGAGCCGCCTGAAGGCGGGCGAGGTCGCCTACATCCCGAAGGGCGTCGTGCACGCGACGCACAATCCGACGAAGACGCGCCTGACCTTCCTCGCGATCCTTTCGCCGGCCGCGTCGACGGGGCCCGCGCTGATCGATCACTTCAACGAGGAACCCTGGCGGAGCTTGCGGAAGGCGATCACGTATCGGGCGGTCGATCCGCGGACGGGGAAGTCGCTGGAAACACGACGTCGGGGGTAGTCGCGGGGTGCGTCTCGTGTCCACTCACCGTGCCGTCACGGCGCACGATTGAGCGGATCGACGTCCACCGGTCCAAACACGTCGTACTGCTCGACCTCGCGCACCGCGACGTGGTCCCATGCGTTTCCTTCAGCCTTCATCGCGGTCGGTGATTCGTTCCTCACATCGTGGGGCGCTCCGCGACGGCCGTTGCGGAAGGTGTTGCGGCCCGGGCTGGCGTCGCTGGTGCCGTCGATCTCCACGCGCCCACCCCCCAGATCGACCTGTGCGGTGTCCTGGACCAGCACGGCGTGGCTGTCGGGCCCGTTATCGTAGCCGGTGACGCTGTTATCGGAGAGGCGCGCTCGTCCCCGATTGAAGACGTACACGCCGACCGCGCGACCGGTCCGCGTGCCGCTCCGGAAGGTGTTGCGCTGGATGGTGGCCTGAGCGTCCCCGTAGACACGGATGCCGAAGGACGCGTCGCTCACCGCATTGCCGTCGAAGAGGAGGAACCAGCCCTGCGCGCCGCCGTCGAATCGCACCCCGGATGAGGTCCCGCGGAAGATGTTGTCGCGCACCACGGCCCGCCCGCGGCGGCCTCCGTTCCTGATCGGCTGCTGACAGTTCACGAACTCGGACCGTTCGATCGTGATCGAACTGCCGTCGCTGAGCATGATGGCCTTGTCGGTGGCGCCGTAGAAGTACGAGTGCCTGACGACCGTGTTCGTGGCAATGAAACCACGGCCGCCGGTCGTGACGGCATCCTCGCAAATCACGGGGAAGCGGAGATTGTCTGCAACATTCCCGTCGCCGGCCTGAAAGTGAATGCCGTCCGGAAAACCATGGATCGTGAGGTTCCTGATCGTGTTGCGGTCGCCGAATATCTCCAGCCGATTCTGCCCCTCGGTCTGATCGCAGGCCTGAGGGCCCGTGTAGCGCAGGGTGATGTTGCGCTGCTCGCCGTCCAGCACCATGTCGTGGCCGCGGAATACGAGGTTGTCCTCGAGATTCATCCCGATCGTCGTATTGGCGCAGTCGAACGTGATCCGTCCCGACCGGGCGGCGGCGACCTTGTCGAACGCCTCCCGAAGCGCCGCTTCGGTGCACGCGATGCGCAACGCGATTCCAGTTCCGGCACGAGCCAGATCAGGCGCCCGGGTCGACGACTGCGCCATGCCGCGGGCCGGTGGCAGGGCACAGGCGACAGTCAGGTACGCCAGACCGGCGGTGACGACGGCGGGCACGGTCTTCATCGTCTGAGCCCTCGAAGGTACTCGGTGTTGGCGAGTGTAGCGCCGGATCGCCCGCCGGTCATGGCAAGATGCCGCACCGTGCGCGTCGAACCGGCTACGCCCGACATCGTCGACAGACTGACCCGGCACCGCGGCCGGAGGAGGAGCGCCAGCCTCCCAAGGGTAGAATCGGCCAGTGAGCCCCGGGCAGCAGTCCCTCGACGAGGCGGCGACGGCTCTCCTCACGGAACGCGTGTCGGGCATCATCGCGATCTATCGGTTCGGGTCGTCGGTGACCGGGGACTCCAGGCCTGACAGCGACATCGACCTGGCCGTACTGGCCGACGGGCGTCTCGATCCTCACGTCAGGTTCGACCTCCAGGACCGGCTGTCGGCCGCCCTGCGCCGCCCGGTCGATCTGGTCGACCTTCGAGGCGCGAGCACGGTGATGGCCAGTCAGGTCGTCACCAACGGTGTGGTGGTGTACGACGGCGATCCCATCCGCCGCGGGGCCTTCGAGGACTACGTGTACGGTGCCTACGCCCGCCTCAACGAGGAGCGGCGGGGCATCCTGGAGCGCGTCGCTGCCGAGGGGACCGTCTATGGCCGATGACGTCCTCCTCAACAAGGCGGCCGCCATCGAACGTGCGGTTCGCCGCGCCCGCGAGGAACATGGCGGCGATGATGCGAATCTGCTGACCCATCAGACGCGTCAGGACGCGATCATTCTGAACCTGCAGCGAGCGTGCGAGAGCAGCATCGACGCGGCGATGCACCTGGTTCGGATTCATCGGCTGGGTGTGCCTCAGGAGAGCCGCGAGGCGTTCGAGATGCTCGAGAAGGCCGGACGCCTGGACGCGGACCTCGCCGGGCGCATGCGGAAGATGGTGGGCTTCCGCAACGTGGCCGTGCACGACTATCAGCGACTGAATCTCGAGATCGTGCGCCGGATCGTTCGGGACCATCTCGACGACTTTCTTGCGTTCGCCCGTCTGCTCCTGCGCGCGTAGTCCGGCGCTGCGCCTGGACGGTCCAAGAAAGACGTCGTTTTCCTTGGTATCTGCGGCGTTCCGGACAGTGAATCACCTCAAGTCAACCTGCTGACCGGTGCGGTCGTGCTCATCGTGCTGATCGCCTGCGTGGTCGCTCGTGAAATCGGCGTACGGGTCGCACGGACGGTCGCGCTCGTCATGGCGGTGATGGCCGTGCTGGCGGCGTGGCTGCCCGCTCGCCGCGCGGCTGGGCAACGGAATCGGCCCTTATCAGACAACTGGCCACGCCGGGACACCGGGATCCGAGACACGGCAATAATGTTGTCAGTCTGACGCCCTTCGCACGAGCGCGCCGACAAAGGCGAGGAGATCCGCGGGACCTGACGTCGCGGCGAGATGAACGCGGGCCATGTCGAGGTGCTCGTAGGCATGGGCCACGACGTTCCGGAAGCCCGCGGCGCGGACCAGTCGGTCGGCCAGCGACGGCTCAATCACCTGCGCCTGCTCGAGCTTCCGGAAGGCATCGGCATAGTTCTGCGGCGTCCCGAGGCTCTCGGCCACGCACGCCGCGACCGCCAGGTCGATGACAATCTGCGTCGCCTGCCAGAGATGAAGAATGACCGCGTCCGAGGCATCGGTGGACGGCACCAGGTCGGTCGCGCGGTGGGGCAGCCGGCTGCGCACGCGGGCCAGATGCCGTTCGATGGCGCCGGTCCGCTCGGCCAGCACCGCCCGATCGAGCGGACTCATCGCGAGAGCGCCGCGAGGCG
>CAZFAT010000266.1:0-5985 GCA_964517075.1 uncultured Solibacteraceae bacterium
AAGATCGAGGAGCTGATGAACGTCCGCGGCATCGGGGAAGCCAGCTTCCTCAAGCTGAAGGCGCTCGTCACGATCACGGTGCCGCGATCGGAGCGTGCCGCCGCGCAGTAGGCGAAACGATGGCTTCCGGCTACACCCTGATAGACCTCCTGTTCGCCTCCGCGCTGATCGCGATCGTGTCGGCGATTGCCGTCCCGCAGTCTCTGGCGGGCGTCGATCGCGCACGGGCAGCCTCGGCCGCGCGGTATCTCGCGTCCCGGATGGCGGTGGCCCGATCCCAGGCCGTCATGCGGTCGGCGCATGTCGCCTTGTGGTTCGACGAGGACCCATCGGGCATCACGTTCCGGATGTTCGTGGATGGCAACCGTAATGGCGTGCGCACGAGCGATATTGCCTCGGACGTGGATCCGCCGCTGGACGCCCCCGCACGGCTGTCCGACCTGTTTCCCGGCGTCGCGATTGCAATGTCAGGTGGTGCCGGCAGCGATCCCCTGAGAATCGGCTCGAGCAATCTCCTCTCCTTCACGCCGCTCGGCACGGCCTCGCCTGGCTCCGTCTACGTACGTGGCCGCGACGGCTCGCAGTTCGCCATCCGCGTCCTCGGTGCGACCGGGCGCGTGCGTGTGCAACGATACGTGCCACGCACCCTGACGTGGGTTGACGCCTTCTGAAGGATGGTGTTGACGAGCCCGGACTCCCGGAGATGCCGCGCTGGCGCCCCACTCGTATAACCGGTTAGGTGAAGGGGATATCAAGCCGCTTCCTCTGCCGCATTCAGCCGCTTGCCGACTTCGGTGGCAAGATTTGGCAAGCCGCTTGACGTCAACCGCGACGCAATCCTAGAGACCAGCGTGCCCGGCGTGTTCGCGGCGCGCGACGTCCGCGTCCACGCCGGCGCGATGAACCGGGTGGCGTCGGCAGTGGGCGAGGGCTCGATGGTGGTGCCATTCGCTGACGAAGACCTGGAACTGACCTGAATCGGTTCACACTGTTCGTCGTATCCTCCTCACGTGACCTCGTCGGCCGGGCCCTGCTCGAGATGAAACACGAGTGCGACGCGTGAACGCGCAGCGTTGCAACGACCTGCGCCTGACCGGTTCCGGCGGCGCGAACCGGGTCATGGAGGCCGAGCTCAAGCGCCTCGTTATGCGCTCGCCGTTCGACGTGCGCCTCGACAAGCTGAAGCGCGAGGGGGAAGAGACCCTGCTCTACGCCTTCGACGCGCGCGTGGCGTGGGTCGCGGCGTGCCATCACCGCACGTCGTCGCGAATCTCCTGGGATCTGTGCTCCAGTCCGGCCGTACGCCTCGAGCCGCTCTTCGCCGACCTACTGCCCGCGCTCTCGTCGGACGACAGGCTCCCGGACGGCAAGCACCTCCGCTTCTCGGTCGAGGTCGGTTCATCGTCCGACTTCGAAGCGTCGCCGCTCCAGCTTCGTGGCGTCGTCAAGAACGCGCTCGTCGAGGCGCTGGCGTCGCGAGGCGTCGCATCCGACGTCGACGGCGACGCGCCGGACGTCGTGTTCGTCGCGCGCCGCGCGGGGACGCCTGACGCGCGGCGTACAGTGGTGGGCATCGACGTGGGCGGCGGCGCGCGTCATCGACGTGGCGCGCGCGTGGCCGCCGGGCTCGCGCCGCTGCGCGAGACCTTCGCGGCGCAGTTGATCATGCTGTCGCGCTGGGACGCGCGAACCGAGCCGCTCGTCGATCCGATGGCTGGAAGCGCCACGATTCCGATCGAGGCGGCCGGCCTCGCGGTGGGCGCTGCCATTCGTCACCCGGCGGATCTCCCGCTGCGCCATCTCGCCGCGTTCAGGGGTCTGCCGAACGAAACGCCCGACCTGTTCCCCGGGACCGTGGCAAAAATCGTCGCGCTCGACGCCGACGCCGAGTGCATTCCCGCGATGGTGGGCAACCTGCGCGCCGCGGCTCTGACCGGTGCCGCGTACGACCACTCCATCGTCATCGCGCAACAGGACGTTCGAGGGCTGACGCCGGACGACATCGAGCGCCTGTTGCCTGCGGTGCGCAACATGCAGCCAGGTGTCTTCTGCTTCAACCCGCCCTATGGCGTGCGCATCGGCGGGGAGCACGGCGAAGAGGAGCTGCTCGCGCTCTACGCCGACATGGGCCGCGCCCTCGGGCGCTTCAGCGGTTGGCGCGCGGCGTGTTTCGTCGCGAACCCAAAGTTCGTGTACGCCTTTGGTCACCGTGCAACCATGACGAAGCCCGCGAGCAACGCCAACCTCCGCGGTACCTTCCTGGTGTTTCAGCTGTAATCCGGCGTGGCCGCGACGGCCGCGGCTGTTAATATCCGAACGGCCGCATGAAAACGTACGATGGTGGCGAGTGATCCGGTCGGCTCAGGGCCAGAAACTGGATTTCAGCGGCCAAGAGGCAACATCGGTCGCCACTACGGCGTCAGCACGAAGCCGCTGGCGCGGCGGACGCTGCGCGTGAGATGCTCCGGACATGAAATGTGCATCGGTGGGGGCAGGCCGGTCAGCCCTTCGAACACCAAGAGGGCGTCGCTCCGGTCAGACCGTGCCCTATCTGCCTGTGCCAAACTGTGAAGCTTGTTTCGCCCTACCCCTCGTAGCCCTTCGCCAGACAGGCCCTTTTTGGCGAAGGCGATTTATTGAAAACACATAGCAGCTGACTCGCCGCGTCCGCCGCAAACGCCAGCGGCTTCGTGCAAACGGCTCTATCGAAAGTGACCCGGCGATCGAACCTCGAGCTCGATGCGCGTGCTCGCGCGCCGGGGTCACTCCCGATAGAGTCCTATCGTTAGATAGAGTCCTATCGTTACTCGGGAGTAATCCGTCCCCTTTCGAGTCTCGGCCCCTATAATCACTGCGTTCCCTGTGGCCCTCACTCCCGGCACCCGCCTCGGCGTTTATGAAGTCACCGCACAGATTGGCGAAGGTGGCATGGGCCAAGTCTATCGGGCCACCGACACGAAGCTGAAGCGCCAGGTCGCGATCAAGATCCTGCCGCCTTCACTCGCCGCTGATCCCGACCGGCTCGCGCGTTTTCAGCGCGAAGCGGAAGTGCTCGCCTCACTGAACCACCCGAACATCGCCGCCATACACGGCCTCGAAGAGAGCGGGGGCACCACCGCGCTTGTGATGGAACTGGTCGAGGGCGAGGATCTCTCGCAGCGGATTGCCCGTGGCGCGATTCCGATCGACGAAGCACTTCCTATTGCCAAGCAGATTGCCGAGGCGCTCGAAGCGGCGCACGAGCAGGGGATCACTCATCGCGACCTCAAGCCCGCGAACATCAAGGTGCGGCCTGATGGCGCGGTGAAGGTATTGGATTTCGGTCTGGCGAAAGCGATGGAACCGACCGGCGCGATGTCGGCGAGCGTCTCGATGTCGCCCACCATCACCACGCCCGCGATGACGCAGGCTGGGGTGATCCTGGGCACCGCGGCCTACATGAGTCCGGAGCAGGCGCGTGGGACGACCGTGGACAAGCGGGCGGACCTGTGGGCCTTCGGCGTGGTGCTGTGGGAAATGTTGACCGGGAAGCGCCTATTCGAGGGCGCGACCGTCTCCGACACGCTCGCGGCGGTGCTGAAGACGGAGCCTCAATGGAACGCGCTCGCGCCGGCGACGCCCTCCGCCATTCGCCGCCTGCTGCGCCGCTGTCTCGAGAAGGATCGCAGGCGGCGCCTTGATTCGGCGTCAGCTGCGCGGCAGGAGATCGAGGAAGCGCTGACGGCGCCATCGGCTGGGGACGGTGCCGCCGTGCAGTCGGAGCCCGCACCGCGCTCGGCCTGGATGGCCGCGTTCGCCGTCGCAGCCGTGTTGGCCGCCGCGCTGGCCATTCCCGCCGTGCGGTATCTGGGCCAAACGACGCCACCCGAGCCGGTCGTCACGCGCCTGGACGTCGTCACGCCGCCCACGAGCGATGCCTTTTCGTTCGCGCTCTCGCCAGACGGACGGCAATTGGTGTTTGTGGCCAATGGAGAAAAAGGCTCACAGCTCTGGCTGCGGCCGCTCGACCACGTCACGGCGCAGCCGCTCGCGGGGACCGAAGGTGCAAGCTATCCGTTCTGGGCCCCGGATGGCCGCGCGATCGGCTTTTTTGCGGACGGCAAGTTGAAGCGGATCGGTCTGACGGGAGGCGCACTGCAGGTGCTTGCCGACGCGCCCTTTCCGCGTGGTGGCACATGGAATGCGGACGGCGTCATCGTGTTCGCGCCGTCGGCCTTGAACCCACTCCTGCGCGTGGCGGCGACGGGCGGGACCGCTGCGCCGGTCACGCGGCTTGCGGCTGGGCAAGGCAGCCATCGCTGGCCGCAGTTTTTGCCGGATGGCCTCCGGTTCCTCTTCTTGATGGCGACCGGTCAGCCGCAAACGCAGGGCGTCTATGTGGGTTCGCTCGACGGTGGCGAGCCGATGCGCATCATGCCCGCCGAAACCGCTGCGGTGTATGCCGCACCCGGCTATCTCCTGCTGGTGTCCCAGGGGGTGCTCGCGGCCTATCCGTTCGATGCGGCGCGCGCGACCGTGGAGGACGAGCCGATGCCGGTGGCGCAGGCGGTTGGGACTGACGACGGCGCGTTTCACAGCGCCTTCTCGGTGTCGGCAGCAGGCGTCTTGGCCCATCGCGCGGGCGCGGGCGCCAGGCGACAGCTCGTCTGGGTCGACCGCACCGGGAAGATGTTGGGCGGCATCGGCCAGGCCGACGAAAATGCGCCGGCGAATCCTGAGCTCGCGCCGGACGGCCAGCGGGTCGCGGTAAGCCGAGCTGTGCAAGGAAACTTCGATGTGTGGCTCATCGACATGGGCCGGGGCGTGCCGAGTCGCTTCACCTTTGATGTCGCCATCGAGAACGCCCCACTCTGGTCACCGGACGGGAGCCAGGTCGTCTTTCGGTCCACTCGCAAGGGCGTCCACGACTTGTTCGAAAGGCCCGCAAGCAGCACGGCTGACGAGCAACCGCTGCTTGTCACGGCGCAAGCGAAATCACCGCTGGACTGGTCGCGCGATGGCCGCTTCCTGCTCTACAGCACACAGGACCCGAAGACCGGGTCGGACCTCTGGGCCTTACCACTCACGGGCGAGCGGAAGCCGTTCGCCGTGTTGGACAGCAGCTTTGAGGAGATTGAAGGGCAGTTTTCGCCCGATGGGCGGTGGCTCGCTTATGCGTCCAACGAGTCGGGCCGCTACGAAATCTACCTCCGGACGTTTCCGGAGGCAGGTGGGCAGCGGCAGGTCTCGGTAGCGGGCGGCGTGCAGCCCCGCTGGCGACGCGATGGCCGCGAACTGTTTTACGTGGCGCCGGACACGCGGCTGATGGCGGTGCCGATCCGCCTGGCGGCGGATGCACACGCGCTGGAGCCCGGCCCGCCTGTGCCACTTTTTCCGACGCGGCTCGCCACTGGGACAAATATTGCGACTGCCGGCTTTACGGCTCGGGCGCAGTATGCCGTCGCGCCCGATGGCCGGTTCCTGATGAACATCGCCGCCGACGAGGCGGTCACGTCGCCGATCACGATCGTTCTCAACTGGACGGCGGGGCTGAAGAAGTAGGCCGCCGAGCGCCGGATGCGTCGATGGGCGCAGCGCCTCTCCACCGGGCTCGGAGACGGCACATTAGTCCTGGGTAGTCGCCAAGTGGCGATCGAACCGGCCAGACGGCCCCGCCTGAAGCTTGGCGTTCCGTTTGAACCGGCCGCAAAAGGCAAAGGCCGGCTTATCGCACCGACGACGGGTGATAGGCGGTTTCGATCTAGTCGGCGTCAGCGATTCGGGCGGTGGCGCGGATTACCTCTGTGGTCCGTACTCCTCGTCGCCAGCCCACGGGTCGACGCCCTCGAACGTGTCCGCCCTGGCGATCTCTCTCGCTTGGTGAAGCGGCATCCCGCTCTGCACGAGGCGTGCTTCGAGGCTGGCCTCGTCCTGCAGCACCTGATCCACGTCCTTGTCGGTCAGGTTGGGGAACGCCCGTTTTATGCTCTGCCAGAGGGCGGTTCG
>CAZFAT010000267.1:0-6800 GCA_964517075.1 uncultured Solibacteraceae bacterium
GCGCCTCCGTCTCCGTCCACGGCGCCACCACCGGCAGGGCCGCCTCGTCGTCCAGCCGATCGGCGCCCGCGGTGTCGCCGCCGAACAGGCGCGACTGGCCCTGATCGCGGTCCTTCTGATGGCGGCTGCCGTGATCGAGGATACGGTCGAGCGCTGCCAGCAGGCGCGGTCGCCACGCCCGGTAGTCGTCGGCGCCGGCGGGCGCGAGTGAGTCGAACGCCCCCGCGCGGATCAGGCTCTCGAGGACCTTCTTGTTGACCAGCCTCAGATCCACATGCTCGGCCAGCTCGAAGAGCGACCGGATGCGCCCGCCGAGGACGCGCCGGGCGTCCAGGACGGACCGCAGCGCGCTCTCCCCCACTCCCTTGACGGCGCCCAGCCCGAACCGCACCCCGTCCGGCTCGACGCGGAACGGCCACTCGCTGGCGTTGACGTCGGGTGGCAGGATGGGGACGGCCAGGTCGCGGCACTCTGCGAGGTAGAGCGCGACTTTGTCAGAGTTCGGCGATTCGATCGTGAGGAGCGCCGCCATGAAGTGACGCGGGTAGTTGGCCTTGAGATAGGCGGTCTGGTAGGCCAGCAGCGCGTAGGTCGTCGAGTGGGCCTTGGGGAACCCGTACCCGGCGAAGTACTCGATCAGCTCGAAGAGCCGCGTCGCCTTCTTCTCGGGAATGCTGCGCGCGACACAGCCCTGGACGAAGGCGTCGCGCTGCGCCTGCATCTTGGCGGCGTCCTTCTTCCCCATCGCGCGGCGCAGCTCGTCGGCCTGTCCCAGCGTGAAGCCGGCGAGCTCACTCGCCAGGCGCATGACTTGTTCCTGGTACGCGATGACGCCGTAGGTTTCCTTGACGAGCGGCTCCATCTGCGGCAGCTCGTACTTCACCTCGACCCGGCCGTGCTTCCGGTTGATGTAGTCGTCGACGACACCGCCACGGAGCGGGCCCGGCCGGTACAGGGCGTTCAGGGCGATGAGATCCTCGAGGCACTGCGGGCGGGCCTTCCGCAGCGTCTCGCGCATGCCCGAGCTCTCGAACTGGAACACGCCGTAGGTCTGCCCGTTCTGGAAAAGCTGGTAGGTCGCGGCATCGTCCAGGGGAAGGTCCGCGAGGACGATCCGCTGCCCCGTGGTTTCCTCGATGTGCTTCACGGCGTCGTCGAGCAGCGTGAGCGTGCTGAGACCCAGGAAGTCCATCTTCAGGAGGCCGATACGGTCGATCTCCTTCATGGCCCACTGCGTGATGACCTCGCCGTTGTCCTTGGAGCTGCGATAGAGCGGCACGAACTCGGTCAGCGGCCGGGGCGCGATGACCACACCGGCCGCGTGCACCGAGGCGTGGCGGGTCATGCCTTCGAGCCGCCGGGCCACCGCCAGCAACGTGCGCACCTGCTCGTCGCGGCCCTCGAGCTCCGCCAGCGCCGGGTTCTCCGCGAGCGCCATCTCCAGCGTCATGTCGAGCTGGTTGGGGATCAGCTTGGCGACGCGATCGACCTCGGCAATCGGGATTTCCATGACGCGGCCGACGTCGCGCACGGCGGCGCGGGCCTTCATGGTGCCGAAGGTGATGATCTGCGCGACGTTTTCGCGGCCGTACTTCTCGGTGACGTAGGCAATGACTTCGCCGCGCCGGCGCTCGCAGAAGTCCACGTCGATGTCGGGGAGCGTCACCCGTTCGGGGTTCAGGAACCGCTCGAAGTACAGGTCGAAGTGCAGCGGGTCGACGTCGGTGATGCGCAGGCTGTAGGCGACGAGGCTGCCCGCCGACGACCCGCGGCCCGGGCCGACGGGAATGCCGTGCTCGCGCGCGTAGCGGCTGAAGTCCCAGACGAGGAGGAAGTACCCGCGCTATTTCATCCGGGTGATCAGCTCGATCTCGTAATTGAGCCGCGCCTCGTAGTCGGCCATCGGGCGGCGCAACTCCCCGCGGGCCTCGCGCTCGCGCAGCCGGACCAGCCGGTCCGCGAACCCTTGCCGCACCATGTGCGCGAAGTAGGTGTCGACGGTGTAGCCTGGCGGGACCGCGAAGTTCGGCAGGTGCGCGCCGCCCTTCGGCAGCGTGACGTTGCACCGTTCCGCAATGGCCAGGGTGTTGCGCAGCGCCTCGGGATAGTCCGCAAACACGGCCGCCATCTCGTCGGCTGACTTCAGGAAGAACTGGTCCCCGAAGTACTTCAGCCGCTTGTCGTCGCTGACGCTCTTGCCCGTGCCGATGCACAGCAGCACGTCGTGCGCGTGCTGGTCGGTCTGGCGCAGGTAGTGGACGTCGTTCGTGCAGACGAGTGGCAGGCCCAGGTCGCGTGCGAGCGGCACGATGCCCGTGTTGACCACGCGCTGCTCGTCGAGGCCCTGGTACTGCATCTCGAGGAAAAACCGATCCGGGCCCAGGATGTCGCGATAGCAGGCCGCCGCGTCCAGCGCGCGGCGCGGCTGGTCGGACCGCAGGCCCGTTGCCACCTCGCCCTTCAGGCAACTGCTCAGGCCGATGAGGCCGGCGGCGTGCTTCGCCAGCAGGCTCTTGTCGATGCGCGGCTTGTAGTAGAAGCCCTCGGTGTACCCCGCCGAGACGAGCTTGATGAGGTTCGCGAACCCCTCGGGGGTTTCGGCCAGCAGGACGAGATGGTTCGCGGTTTCCCCCGGCTGCCCGGATCGGTCCGTGCGGCTCCCGGGCGCCACGTACACCTCGCAGCCGAGGATGGGCGTGATGCCGCGCTTGCGGGCCTCGTCGTGGAAGGTCACCGCCGAGAACAGGTTGCCGTGCTCGGTCACCGCCACGGCCGGCATCTTCAGCGCCGCCACCCGGTCGAGCAGCTCACCGATGCGGCACGCTCCGTCGAGGAGTGAGAACTCGGTGTGCAAGTGGAGATGGACGAACTCGGCCATCGCTATTCCCACTCGATGGTGGCCGGCGGCTTGGAGCTGATGTCGTAGACGACGCGGTTCACGCCCCGCACCTCGTTCACAATCCGCGAGGAGATGCGGCCGAGCAGGTCGTGCGGCAACCGCGCCCAGTCAGCCGTCATGCCGTCCTGACTCTCGACCGCGCGCACGGCAATCGTGTCCTCGTAGGTCCGTTCGTCGCCCATGACACCCACGCTCTGGATGGGCAACAGCACGGCGAACGACTGCCAGAGCCGGCGGTACCACCCGGCCTGGCGGATCTCATCGGCGACGATGGCGTCGGCCCGGCGGAGCAGGACGAGCCGCTCTCGCGTGATGGGGCCCAACAGTCGCACCGCGAGGCCCGGGCCCGGAAACGGCTGCCGCCACACGAACTCGTCATCGAGTCCGAGCGACGTGCCCAGCGCGCGGACTTCGTCCTTGAACAGGTCGCGCAGCGGCTCGACCAGCGTGAACCGCATCCGGTCCGGCAGTCCGCCGACGTTGTGGTGGCTCTTGATGGCGGCCGACGGCCCGACGACCGAGACGCTCTCGATGACGTCGGGATACAGCGTGCCCTGCGCCAGGAAATCAAACGAGCCCAGTTCGCTCGCGCGCGATTCGAAGACGTCGATGAACGCGCCGCCGATGATCTTCCGCTTCCGTTCGGGATCGGCGACGCCCGTCAGCCGGTCGAGGAACAGATCCGAGGCGTCAACGAAATCGAACGGCAGGCCGAGCTTCGCGAACCGCAGCCGCACCTGTTCGGCCTCGTGCAGCCGGAGCAGCCCGTTGTCCACGAAGATGCAGGTCAACTGGTCGCCAATGGCCCGGTGCAGCAGCACCGCCGCCACGGTCGAGTCCACGCCGCCCGACAGGCCGCACACCACCCGCCCCTTCCCTACCGTCTCCCGGATGCGGGCAATGCTGTCGTCGGCAAACGACGCCATCGTCCAGTCGCCGCGGCAGCCGCAGACGCCGACCGCGAAGTTCTGCAGGATGTCGCTGCCCCGGTCCGTGTGCGCGACCTCGGGATGGAACAGGAGCCCGTAGAGCCGCCGCGACGGGTCCTGCATGGCCGCCACGGGCGCATTGGCCGAGGTGGCGACCACATCGAAACCGGCGGGCGGCCGGGCCACGTAGTCGCCGTGGCTGGCCCAGACACGCAGCGAGGCCGGCAGGTTCTGGAAGAGCGGCGCGCCGTCGATGAGGTTCACCGTCGCCAGCCCGTATTCGCGCTGCGGGGCGTGCGCCACCTCCCCGCCCAGGGCGTCGGTCATGAGCTGCATCCCGTAGCAGATGCCGAGCGTCGGCGTGCCCAGGTCGAAAATCGCGGGATCCGTGCGCGGCGCGCCGGGCTCCGAGACGCTTCGCGGCCCCCCGGAGAAGATGAGGCCCGCCGGCTGGCGGCGCGCGATCTCCGCGGCCGACGTCGACGGCGGCAGAATCTCCGAGTACACCGACAGCTCGCGCAGCCGACGCGCAATCAATTGCGTGTACTGCGACCCGAAATCGAGAACGACAATCGTCTGATGTGTCACAAGCGGCTGGGAGCGAAGCAAGGACGAGGCCGGTGCCTCGCGCGAACATCGCTATTATAAGCGGGTGATATGTCGGACGACCACGATATGTGGGGGTGTCGCGATCGTCCTGCACCTGCTGCTACCCGCCGGGCACCTTGTCGCGACATCGGCGTCCCAGGACGTTCCCGCGGCGCCCGCCCCCGCTCCGGCTCCTCAGACATCTCCGCCGCCGCCTCCGCAGACGCCTCTCGCTCCGCCCGCGGCTCCTGCGCCTGTCACGCCGGCTCCAGCGGCGCCTGGCGCCTCCTCCGCTGGAGCGTACGAGCGCGCCTGGACCGTGTCCGTCGCGTCCGAGGGTGCCAACGCATCCGTGCCTATCGCTCTGGCCATCGCCACGGGCGTGGTCGTGCTCGCCGCGGAGAACCGGCCGCTCGAAGCGCGATCGCTCGAGGACGGCGCCGTCGTGTGGACGAGCCCCGCGGCGCTGACGGCGCCGGTGGTGAGCGACGGACGTCTCTTCGGCGTGGGCGGCGGCGAGCTGCGCGCGGTCGCGCTCGAGAAGGGCGAACGGCTCTGGACCGCGGCGCTGGGCGGCGCGACGCCCGGCCCCAGCGTGGTGGGCGACCTGCTGGTGGTGCCGAGCGGACCCGAGCTGCGCGCGTATCGTCCGGCCGACGGCGGGGAGATCTGGCGCCACGCGCTGCCCGCGCCCGCCGTGCAGCGTCCGCTGGCTGCCGGAGCGCTGGTCGTCGTCGCCCTCGCCGGCAATGAGGTCGCCGCCTTCGACCGGACGACGGGGACCGCGGTCTGGCGCACGCCGCTCGATTCGGCGCCGAGCGCGATGGCCGCGAGCGCCGATCGGATCTTCTTCGGCACCGCGTCCGGGGCCGTGTGCGCGCTGCGACTCGCGGACGGCAAACTGAGTCGGTGCTTTCGGACCGCCCCGGTGCCGTCCGCCGGCGCACCGGTCGTCCATGGGGCGTCCGTGTTCTTCGCCCTCTTCGACAATACGCTGCGTGCGTTCACCGCGGCTGGCCTCACGCTCACCCGCCTGGAGTCGCTGCCGGCCCGGCCGGCGCTTGGGCCCCAGCGCGCCGGTAGTAATCTGGCCAAACCGCTGGTGACGAGCGCGTTTGCCGTTGCCTCGCTCGACACGCCGTCGCCCGTCACGCTGGTCTCCGCGTTCGACAAGGCGACAGGCCCGGTCTTTCAGGACGCGGCCGCGTCGCCCGATGGCAGTTGGCTGGTCAGTCTCTCGACCGATCCGAGCGGGCGCCTTTGGCTCGTGGGCTACCGGCCGAAGCCAGCCGCCGCGCCATCGCCGAACAAATAGCTCGCAGGCGGCTCGTCGGGAGTGTGCCGCGGCCACCGTTGGGCGGAGAAGCGCCGGTATTGCGTCTGGTACGCGACGAGCGTCGCCGACTGCATGTATTGCAGCAGCAAGCCGCGAAGCAGCCAGGCCGCGGCCTGAAGTGGCAGGAAGGCCAGGCCGACGACGGGCAGCCACGCCATTACTCCTAATCCGGCGGCGGTCAGCAGGGAGGCCGTGCCCGCCATGATGCGGACAGCCGCCATCACGCAGAGGATGCCCAGCACTGGGCGTGTCCGCGCGACGAGGAACCGTCCGAGGCGGCCGATGGCCACGGACACCTGACAGTCGTCGGTCACCACGACGAGGCGCAGGAGGTCGTGCAGCAGGTGCGCCATCCAGAGAATGACGATGCCCCCGCTCGTGGCCACGAACACGATGGCCGGCCACGGCGTGGTGTCTTCGCCCACCGCCGCGGGCGGATGCGCGCTCGCGCCCACCGTCAGCACGTAGGCGGCTGCGACGAGAAGGTAGGCGATGCCCAGTCCGAGTGCGAGCAGCGCGGCGCGGCGCCAGAACGTCCTGATGCCCTTCACCACAATTGGCAGGCGGAAGCTGGTGGCGTGCCGAACCTCGCGCCATGTGGTCTCGTCGTAGCGCGGCCGCGGCGCCGTCCGCTCGGCGGCCACGAGCACGGCGAGCGTGCCTGCTTTCAGAGCGAACACCAGCGGCGCACCTGCCAGGCCCACCACACCAATGGCGGTGATGAACGACGCGAGGGCGATGGGGCGGGTGGCGAGCGAATGGACGATCGCTTCCATGGCCGCCCGCGGACCGTCGGTCATCAGGCCGCCGAGATCCGGCGCCACGAGCGCCGCGATCACAAGCCCGCCGCCGAGGGCGGGAAGCGCGAGAGCGAGTTTCAGACCGGTGTCGAGAACGAAGTCGATGAGGACGACCGGCCAGGCCGTCGCCGTCACCCAGGCACCGCGAAGGAGTGCGGCCCGCAACGGCAGGGGGATCATGCAGACGTCAACGAAATCGCGGCGAGTATAGCACCGCGGCATTTGCTATTCTCGGAGCGCAGGCCGCC
>CAZFAT010000268.1:0-4823 GCA_964517075.1 uncultured Solibacteraceae bacterium
GGACACAGGGCAGAAGGCCCTCTGCTCTTTGCCCTCGAGATGTTCTTCCCCCTAGCCTTCCTGCCCGGCGCGTGGATCGCGTTCGGTCTCCGGATGCCGGGCTTCTCTTTCTGGGGAAGGTGCTGTACCGGGATCGCGCTCGGTCCGCTCGTGATCGTCGTCCAGTTCTACGCGCTGCGGCTGGCGGGCGTCCCTTTCGAGAGCCTCCCGGTCCTTCTGGTCGCGCTCAATCTTCCGGCGGCGTATCTCGTCTACAGACGTTTCGATCGAGCCTCGCTGCCGCGGCTCGGGACGCTTGCGCTCGCCGCGCTCGTGCTCTTCGTCGCGCTCGCGCCGTTCGGTCCACAGGTCCTCAATCCGCAGGCGCGGCTCTATACCGGCCACGCCTGGATGCACACCGACATCGTCTACATGATCGCGAATGGGGAGATGCTGGTCGATGATCCGGAGCTGGCTGGCGTGCGCCTGGCCTACCCGTGGGCGGGCCATGTCTACCAGGCGGTGCTGAGTCAGGCGCTCGATGTCTCGCCCGCATCGAGCTTCATCTGGACCAACCTTCTCTGCGTCCCGCCGATTTACTGGTTCCTGGCGGCGATTGTCGGCGCGCTAGGCGGGAGTCGCCTAGCCCGAATCACGTCGGTGCTCTGGCTGTTCCTGGGCGTGAGCTTTCTCGGATATGTGCTGCGACTGGCCCTGCCCGCCCGGATGATCGGCGCGGCCGAGATCTGGGGCGACTATCGGTACACGCCTTGGATCTGGAAGTTTCTCTTCTTTTCCCAGATGCCCCTCGCCCTGGTTATGTTCGCGGCATTGGTCTATCTCGCGGTTGATCGGTGGCCGCGGGAAGGCATCTCCGGGCGCGTCGTGCTCTTTACGCTGCTGACTCTCAGCATCGGGCTCGTGTATCCACTGGTGCTGCCGGCGGCCGTCGGCGTTGCCGGCGCCAGGATGCTCGCGGGGATACTCGCCCAAGACGGCCGCAGGAACATTCCCTGGCAGGAGATCGTGCAGCTCTCGGCCGGGGTCATCGTTGCAGTCGCCCTCTCGTTCATTCATCTGAGGTTCCTGACGGAGGACCGCGTCACCCAGGCGGTTTTTCTGTCGAGTCTCAGGGGGATGCTCCGGAAGGCGGTCGAGAGCGGCATCGTCACCGCTCCCGCACTGCTGGGCTTGTTGGTCGTCGGCCAAACTCTTTGGAAGCGCATGCCGGGCCCGACCGTTGTCCTGGTTGCCGGCGCGGCGGCGAGCTATGTGCTCTACGTCGTCCTGGACATCGCCTTCTGGCGCGGGGAGTACAAGTTCATCTTCACGGCGGGAATCTGCATCTCGCCCTTTGCGGCGCTTGCGTTTCAAAGGATTGTGGAGGCAGCCGGCCGCTTTCGGCTTCTCCTTGTCGCGGCGACGACGGCGATTCTCGTTGCGCCGTTTGCGCACAAGGTGTCGAAGAGCGAGTACTGGGGACCGTCCACCCGTCCCGCCATCGACGCCAGCGGTTTCGACATCCGGCTGGCGGGCACCTCGATCCAGTCTCAGCTCTTCGAGGTCGTCAGACGCGCGACTCCGCGCGACAGCCTGCTGGTCGTCGACCGCACCGAGCTGCACTATCCAACGCTCACCCGGCGCCGGATGTACGCGCCGCCCGGGCACGACGGCACTCATCCGGGCGTGAATCTGCCGAGCGAGCACCTGCTGCAGAACGTCAAGGGCTATGGCGATCGCGATCTCGTCAGGAGACGGGCGGTGCTGGCCGGACTCTTCGAGTCGCGCGATCCCGCCCGGATGGCGCAGTCGCTCGACGAGATTCTGGCCCTGCGGCGGCCGGTCGTGCTGATCACGCACGATCGGTCGCAGCGGGCGCTCGTCGAGCGGCTGATGAGCGACAGGCGGGGCGCGCTCCTCTACGAGCACGGCGAGGTGGCCGCCTGGCTGATCGCGCCGCGGAACACGTGAGCACGGCGCGCGCGCTCGGCGAGCGTGTCGAGCCCCGGCCGGCGGCCCCGAAGCGTCCCGAGATCGATCTCAGCGTCGTCATTCCGGCCTACAACGAGGCCGACTGGATCGGGCCCACGATCACGCGCGTGCTCGAGTACCTGCGCACGCGGTCGTGGACCTTCGACGTCCTCGTCGTCGTCGATGGAAGCCGGGACCGGACCGACGACGTGGTCCGCCAGATCGCCGAGGAGTCGCCTGAAGTCGCGCTCGTGACCAATCCCATCAATCGGGGGAAGGGGTTCTCCGTGCGCCGCGGCATGCTCGCGGCCCGCGGGCGGGTCGTCCTGTTCTCGGATGCGGACCTGTCAACGCCCATCGAGGAAGTCGAGCGGCTCATCGCGGCGCTCGACGATGGGCACGAGGTGGCGATTGGCTCGCGCGGCCTGGCTACATCGGATGTCAGGGTGCGGCAGCCCATCTGGCGCCAGTCCATGGGGCGAATCTTCAACTGGTTCGTTCAGCGGATTGCCCTGCCGCGCATCTGGGATTCCCAGTGCGGCTTCAAGTGCTTCCCTCGCGAGGTCGCGCTTCAGCTCTTCACGCGCCAGCGCATCGACCGGTTCGGCTTCGACGTGGAGATTCTCTGGATTGCGCGCCGGCTCGGCTACCGGATTGCCGAGGTCCCCGTCACCTGGACCAACCGCCCGCAGAGCAAGGTCCATCCCGTCCGCGATTCGGCGTGGATGCTGTTCGATCTGTTTCGCATCCGGTTCAACGACTGGCGGGGCGCCTACCGATAGCCGACGCGACTTGATCTTCGCGTGCTGCTGCAGCAGTCCCGGTTCGGCCATGACCTTGTCCACCGCCTGGATGCGCCGCGGCACGAGGTGGGCTGCCCGCTCCACCAGACGCCGGTCTGACGTCCTTCAATGGAAGTCGTGCGACGGCACGGCGCGCAGTTGGTCGTATCGCAGCGGCTGCACATGGTGCGCCTTCACCGATACCGCGCCCTGCTGGCGCTGCAGCACGCCGTCCACCAGCAGATACGGTTCATCCACAATCGTCCGCCGGTCGGCGCGGAAGACGTCGGGCGTGACGATGATGTTCGCGATGCCGGTTTCGTCCTCGAGCGAGAGGAAGACAAACCCCTTGGCCGTGCCGGGACGCTGGCGCGTGATGACGGCGCCGGCGACGCGCACGCGCCGCCCGGCGCGCGCGCGCGCCAGCTCGACCGCCGGCGCCACGCCGCGGGCCGCGAGCGGCCCGCGGACCAGGCGCATGGGGTGCGGGCCGATCGTCAGCCCCATCCCGTCGTAGTCGGCCCGCACGCGCTCGGCCAGCGTCATGGGCGCGAGCGGGGACGAGGCCATGGCCTCGTCGCCGTCCGCCAGCAGCGGGCCGGCCGGACGGCCGGCCCGCTCGGCCTGCCAGAGCGCCGTCCGGCGGTTCCCGCCGAACGACGCGAGCGCGCCGAGCTCGGCCAGCGTCCGCAGCTCGTCCTGCCGGAGTCCCGCGCGCGTCACGAGATCGTCCAGCGTCCCGAACCGGCGGCCCCCCACGGCCGGCACCTCCGCCATCCGCTGCCCGGCCTCGGCCCGCAGGCCCTGCACCGCGCGCAGTCCCAGGCGAATCGCGCCATCGGGCTGGACCACCGACGACCAGCCGGAGATCTGCACGTCCACCGGCGCGAAGCGCACGCCGCGGCGCTGCGCATCCTTCACGAGCGTCGCGGGATGGTAGAAGCCCATGGGCTGGTTGTTCAGGAGCGCAGTGTAGAAGGCCGCCGGATAATGCACCTTGAGGTAGGCGCTCGCATAGACGATCAGCGCAAAGCTCGCGGCGTGCGATTCCGGAAAGCCATAGAGCGCGAACGACGTGATGGCCTGTACGATCTGGTCGGCCGCCGCTCCGGTGATGCCCTCGCGCGCCATGCCGTCGCGCAGCCGCTCTTCGATCGCCTGCATCCGGCGGACCGATCGCTTGAAGCCCATGGCGCGCCGCAGCTCCTCGGCCTCGCCGCCCGAGAACCCGGCCACCACCATGGCCATGCGCAGCAACTGCTCCTGGAACAGCGGGACGCCCAGCGTGCGCGCCAGCACCGGTTCGAGCCGCGGATGCAGATAGCTGACCGCCTGCTCCCCGCGCCGCCGAGCCAGATAGGGATGCACCATGTCGCCGACAATCGGCCCCGGGCGGATGATCGCCACCTCCACGACGAGATCGTAGAAGCACGTCGGCCGCAGCCGCGGCAGCGTGGCCATCTGCGCGCGCGATTCAACCTGAAACACGCCGACCGTGTCCGCCTGCTGCAGGAGCCGGTAGACCTCGGGATCGTCGGGGGGCAGGTGAGCCAGATCGAGAACCTGGGCGGGACCGGTATTCACAATCGCCATGGCCTCCTCGAGCGCCGCCATCATGCCCAGACCCAGCAAATCCACCTTCACGATGCCGAGATCGGCGCAGTCGTCCTTGTCCCACTGCACGACCACGCGCCCGGGCATGGAGGCGGGCTCGAGCGGCACCACCTCGTCGAGCCGGCCCTGGCACACCACCATGCCGCCCGAGTGCTGCCCGAGATGGCGCGGCAGATCCTGCATGTCGCGCCAGAGGCGCGCGAACTGGCGATACCGCGGTTCCTCGGGATTGAGCCCCGACTCGAGCAGATGCCGGGCGAGCGTTTCCTCGGGATCGACGAACTCGAACTGGCTCATCATCCGCGCCAGCCGATCGATGTCGTCGGCCGGGAGTCCCAGGACCTTCCCCACTTCCCGCGTCGCGCTGCGGCCGCGGTAGCTGATGACGTTGGCCGTCATGGCCGCGCCCTGCGGGCCGTACCGCGCATAGACGTACTGAATGACGCGCTCGCGGCGGTCGCCGCTCGGCAAATCGAG
>CAZFAT010000269.1:0-4808 GCA_964517075.1 uncultured Solibacteraceae bacterium
CACCGGCCCGCCGCTCGCGCCAATGGCCGAGAGCAGCGCGATGGCGCCGATGATGAGCACGAACACGCGCGCCGGCAACGGAAAGATGAACATGAACAGAATCTGGCGGTGCGGGAACAGGAGCGCCCACGCCATGAGGAGGCCGTACACCGATCCCGACGCGCCAATCGTCGTCGCCATCCAGAGCGAGCTGGTCCAGCCAAACGGCAGCAGCGACAGTAGGATCACCGACGCCGCGGCGCCGACGCCGGTCGTGAAGTAGTACTTCACGAAAAACCTGGTGCCCCAACGCCGCTCGAGATCCACGCCGAACATCCAGACGGCGAGCATGTTGAACAGGATGTGCGTCAGGGCCGTCGGCGAGTGGAGGAACAGGTAGGTGACGGGCTGCCAGATCCGCCGCCGCGTCAGCACGTCGGCCGGCGTGAGTCCGAAGAGATCGATGAGCGGCGCGGCGGCGAACAGCGTGATGACGAAGACGCCGAGGTTGGCGATGATCAGCGCCCGGACGGCCGGCGTGATGGGGCCCGGCCCCCACACCATCGCGCTCGACGGCGGATAACGGCGCACGGAAGGATGCTAGCAGACCTGATCTAGGTTTGATCCGATCCGCGTCTGACGCGCGACCCGAGGCGCGTCATCGCCTGACGGAACTCGTCGATGCGCAGCGCCCAGGCGCTGAGGGCCAGGACGGCGAGTCCCGCCGCGATGCCGCCGAGCACGCGCAGGGCGCGCGGGACGATTGCACCGCCCCCGAGGTCGGCAGGCAACCACCCGCCCAGCGCCGCGTCCGTCCAGAACGCGGCCGCGGCCATCGCGAGGGACGCCAGGAGGATCTTGGCAAACGACGCGGCCACGCGCCCGGCATCGATGCCGTCGAGGCGCCGCGCGAGCAGCCACAGCAAGAGCCCGGCATTGATGTTGGCCGCAATCGCCGATCCCAGCGCCAGACCCCGGAAACCCATCACGCTGTTCAGCCAGATGTTCAGCACGAGGTTCACGGCAATCGTGATGAGGCTGACCACCATCGGCGTCCGCGCGTCCTGCAGCGAATAGAAGCTCGGGGAGGCGATCTTGACGATGGAGTAGCCGACGATGCCCGGCGCGTAGAATGCCAGCGCGCCGGCCGTCATCGTCGTGGAAGCGGCGTCGAACTGCCCCCGCTCGAAGAGCAGCTGAATGATCGGTTCCGCGAGCACGATCAAGCCGAGCGTCGCCGGCACGCTCAGCATCAGCATCAGCCGCAGGCCCCACGACAACGTCGACCGCATGTCCTGGGGCGCGCGTTCCGCCGCGTGACGCGCCAGTTCGGGAATCGCCGCGGTCGCCACCGACACGCCGAAAATGCCAATCGGCATGTACATCAGCCGGAAGGCGTAGGTGAGCGCCGTTGCCGCGCCGTCCTCGGCGGTGGCGAGCTTCGTATTGACCAGCAGGTTGATCTGCGCGGCCGCCACGCCGAGCGTCCCGGGGCCCATGAGTAGCAGGACCTCGCGCAGCCGCGGGTCGCGGACGTCCAGGCGCCACGCGTGACGATAGCCTTCGCGCCGCAGCGCCGGCCACTGCGCCACCATCTGCGCAGCGCCGCCGAGCAGCATGCCCGCCGACAGGGCCATGACCGGTGCGACGCCCATGCTGTAGAAGAGCGGGACGAAGACGATCGTGCACGCGATGAACACGACGTTGTAGAGGGCAGGGGCGAGCGCCGGCATGAAGAAGCGCCGCATCGCGTTGAGCATGCCCATGCCGGCGGCCGCCACGGCCACCAGCAGCAGAAAGGGCATGTTCACGCGCGTGAGCTGGACCGTCAGCGCCAGCTTCTCGGGGGTATCGGCGAAGCCCGTCGCGTAGAAGTGCACCAGCGGTTCGGCAAAGACGATGCCCAGCACCACGAAGACGGCCGTCACGAGCAGCAGCCCGTTGATGACCTGCGCCCCCAGTCGCCACGCCGCCGCCGCCCCTTCGCGCTGGAGGACGCGCGAGAGCGTGGGCACGACCGCCGCGCTCATGGCGCCTTCGGCAAAGAGATCGCGAAGGAGGGTGGGAATCCGGGTGGCCACCACGAAGGCGTCCGCCTGCAGGCCGGTGCCGAAGTAACGGGCCTGGACGACGTCGCGAACGAGTCCGAGAATGCGGCTCGAAAGGGTGGCAAGGCCGATCAGCCCGGCCGATCTGGCAAGCCGGCCCTTCATCGGGTCAGGCCGGGTGCCAGGATGGGAAACGGCAAGAGGGAACCCGCCAGGGGCGGAGCCGGCCGGAGCCGCGGAGCGACAGGACCGAGGCGCTCAGCGTACCGAAAAAAAGTAGGGGCCTCAACCCGAGGGCTAATCGGATCGAGGCCCCTGCCCGGAGGATGGATGAGAGGCTTGTCGGTGCCTTTCACTCGGTTAGACGGAATCCCGCGAGAAAAGTTTGCGGCGTCTACCGGCCGAGCCGGGCCTTCACAGCCTCGCTCAGGGCCCGCCCATCGACGGTCAGGCCCGTGAGCCGCGCGGTGGCCGCTTTCATCACCTTGCCCATGTCCTTGGGACTCGCCGCGCCGGTCTCGGTCACGGCCGCCTCGATGGCTTCGGCGATGGCCTGCTCGCCCGCCGCCGGTGGCAGATAGCGCTGAAGGACGATAATCTCCCGTTCCTCCTTGTCCGCCAGATCCGGCCGGCCGCCGGCCCGAAACTGCTCGATGGCGTCCCGCCGCTGCTTCCCGAGCTGGCCGACCACCTGCAGCGACTCGGCCTCGTCGAGCGCCCGGCCGCGTTCCACTTCCTTGTTCACCAGCGCCGCCTTCAGCATCCGGAGCGGCGCGAGCAACGCCTGATCCTTCTGACGCATGGCATCCGCAATGTCGTGAGTGATCTGATCGAGGAGGGGCATAGGGCACGACTGTACACGGAAGCCGTCAGCTTTGAGCGATGAGCTTTGAGCTCACTGTTCATGGCTCATCGCTTTCCCACCACCTGTCCATACAGCGCCCAGTACGCGGCCTCGACTGCAGCCGGGCTGAACCGTGTGGCAAGGGCGCTGGCCGTGGCCGGGTGCGTGCGGCGCGGATGGTCAATGGCGTCGTCCAAGGCGTCGGCCAGCCGATCCACGTTGGTCGTCGGCACCACGCGGACGTCGTCGCCGAACATCTCGTGGAGTTCCAGGCCGCCCGGGTGATTGGCGGAGACGACCGGCGTGCCCGCCGCCAGCGCTTCCACGGCCACGGTGGGCATGGCCTCGAGGAGCGACGGCAGCGCGAAGACGTCCGCCACCGCCGCCCAGCGGGCCACGGTGTCGTTGGCGACCAGGCCCGTGAACGTCACCTTGTCGGCGACCCCGGCCGAGGCGGCCTGTGCCTCGAGATCCTGCCGCAGGGGGCCCGTGCCGCAGATTACGAGGCGGACATCGCGCCTCCGACGTGCGACGCGCGCAAACGCATCGATCAGGTACGTCTGGCCCGCGAGTTCGTGCAGGCGCTTGACGTTCAGGATCACGAAGGGCTCGCTGACGCCGAGCGCCGCGCGGGTCGCGACGCGCGTCCGGGCGTCAGCCGGCACGAACGCGGGGCTGACCGGCGGGTAGATCACTGACATCCCCGGACGATCGAGGCCGAGACTGCGCGCGCGCTCTTCGAGACGCCGGCTGTAGAAGGTCACGACCGAGGCGCCGCGGTAGGCACTCGTGAACGGATCGATCGGCCAGCGCGGCCGGTAGTGCCAGATCTCCGTGCCGTAGAGCGTCAGTACGTAGGGCCGGCGCCGGCGCCTGGCCCACGCCGCGGCCACTTCGATGATCAGGCCGTTGCTGTGCAGGTGGAGCAGTGTCGCCGACGCCGCGAGCGCGTCGAGCGCGGCCGTCACGGCGCGCGCGCGGCTCCACGTCGCGGTCCGCAACGTGCGCGCCAGCCACGATGGAGATCGCCGGTTCGGCAGTCGGCGGACGCGGCCGGGCAGCTCCTCGCCGTTCGTGCCGCCCTGCGCCGGATCGTGCGCGACGAACGTGACTTCGTCGCCGCGCGCTGCGGCCCAGCGGCCAAGCTGAGCCGGCAGCAGCGCGTTCGCGGCCTGGTCGGGCGGCAGGTGCGGCGAGACGTGGCAGATGTGCATGCCGCGGGGCGTTCAGTCAGGCGGACCGCCGATGCCCTCCATGGCCGGCGGCTGACAGGAAATCGCGTCTGAATTCGGCAAACGTCATCGGGCGCGCGCCCAGCACCCGGGTGGCGTGCGTGAGAGTGGCGGACAGCCGATCGAAGAACGCATCGAGCTCGGCCTGCGTGCGGTTGTAGGGAGAGCCACCCACGATGGCCTCGCTCGAGTGGAAGAGCATGTTCAGCAACGGCACGCCGCCGCTCGCGATCTGGTCGGCCAACGCGATCATGTCGGCCTGGCTGCTGTAGGAGGGGCGCAGCCACCGAACGTGGGCCAGGCCCGCGAGCCGCAGCGCGCGCCGCGTCGTGTACGGCCACGGCAGCCGGCCGTACGCGCGCGCCACCCACGCGGGCACCCGCCGGTTCAGCGCCGCGGAAATGGGCAGCTCGAGCAGGTCGCTCGTGCCGGCGCGCGCCGGGTCGTCATAGGCGAGGAAGTACGGCGTGAGCGGCGCATCGACGAAGTCCGGTCCCTGCTTGTGCGCTTCGTAAAAGAGCGGCGCGACACTCGATTCGATCAGGTAGCCGCGGCGCTCGAGCGCCGAGACGTGGGCCGCCGAGAAGCCGAAGCGGCCCGACCGGGAGGACACGGGCGCCACCACGACCGCGTCGCCGATGGCCGGCGTCAGCGCATCGAGCTGCGCCTCGAACTGATCGTGCGGCAGCGCGAGCGCGTAGGGAT
>CAZFAT010000270.1:0-5096 GCA_964517075.1 uncultured Solibacteraceae bacterium
CCGTAGGAGTCTGGGCCGTGTCTCAGTCCCAGTGTGTCCGTCCGCCCTCTCAGGCCGGATACCGATCGGAGCCTTGGTGAGCCGTTACCTCACCAACTAGCTAATCGGACGCGGGCCCCTCTCCAAGCGTCAGGTCTTGCGATCCCCGACTTTGATGTCCGTGTATCCAAACACGGAATGTCATGCGGTATTAGCCCTCCTTTCGGAAGGTTATCCCCCACTCGAAGGTAGGTCGCCCACGCGTTACTCACCCGTTTGCCACTCTACTTGCCCCTTGCGGGGCTTTCGCGTTCGACTTGCATGTATTAGGCACGCCGCCAGCGTTGATTCTGAGCCAGGATCAAACTCTCAAGTTAAATGCGTCGCCCTTCGCTCCCCCCTCTCGGAGGGCGCTCCGGGACAACCCGTTCAACCCTCGAAGCCTGACAATTCGGCTCTTCGGATTCGAGCCAGCGTCCGAGTCGTCAGACGGGGCTTTCTCCCCGCCGGACCGCGAATCACTCCGCGGAACGACCCCTGCGCCGGCTCACGTCAAGTGTGAGGCAGCCCGGTCCCGACTACCCGCCTTTCGACGAGTCACCGCGACCACGCTACCCGCTGATACTCGACGGGCTGTGCTTGCACGTTCTATCTAGTTTTCAAAGAACCGGGGACCTCATCGCGGCCCGGAGTTCCCTGCGGGCACGACCGTGCCCAGGGGAACCTTCCAACTTTAGGACAGTGCTGTGTCGCTGTCAACCCCGAAACGCCAGGCCGTTGGTCCGTCAGGCCTGACGTGGGACCCATGCCGCACCACTGATGGCACCTCAAACAGGCGCCTTCGCCGTGCGCTCAGGCAATTTTCAGTCTACGCCTCGAATCCGGCAGCGTCAAGAACTCGTCGCTCCTGCGTCCTGTCGGCCGAAACCGCGATTCACGCTTGCCGGAGCGTCACCAGCACCGCTCGCCGCCCCACCTCGAGCAAAATCGGGGCTTGCTGCGCGGCGGCCAGCCGGTGCCGGCCATCGTTCACACGTTGCCGGCCGACTCTGACCCCGCCCTGCTGAATCTTCCGCATGGCTTCGCTCGCGGATGCCGCCAGGCCGGCACCCACCATGACCTTCGTCAGGGCCATGGACTCGCCCTCGACCGTCAGGACCACCTGTGGCAGGGTTTCGACGGCGATTTCTCCCCGACCGAACCGGGCCTCGAAAGTCTCGCGCGCCCGACGCGCGGCCGGCTCACCGTGGAAATCGCCCACGACGAGACCGGCCAGGGCAGCCTTCGCCTCCTTCGGATGGACGCGACCGGCGGCCACGTCGCCCTTCAGAGTCGCAATATCCCCGACCGTGCGGTCGGTAAGCAGTTCGTAGTACCGCCACATGAGCTCGTCGCTGATGGACATGAGCTTGCCGAACATCTCCCCGGGAGCCTCGGTGATGCCCACGGCATTGCCGAGGCTCTTGGACATCTTCTCGACGCCGTCCAGGCCCTCGAGGAGGGGCACGGTCATCACGACCTGCGCATCGAGGCCGTACGAGGGCATGACGTCGCGACCCACATTCAGATTGAAGAGCTGGTCGGTGCCACCCAGCTCCACGTCAGCCTTGAGCACGACCGAGTCGTACGCCTGGGCCAGCGGGTACAGGAACTCGTGCACCGCGATAGGCCGGCCCGCCTCATAGCGCTGCCGAAAATCGCGCCGTTCGAGCATCTGCGCGACGTTGTACCGGGACGCCAGCCGAATCATGCCCTCGGCACCCAGCGAACTGAGCCAGCGCGAATTGAATTCGACGACCGTCTTCGCGGGATCGAGGATTCCGCCCACCTGTGCCTGGTATGTGGCAGCGTTCGCCGTCACCTCGTCCGGCGTCACGGGCGGCCGCGTCTTCGATCGGCCGGAGGGATCGCCAATCAGCGCCGTGAAATCTCCGACGACGAACACCACCCGGTGCCCGGCATCCTGGAAATGCCTCATCTTGCGCAGGATGACGGTGTGACCGAGGTGCAGATCCGGCGCTGTCGGATCGAATCCGACCTTGATCGTCAATGCCCGTCCGGCAGCGAGCGCGTGCTCGATCTTCGATCGAAGCTCGCCGCGACGGACCACATCGACGCAGCCGCGCGTGAGAAAGACCAACTGCTCGTCTGCAGTCATCACACGCGAGAGCTTACCGTAGCGGCGGTTCGTGGTGGTCGAACTGCACCCGTCGCCCCACGAGGTGCCACGGGCGATGGAGGACACGGTGAATCGCCTCGGGATAGAGATCGTGTTCGACGGACAGCAGCCGGGCCGACAGCGTCTCCGCCGTGTCGTCGTCGAAGACGGGCACGGCACGCTGTAGCACGATCGGACCGGCGTCCAATTCAGCGGTGACGAAATGCACCGTCACTCCGGTGATCTTCACCCCGTGATCGACGGCTTGCTGCTGAGCGTTCAGGCCGGGGAAGGCGGGCAACAGCGAGGGATGAATGTTGAGAATGGGACGCGGATACCTGTCGAGCAGCGAAGGTCCCACCCGTCGCATGAATCCGGCCAGGCAGACGAGATCAACGCTGGCGGCCGTCAGGACCTCGGCGAGCGCGGCGTCGAACGCGTTCCGATCCGGGAAGTCCCCGTGCGCCAGCACCCGTGTCGGCAGACCCGCGGCGGCTGCGTGCCCGAGCCCCGGGGCCTCCGCACGGTTGGTCAACACCAGCGCGATATCAGCCTCCAGACGACCATCTGTTACCGCGCGGATGATCGCCTGGAGATTGCTACCGCGCCCAGAGACCAGAACCGCAATTCGACGCCGACCCGTCTGCGTCAGCATGACCTTGGGGCACCTGTCGAGTGTCCGGCGGAGGCGGCATCAGGCTTGCTACGCTCCTCGGCGCCAGGGGAGGTCGTCACGTGCCGGATACCCGCCAACAAGCCACTCCGAAGGATTTCTTTCACGTCGTGCAACGTCGGTCGAGGCGCGCCCACGCGTTGCTCAGGGCGCACGACTATCGCGGGTTTCTCGCGATTCTGAGCGAGGGCTTCGGCCGGTATCCCGTCAGACTCATTGCGTACTGCCTCATGCCCACCCATTGGCATATTGTCGCAGGCCCTGCTGACGCGCACCGCGTCGCCCGACTGGCGGCCTGGGTAGCCCATACCCACATGCAGCGCCGGTGTACGTTCCAGGGGCACGCGCTGCCCGCACGGGACACCGTCGCACCGCCCCAGCTCCTGCGCCTCGGGAGAGCCGCCGACCTGCTGCGTGCGTGCTGCGAGGTTGAGCAGCAGGCGTTGCGGGCCGGCTTCGTCTCGCGAGCCCAGGACTGGCCCTGGTGCAGCGCCGCGGAACGATTCCAGGCCAACCCGCGCCTGCCTGTCGTCAGTACACCGTTCCTCGGATCGCATGCCTGGCTCGGTCTGATTAACAGTTCGTCAACGGACTTCGCCAAGGACCCACGGCGCCTCGCCTCGGGTCCGCAGGTCTTCCAGCAGGTCCGGCGCATCACCAGGGCCACACACGAGCACGAGACCGACGCCCATGTTGAACGCCCGGAACATCTCGCTCTCTGGAACCTGGCCAGCCCCCTGGAGCCACGCGAAGAGCGGAGGAATCGTCCAGCTCCCACGGTCAATCGTGAATGTCAAACCCTCGGGCAGCGTGCGGGGAAGGTTCTCGACGATGCCGCCGCCGGTGATGTGCGCCATGCCCTTCAGTCGCCCGCCGTCGAGGAGCGGCCCCATCGCCGACAGATACGATCGATGCGGGCGAAGCAACGCGCGACCCACGGTCTCGCCGAGGTCGCTGACCACGCTGTCCACTCGCAGCTTCAGTCGATCGAAGATAATGGCGCGCGCCAGTGAATACCCGTTGGTGTGGAGACCCGACGAAGGCAGCGCAACCAGCGTGTCCCCGCGAACGATGCGGCTCCCGTCGATGAGGTGCGCCCGTGACACGACTCCGACGATGAATCCGGCGATGTCGTACTCACCCTCGGCGTAGAACCCGGGCATCTCCGCGGTTTCCCCGCCGAGCAAGGCGCAGACATTCTCCCGGCAGGCCCGTGCGACACCGGTCACGACCTGCTCCACCACAGCCGGCGCGAGGCGCGCGGTGGCCAGGTAGTCCAGAAAGAAGAGCGGGCGGGCGCCCTGGACAAGAATATCGTTGACGCAGTGATTGACGAGATCGACGCCGATCGTGTCGTGCACGCCGGCGAGAAACGCGACCTTCAGCTTCGTCCCGACGCCATCCGCGCTCGCGACGAGCACGGGATCCTGAACGCCTCCATCGAGCGCGAACAGTCCACCGAAGGCGCCAACCCCGGACAGCACCGCGGGGGTGTACGTCGTGCGAGCCAGCAACTTGATGCGCCGGACGGCGTCGTTGCCGGCATCGATATCCACTCCCGAGTGGCGATAGTCCACCTGGTCCCCTAGAACTCCGCGATCTCAATCACCGCGGCGGCGGTGCGTCGCCGGACGGAATCGGCAGGCGCGTCCCAGTGCGCCCGCCGGATCTGCACGTAGAAACGCTCCTCGTCAAGGTCCTCGGACAGCATGTCGAAGGCTTCCCGGAGGAGCAGGATGGCCGGCTTCACGTCAGGTTGCGCCTCGAGGAACTGCAACATCCGGAGCGGCTGCCGAATCGCGACCGTGCCCACCCCCAGCGCGATCGCCGCCCGGGCCGGATCCTGTGAACGGAGGCCCTGCTCGACGAGAACGCGGAGTGCCCCCTCGCGACCGCCGATGGCCAGCACGGCGGCTGCGTGAACCGCCCCGCGCAGCAGCGGCTGATGGCCATCATTGACGGCCGCGAACTGCAGGCTCTCGGTCACATACGCGGTTCGCGCGTCGCAATCGATGCCGATGAGACAGAAGGCCGCCGAGATCGTCGGCTGGACGTCGCGGGCGGCCGCCTTTTGCAGCGTCGCCAGCGTGCCCTTCACGGACGGATCGCCGATGCGGCCGAGGGCCGTGATGGCATCGTCCTGCAAGGGACCATCGAGGAGCGCCACGTCTGTCAGCGGCTTGAGGGCATAGCGCGCCCCGTAGTCACCGAGCGCGGAGATCACGGCGCCCCGGAAGAAGTCGTCGCCGCGGAGCACCAGCGGCAACACGGTGTCCCGCGCCGTGG
>CAZFAT010000271.1:0-10645 GCA_964517075.1 uncultured Solibacteraceae bacterium
CAGCCCGGCGACCTCGGGAAGCCACGGGATGGCCAGCGGCCCGTCGAGCGTCATCTTCCCCTGATCGACGAGGATGCCGAACAGCGTGGCGGCAAGGCTCTCCGCCGTGGACCACGTCCGCGTGCGCGTCGTCATGTCGACGCCGGGCGCGTAGCGTTCGTGAACAATCCGGCCGTCGTGCACCACCAGGAGGCTCAGCGTCACCTGCTCGGGCGACGGACGATCGAACGCCCAGTCCGACGCCGCCCGCAGCGCGACCGGATCGATGCCGGCCGGGAGCGGCGCCTGTGTCACCAGGTCACCGTCCGGCCACGGCGTCGCCGCCGGATTCCCAGCTGGTGGCGGCGTCGTCAGCGACGGCAACCGGTCGATGTCGTCGAAGGTCTGATCGGGAGCGAGGACGATGCAACCCAGGCCGTCGCGAAACGCGGCCCGCATCACAGGGACGGGTCCTGCGGCGCCGACGGCGATCGCTTGGCGCGCGCGATCGATCGTGTAGTCACCGCCGGCGGCCGTGCCGATGGGTGTCGGCAGGACCTTCAGCTCCTGGGCAAAGATCTGCGCGATCGTCCGGTGCGAGGTGAACAGACCGTTGCAGGTCATGAGGGCCTGCTGTCCGCGCTGGATCATTTCGCGCTGGACACGCCAGTAGTCGTAGGTCTCGCGCGGCTGCTGGAACGGCGCCTCCGAGTGCCGGGCCCCGGCAGGAACGACCGTAGCGAGCGCGAGGAGAATCAGCGCGAGCGTTTTCGACATCCCCATGTCGAGGCATCATAGCCGCATGCCACGCCGACACTGGCTCCTCGCCGCCGGGGTGGCCGCGCTCGCCAGTCTGGCCGTCTGGTTCAGCTGGCCGGAGGCGTCCGGTCCAGCCCGGCCGACGGCGGGCGACCGGGTCATCGCCTTTGGCGACAGTCTCGTGCAGGGCGTGGGCGCCTCGCCCGGTCAGGATCTGGTATCGGTGCTCTCGCGCCGGCTGAGGGTCCCCATCATCAACGCCGGACGGAGCGGCGATACGACGGCCTCGGCGCTGGCGCGCCTCGATGGCGCGGTGCTCAGCCGCCGCCCGCGCGTGGTGGTCGTAGTGCTGGGCGGCAACGACCTGCTCCGGCGGCTGCCGCGGGAGCAGACGATGGAGAACCTCGAGACGATTGTGACGCGCATCCGAGATCGCGGCGCGGCCGTGGTGCTGGCGACGGTGGAGATCGGGTTCCTGAGCGGCGGTCACGGCAACGCGTACGAGGCGCTCGCAGAACGCACGTCGTCGGCGCTCGTGCCCGACATCTTTGCCGGCATTCTGGGCCGGCGCGATCTCATGGCCGACGGCATCCATCCAAACGACCGCGGCTACGCCCTCATGGCCGACCGGCTCGAGCCGGCACTCCGCGCGATGGTGCGGGACGACTCACCGTGATCACGCGGCCTGCCACCCCGGCGGACATTCCGGCACTCGTGTCGCTCGTCAACTCCGCGTATCGCGGCGAGACCAGTCGCGCCGGGTGGACCACCGAGGCCGACCTGCTCGGCGGCCAACGCGTCGACACGGTCGGGCTCGCCGCCGACGTGGCGGAGCCGGACACCGTCGTCCTCATCGCCGAACAGGACGACGAGCCGACGTCGTCGCCGGTTGGGTGCGTCCGGCTCCAACGCCAGGGCTGCGCCTGCTATCTCGGGATGCTGACGATTCGGCCGACGGCTCAGGGCGCCGGTCGCGGAAGTCGGCTGCTCGAGGCGGCGGAACGCTGGACCGTGACGCACTGGTCCGCGCAATCGATGCACCTGACGGTGATCGCGCAGCGCCCGGAGCTCATCGCCTGGTACGAACGCCGCGGGTACCGGCGGACTGGCGAGCAGCAGCCGTTTCCGTACGGCGATACCCGCTTCGGCCTGCCGCGACGCGACGACCTGGTCTTCGACGTGCTGCAGAAGCAGCTGTCCTGAAGCCGTCGCCGCGGGGTCAGGCTGCGGCCGTGATGCCCGGGGGCTACGAGAGTTGGCTCAGCGACCTGTACGCCTGCCCGATCGCCTCAACTTTCTCCCACTCCTTGGCGAGGCCGCCCCAATTGAATGCCATCACGCCCGTCGCGGGTGGGCGCGTGCCGTGATCGAGCACCGTCGCGATCTCCTCGACCGGCACGCGTTCGCCCCAATCGGCCAGTTGCACGATCGGCCAGATCCGCGGCGTCTCGCCAGGCTTGCCTTCCACCTTCAGCAGCCGGCCGAGCGCGCTGACCTGGCGGCCGATCCACGCCGGATCGGCCGCGTGACCGAAGCGTGCGTGATACGGCATGATGCTGAACACGTCCAGATAGCGCGCCTGCGCCGGCAGATCGATTGCGAGCTTGTGGCGAATCGCGCCGTCGTCATCCTCCGGCGACCAGGGACAGTGGAACGTTCCGAGCAACGCGCGAGGGCGAACGTCGTTCAGGATCGCGCGATATTCGCGCACCCAGCCGGTGAAGACATCGCAGCGGAATGTCGTCCAGGCTTCGCGGTGAGTACCGAGAAGCAGCCTGGCCGCCGCCGGCACGTCGGCCGGCAGAGCGATACCGGTGGTCTCGGTGAATGCCCGCAGGGCGTGCGGCGAGAAATCGGTGTCCGGCAGGTCCGGCTGCGCCTGCTCCCAGTTCGCATGGGCGTGGTGGTAGTCGAGCCAGATGCCGTCGATGTCGAACGCCGTGAGGACGCGACGGAACTCGGTCATGCGGTCGCGGCGATACCCGGGGTGAAAGGCGCTGACGCCCTGCCAGCCCTGCGGCGGCGGCGACGGCTGGCCGTCGGGACCGATGGGCGCGGCATCGGGATTCGTCTTCAAGTACTGCGCCGCGTGCATGGAGTTGAACTCGGCGAACACCTGCAGCCCCAGCCCGCGCATCTCGGCGACCGCCGCGACGTTCAGGCTGCCGGAGCCGACCCACACGGCGTTGATGCCATAGTCGGCGGGCGTCCGGTCACGCTCACGCATTTCGCGCAGGTAGCCGCCGTAGATGCCCCGGACGGTGATCCATGGTCGCGACTGGTTCTGCATGATCGACTCCGCCTCGCCCGCTCGCCTGGGCGACGGCAGGGGCGAGCCGACCACAGCCGCGACCAGACCCTTCAACACGGCGCGCCGGGATTTCATCACACCCGCTACGTCTGGCGGCGCTTGCGCGCGGCGATGAACTCGGCCGGTGTTTCCACGCGGATGCCATGCCGGAGCGCCGCGAGAAAGTGGCGCCGATTGTCCGTGACGATCACGCCGGCCCCCGCGGCGCGCGCGACGTCGGCGATGTGCGCGTCGTAGATGCGTCCTCCCGCAATGCCGTCCTGCACGAGCGCTGTCACGAACGACACCCGATCCGCCGCCGGGAGATCGTGAATCGCCAGGCGGGCAAAGACTTCCTCCTGCAACAACCGGGCGGCGTCCGCCGGCGCGAGACGGAACTCCGGCGGAAGCCGCGTCGCCACCGAATACACCTCGAGGCAGCAGTGCCAGGCGGTTCCGGCCGTCACCGCCCGCTCGGCCACCGCCAGCATCACCTGCTGAGCGGGTGCGCTCTGGCGGCCGAAGTCCACCAGTCCGGCGAGCAGCACGCTGGTGTCCAGAAAGACGCCCGAGCGCGCGGCCGCGCCGCGGGCTTCGACCGCTAGGGCCACCGGTTGCGCTCCTCTTCCACCAGGGCCGCCACATCCACGATCGGCCGATCGTCGGGACTCACCGTCGGCCGGGCGACCAGACGCTTCCCGATGCGAACCAGTTGTGGGCCGGACGCCACGCGCTCCAGCCGGAGGCCGGTTTCGTCGACGGACACCTCGAGCAGCGTGCCAGGCGTCAGGCCGAGCCGATCCCGGGCCGCCGCCGGAATGACCAAGCGTCCTGCCTTGTCGATGGTAGTTCGCATGGCAGTAGGATACCATCCGCCAGCCTTCCGGCCAGGTCGAACGCCGTGTAGCCCGAGAGCAGCGAGTTCACGCTTTCCAGCACCGGCACGGGCTTGGCGCTTTCCTTCGCGGCCGCGTCCACGCGTCGCGCTCGAAGCGGCTCCGAAAGCCGGGATCGGCCACGTGCGCGGCGGACAGGACCTTGACGGCGACCTCGCGATCGAGCCGCGTGTCGCGGGCACGATGCACCTCGCCCATGCCCCCCACGCCGAGGAGCGACACGATTTCGTACGGACCGAGCCGGGAGCCGGATCTGAGCCGCATGGGGGATCGTTCAGGTGGTGACCGGCCATGGGGCCGTGCACCGGTCGAGAGTCATTATCGAGTCGCTGAAAACGCGTCGCCGGCCGGTGTCGATTTTTCGGGACAGCCGCCCAGCGCCGCGCTAAGGTGTCCGCGCGGAACACATGCCGGATGCCTCCTCCGCCCGCCTGTCGGCCTCGGGACTCACCAAGATCTACGGCGGCGTTCGCGTGCTCGACGCCGTGAACTTCGACGTGGCCGCCGGCGAGGTGCACGCGCTCGTCGGCGAAAACGGCGCGGGCAAATCCACGTTGATCAGGATGCTCGGCGGCGCCGTCCGGCCCGACGCCGGGTTCGTGAGCCTCGATGGCGTTCCGCTGCCGGCCGGCGATCCCCGGCACGTGCGGCAACTCGGCATCAGCGTCGTCTATCAGGAGTTCACGCTCGTCCCCTTCATGAGCGTGGCCGACAACCTCAGACTCGGCCGCGAGCGCGGCCCCATCCTGCGCCGGGGCGACCAGACGGCAGCCATCCGCCGCTGCCTCGACGACCTGGGACTCGCGATCGATCCCGCCCGTCCGGTGCGTGACCTCAGCGTGGCCCAACAGCAGCTCGTGGAGATTGCCCGGGCGCTCATCAGCGAGGCGCGCGTGATCGTGCTCGACGAACCGACCGCCGCCCTGTCGGGCCGCGAAGGGGACCGGCTCCTGACCGTCGTGCGCCGGTTGCGCGCCAACGGACTCGCGGTCGTCTACGTGTCCCACCGCCTCGAGGAAGTGTTCGCGCTGGCGGATCGCATCACGGTGCTTCGTGACGGCCGGCACATCCAGACGTCGCAGACGGCCGATGTCGACCGCCGCCAGGTCATCCGGTGGATGGTCGGCCGCGACGTGTCGGAGGAGTTTCCGCCGCGCCGGGCGCGGCCCGGAACGACGCGCCTGGCGGTGTCGCGGCTGACGGCGCCGCCGCGGGTCCGCGACGTGTCTCTGTCGATCCGCGAGGGGGAGATTGTCGGGCTCGCCGGGCTCGTGGGGGCAGGCCGCACGGCCGCGGCGCTCGCGATGGCCGGCGCGCTGCCCGCGGCCGGCGGCACGGTCGAGCTCGATGGCCGGCCGGTCGTATTCCGCACTCCCGCGGAGGCCATCGCGCGCGGACTGGCGTACGTGACCGAAGATCGCAAGGGCCGCGGCATGTTCCCGGACATGACCACAGGTGCGAATCTGACGATGGCCTACGTGCGGCGTTTCACGCGCGCCGGATATCTGTCGCCCGCGCGCGAGCGCGCGGCGGCCTCGGCGACGGCGCGCCGGTTCCACGTGCGCTCGACCGGGCTCTCGCAGACGGCCGGCACGCTGTCGGGCGGCAACCAGCAGAAGACGCTCCTGGGACGCTTCCTCCTCGCCCCCTGCCGGGTGCTCATCCTCGACGAACCGACGCGGGGCGTCGACGTGGGCGCCCGCGCGGAGATCTACGGGCTGATGAACGATCTGACCGCCGACGGTCTCGCCATCCTGATGATCTCGTCCGACCTGCCGGAGCTCCTCGGCCTGTCGGATCGGGTCGTCGTGATGCGCGACGGGCGCACCGCCGGCGAGCTGACACGCGATCGAGCCACGCCCGATGCCGTCATGGCGCTGGCCACCGGCGCATGACCGCCCGCCGCCTGTTCGCGCGCTACGCCATCTTCATTGCGCTGGCCGTGGAGTGCGTCGTGCTGGCCCTCGCCACGGACGCCTTTTTCACCGCGGACAATGTGGCGAACGTCCTGCGGCAGAACGCGTTCCCTGCCGTGATTGCCGCCGGCATGACGTTCGTGATCCTGACCGGCGGCATCGATCTCTCGGTGGGATCGGTCGTGGCGCTGTCCGGTGTGCTGTGCGCCGACGCCATCGCGCAGGGATGGGGTGTCCCGGCCGGCATCGCCGTCGGCCTGGCCACCGGCGTGCTCGTGGGCGTCGTCAACGGGCTGGTCGTCACGCGTCTCGCCGTGGCGCCCTTCGTCGTTACCCTGGCCACGATGTTGATGGTCCGGGGAGCGGCGTTCAAGTACACGGATGCCCGGACCATCTCGGGGCTGCCGGCGTCCTTTGCGGGGTTCAGCCAGATGTGGCCGATGGCGATCGCGCTCGCCCTGACGTTCGCGGTCGCGTGGGTGCTGCTGATGCGGACGCCGTTCGGCCGTCACGTGTACGCGACGGGCGGCAACCGCGACGCGGCGTGGCTGTCGGGCATCCGCGTCAGCCGCGTTCTGTTGAACGTGTACGTTCTGTGTGGACTCGGCGCCGGCCTGGCCGGGGTCCTCGTGGCCTCGCGCCTGAGCGCGGGGTATCCCCGCGCGGGCGAGCTCTACGAACTCGACGCCATTGCCGCCGTCGTCGTCGGGGGCACCAGCCTCGCCGGCGGCCGCGGGTCGATCTGGGGCACCCTCGCGGGCGCGTTCTTCATCGGCATCCTCAACAACGGCCTCAATCTCCACAACGTCAGTCCGTACGACCAGATGATGGTGAAAGGGCTCGTGTTCCTGACCGCCGCGTCGCTCGATCGGTGGCGACAATAACTATCGAGGTGACTCGAGCGCCCTGGCGACGATGTCGGCGACGTCGCGCGAGAGCCCGGACGCCGCGGCCATGCGTCGTAGCGCCGCTTCGGCGCTGGCGCGACGGCCGAGCTCGAGCATCCGCCAGCTTCGGAACGACGTCGCGAGACGCGAGGCCGCCTGGGGGTTGGCGGGATCGAGCTCCAGGATGCGATCCGCGACGAACGCGTAGCCCTCGCCGTCGGCGCGGTTGAACTGCCGCGGATTGAAATGCGCAAACGAGCCGATCAGGGCCCGCACACGGTTGGGATTGGCCATCGAGAAGGCAGGATGTCCCGTCAGCGCGCGGACGCGCGACAGCGTGTCGGGATGCGGCGACGTCGCCTGCAGCAGGAACCACTTGTCGAGCACCAGCGCATTGTCGCGATAGCGCGCCTCGAAGTCCGCCAGGCTGGCCTCCCGTTCCGGCCCGTCGTGCTGGTTGAGCGTCGTGAGGGCGGCCATCCGATCGGCCATGTTGTCGGCGGCACGGTACAGCGCCACCGCCTGGTCGACGGCTCCGGGTTCGGCCGCCGCGACGCGCAGATCGAGTGCGGTGTGGCGCAGGGCGCGACGACCGACGGAAGCCGGATCGGGACTGTACGCGCCCGGCGTGGCCATGGCGTCCCAGGTCCTGCGGAGCGCGCCGGCCAGGTGACGCCCAATGTGCGCTCGCAGGCTGACGCGCGCGCGGTGGACCGACTCCGGATCGACGTCGTGCCCGATCTCCCGGGCGATGTCCGCCTCGCCCGGCGGCTGCAGCACCTCGGCCACGAAGGCCGGCTCGAGCGACGGATCGCGCAGCATCAGGTCGAGCGCGCCCAGCAGGCCGTCATCGCCGCGCGCCTCGTCGCCGCGGGCCAGCCGTTCGGCGTTGGCGACGAGCAGCATCATCGCGAGGGTCTGCACGGCCTGCCAGCGATTGAACAGGTCCGAATCGTGCGCCGCCAGCCGCCGCAGATCGCCCGGCGATCGATCGGTGATCAGCCGGATGGGGGCCGAGAAGTCGCGGTTGATCGACAGCACGGGAGGCTCGGTCACGCCGGTGAACACGATGCGGTCGTGCTCGCGATCGAGCACGAACAGGCCGTTGTCGATCGGCCGGCCGGCGGCGGGCCGGAGTGGCAGGTCGCGGCCATCGGGCCCGACCAGTCCGACGCCCAGCGGGATCAGCATCGGCGCCTTCTCCGGCTGATTCGGCGTGGGCGGCACCCGCTGGCTGAGATCGAGACGATAGGTCGCACGCGCCGCGTCGTGCTGCCCCTGCGCGGTCACTTCGGGCGTGCCGGCCTGGGCGTACCACCGCATGAACGACGAGAGATCGCGCCCGCTGGCATCCGCGAAGCACTGGACGAACTGATCGACCGTCGCCGCGTCGCCGTCGTGACGGTCGAAATAGAGATCCATGCCCTGCCGGAAGCGCTCGGGGCCCAGCAGCGTCTGAATCATCCGCACGACCTCGGCCCCCTTCTCGTAGACCGTCGTCGTATAGAAGTTGTTGATCTCGGTATAGACCTCGGGCCGCACCGGATGGGCGAGCGGTCCGGCATCCTCCACGAACTGATGCGCCTGCAGCGCCCGCACGACCGCGATGCGGGCCACGGCGCGCGATCCCCGATCCGCCACGTATTCGTGCTCGCGGAAGACGGTGAGCCCTTCCTTCAGGCAGAGCTGGAACCAGTCGCGGCAGGTAATCCGGTTGCCCGTCCAGTTGTGGAAGTACTCATGGGCGACGATGGCGTCGATGTAGCGGAAGTCGGTGTCGGTCGCGGTGTCGGGCGACGCGAGGATGTACTTGTCGTTGAAGACGTTGAGGCCCTTGTTCTCCATCGCCCCCATGTTGAAGTCCGACACGGCGACGATCATGAAGATGTCGAGGTCGTACTCGCGGCCGAACCGCTCCTCGTCCCAGCGCATGGCGTGCTTGAGCGACGCCAGGGCGTGGCCGCAGCGGTCTTCCTTGCCCGGTTCGACGTAAATCCGGAGCGCGACGCGGCGCCCGGATCGGGTGACGAACTGATCCTCCACGCAGCCGAGCCGCCCCCCCACCAGGGCAAAGAGGTACGACGGCTTCGGAAACGGATCGTGCCAGACCGCGAAGTGGCGTCCGTTCGCGAGCGTGCCGTGTTCGGTCAGGTTGCCGTTCGCGAGCAGGACCGGGACCTCCCGCGCATCGGCCTCGATGCGCGTGGTGAACACGGCCATCACATCCGGACGGTCCGGGAAGTACGAGACGCGACGGAAGCCCTCGGCCTCGCATTGGGTGCAGTACGTCCCGCTGGACCGATACAGGCCGGACAGCTGCGTGTTCGCCGTCGGATCGACGCGCGTCTCGATCTCGAGCGTGAACGCCCGGGCCGGCGTGTCCGCGAGCCTGAACACCTCGGGCGTGGCGGTGTAGCGATCGGCCGGTAGCGGCCGGCCATCCAGGCCCGCCGAGACGAGCGTCAACCCGTCGCCGTCCAGCACCAGCGGGCCCGGCGCGGCCACCGAGGGATTGGGCCTGACCCGGAGCGTGGCCCGGACGCTGGTCGCCGTCGGATGCAGCGAGACGTCCAGACGAACGGTGTCGACGAGCCAGTCCGGCGGCCGATAGTCCGCGAGGCGGACGGGGCGAACGGTCAATGGACGATTCTCGGCACGCGTCATTGAGGGAGTGGATGGACGGACTGACGAAGGCTGGCCGTCCTCGCATACGTCTCGACATTACCAGACGTCGGCCCTCCATCGGTGCGGGCGACGCTGCCTACGAGCTCTCGGCCGCCGGCGTGTCGGCAGCCGCGCCCGCGACGGAAGTCTGCGGCGTGCGAGCAGGGGAACACGAGACTGGGCCCATGGCAGACTTCCCGACTACGGTGAAGGCCGCGGGCGCGCGTCAGCCTCGAGGTCGCCGAGCGCGTACTGCATCCCGGCCAGATAGTGCTCGAGCATCGGCCGCGTGGCGTACACGCGCGGCTCGTGGCCATGCGCGGCGTAGAACACGCGCCCCTTGCCATCGGCCCGAATCCAGCTCAGCGCGTAGTCGTGATCCCACGGCCGGTTCTCGCGCTTGAGTTCGTCGGGCGTCATCCGCGAGACATCAATGCTCAACAGCACTCGCACGTTGCCGCGCGAGAACGAGTCGCGTGTGAACGTGTAGGTCTCGTCGGTGATCTCGAAGGGCTCGCCTTTGAAGGGCGCCGTGATCGGACTGTCGGGATCGTCAATCTTCACCCAGACGTGCTGCCAGGGATGCGCGAGGAAACTGCCGCCAATCATGCGGTTCCACTCGGGCCATGTCCCGGCGTTGCCGCCCCCACCGCCGCCGCCACCGCGGGCCGGCGCGCTCTCGTCGAGCAATGCCTGAAAGCGATCGGCGAAGTCTGCCTGCGCGATGGACCCGGTCCGGCCGGCATCGAGCGTGTCGAACCAGGCGTCGGCCGCGGCCGCGAACTCGGGGCGCGCCAGCCGGCCGTCGCGATTGGTGTCGCGTGCGATCAGCGCGCGGGCCACGGCCATGCCCGGCCCCGCGCCCGCCTCGGCCGTGGCCGTACCGGTGTGATACGAATCGCTGGCGGCGTGCACGCCCGCAAGACCCTTGCCGCTGTGCACGAAGTCGAGGACGGCCTGACGTCGCGCCGCCGTTGCCGCCGGACTGGCTGCATCGTCGAGGAAGTGCCCCGTCGTGCTGGCCAAGAAAATGGCGTCGAACTGCGAGAGGTTGGCGGCGTTGATGTCGGCCGCCTCGTAGGTGATCACGGTCGACCACGCACCCGTCTTCTTGCCCAGTTCCTCGACGGTCCGGGCCGCGAGCGGAATCGTGGCGTGGACGAATCCCGTCGACCGGCCGAGCACGAGCACGCGGCGGGGCTGCCGCGGCGGGGCGGGGGCACGATCCGGCAGCGCCGCGATCATCGCCTCGAC
>CAZFAT010000272.1:0-2718 GCA_964517075.1 uncultured Solibacteraceae bacterium
AGGCCACGGGGTTCTATGACGTGCCGGACGAGCGGGCGCGCAATGGCGACTTCAGCCACTTCTTCAACACGAACGGCACGCTGCAGCGCGTCGGAGATCCGTTCACCGGGGTGCGGAACTACACCGGCAGCACGAGCGCGCACACGCGCGAGCAGTTGAACTACACAGGCCCGCCGGCGTGCCCGACCTGCGCCACGGGGCTGAACGTCATGGACCCGGCGCGGATCGACCCAATCGCGAAGCGGGTGCTGGCGCTGATGCCGCTGCCGAACGGGGAGGGCACGGGCGCCGGCGGGTTCAGCAACAACTGGAGCCGGCGGCAGACGTTCGACACCAAGAAGAACCAGATGGACTTCAAGGTGAACCTGAACCGGACGAACGCGCATCAGATGTGGTTCAAGCTCAGCTACATGCACGCGCTGGTCGAGGACCAGTGGGCCTTCCCCGCCCCCGAGGTGGGCTTCGGCAAGACGATCGTCTACCAGCCGGCGTTCGGGCAGACCTGGGTGCTGACGCCGACCTTGACGTTCGACACCACGCTGGGGATCTCGGACAGCACGGTCAACGGCCGCCATCCGGACTTCCCGCTGGGCAACGTCGGCCTCGACGTGCTGGGCATTCCCGGCACCAACAACCAGGGCCGGACGGATCTCCCGCGCGCGCATCTCTACGCGGGCCATCCGCAGATCCTCCCCGGATTTCAGACGTTCGGATCGATTGCGAACTTCTGGCCGGCCGATCGGGACGAGTTCACGCTGTCGCTGAACAACAACCTGACGAAGTTCATCGGCCGGCACGAGATCCGCGGCGGCTACACCTGGTTCCGGGGCACGCTGAATCACTTCCAGCCCGAGCGGCAGAACCCCCGGGGGCGGTTCGTCATGTCCGGCCAGGCGACGCGGATGCGGAGCATCCCGGGGCAGACGGGCACGAACTTCTACAACCAGTTCGCCGCCTTCATGTTCGGCTTGACCCGCAACTCGGCCAAGAGCGTGCAGAACGAGATCTTCAGCGTCTACGAGCAGACGCACGCCTTCTTCGTCCGGGATCGCTGGAACGCGACTGACAGGCTGACGCTCGATCTCGGCGTGCGCTACGAGTACTACCCGATCATGCGCCGCGCCAACCGCGGGATGGAGATGCTGGACCTCGACACGCTCGAGATCGTCATCGGCGGCCGCGGCCCGGACAACCCGGCCACGGCGCTCGATGAGTCGTCCGAGACGTTGGGGATCTCCGCCGAGAAGGATCTCTTCGCGCCGCGCTTCGGGGCCATCTACCGACTCAATGACAAGACGGTGGTGCGGGCCGGCTACGGCCTGGCGTTCAGCGGCGAGGGCTTCACGCGGCCCTTCCGCGGCGACGCCAGTTTCCCGAGCGCCCTGAACCGGGCCTTCAACGTTCCGACCGACGGCAACCAGAACTGGGGTTGGCTGGGGACACTCAGCGAAGGCATCCCCCTCATCGAGTCGCCCTCGAACGACCTGATCCGGCAGCCGCTGCCGGTCGATTCGTCCAACACACGGACGATGGTGCCTGAGACGGTCATCCGGCCGCGCATCCACTCCTACAACCTCGCGTTCGAGCGCCAGTTGCCCTACGCGATGTCGGTGGACGTGGCCTACGTCGGCAATCGCAGCGACGGCCAGTGGACGGACTTCAACGTGAACGCCAGCACCGTCATGGGCCCGCCCTGCGAGGTCGCCCCCGATGACCCGTCCGACATCGACTGCCCGAGCATCTCGACCAACGGCGTCAGCGGCCTGAACTCGCTCCGGCCGTACGTGACCAAGATCAACCCGAGCACGGGCCAGCTGTTCCCGAGGCCGCTGAACATCGGGACGTTCAACGCCTACACGGGCTTCAACAAGGTGCGGTACAACTCGTTGCAGATCTCGATGCGGCGGCCGTTCCGGCAGGGCCTGCAGCTCACCGGCGCCTACACGCTGTCCCGGACGCGCAATTTCAACCGGACCTACAGGATTCCGGAGTTCCAGGACCGCAACTGGCGGCCGACCGGGCGCACGCACGTCGTCTCCTCCTCGTTCGTCTACATGCTGCCGTGGCAGACGGGACGAGGCTCGGGCGGCCTCCTGAAGGCGATCATCAACGACTGGCAGGTCAACGGGATCTGGCAGATCTACACTGGCTCGCGGTTCACCGTCGGCGCCAATGACGACGAGCTCAACTCGCAGGGCGTGTCCCAGACGGCGGACCTCGTCGGACCGGTGGTCAAGCTCGGCCACATCGGCGATCCGCCGCAGCCGGGGCCCGACGGGGCCTTCGGCACCAGCGACGACATCGCCGGCTGCCTCGTGTGCGACAACCCGGGGCCGTACTACGACCCGTCCGCCTGGGCGCAGCCGACTGGCCAGCGACTGGGAACGACCACCCTGAGCCAGTTCACCGGTCCGGGCGCGACCAACCTCGACTTCTCGCTCTTCCGTGCGATTCCCTTGGGTGGCAATCGGCGGATGGAGATCCGGTTCGAGGCCAACAACGTCCTGAATCGGCCGAAGTGGTCGAACCCGAACGATGACGTGGACTTCGACACGTTCATCATCAACCCGGACGGCAGCCGTACGCTCGACGACCCCGACTTCATGGTCGTCGACGGCACCACCGGGTCGATGCGCCAGGCGCGCGTCGCCCTCCGCTTCAGCTACTGAGCTCACCTTCAAGGCGCCGGCCCTGACTCCGGCCGGCGCCTTGAAGGTT
>CAZFAT010000273.1:0-15732 GCA_964517075.1 uncultured Solibacteraceae bacterium
GCGACGATGAACTTGCGGACATCGGTGGCGAAATATCGGTAGGCGACGTCGATGGTGATGCCCTGCTCGCGCTCGGCCGTCAGGCCGTCGAGCAGCAGGGCGAAGTCGAGGTCGGCGCCCTGCGTGCCGACCCGCTTCGAGTCGGCGGCCAGCGTCGCGAGGTGGTCCTCGTCCAGCAGGTTCGATTCGTAGAGCAGGCGGCCGATGAGCGTGCTCTTGCCGTCGTCCACGCTGCCGCAGGTGATGAAGCGCAGGAGACCCTTCTGCCGGTGCGCCTCGAGGTACCGCTCGATGTCACGCGCGATCAGGTCGGAGGCGTGCGCCATCAGAAGTAGCCCTCCTGCTTCTTCTTCTCCATCGATCCGGTCGCATCGTGATCGATGACTCTTCCCTGGCGCTCGGAGGTCCGCGCGAGGAGCATTTCCTGGATGATGCCGGTCAGCGTGTCGGCCTCGCTCGCGATCGCACCGGTGAGCGGGTAGCACCCCAGGGTGCGGAAGCGCACGCGTTTCATCATCGGCTGTTCGCCCGGCGCGAGGGGCAGGCGCGCATCGTCCACCATGATGAGCGTGCCGTCGCGCAACACCACCGGACGTTCCTTCGCGAAATACAGCGGCACGACCGGGATGTGCTCCAGGTGGACGTACTGCCAGACATCGAGCTCGGTCCAATTCGACAGCGGGAACACGCGCATGCTTTCCCCCGTGTGCTTGCGCGCGTTGTAGAGCCGCCACAGCTCCGGACGCTGCATCTTGGGATCCCAGCGGTGCTGCGCCGAGCGGAACGAGAAGATGCGCTCCTTGGCCCGCGACTTCTCCTCGTCGCGGCGCGCGCCGCCGAAGGCCGCGTCGAAGCCGTACTGGTCGAGCGCCTGCTTGAGCCCCTGGGTCTTCCAGACGTCGGTGTGGACGGCCGACCCGTGTGTGAACGGGTTGATGCCGCGCGCCTGCGCGTCGGGATTGACGTGCACCAGGAGCTCCAGGCCGAGCGCGCGCGCCGTCCGGTCGCGAAACTCGATCATCTCGCGGAACTTCCAGGTCGTGTCGACGTGCAGCAGGGGAAACGGCGGCGTCGACGGGTAAAAGGCCTTCATCGCGAGATGCAGCATCACGGAGCTGTCTTTGCCGATCGAGTACAGCATCACCGGGCGCTCGCTCTCGGCGACCGCCTCGCGCATGATGTCGATGCTTTCGGCCTCGAGCCGCTGGAGGTGGGTGAGTGGCGTCATACCGGCGTCCCACATGGTTTCACGGACCACGCCCGGCGTGCGAGCGGGTCACCCGAGCCGCGTGGAGTGGCCGGTGACGACTGACCGTTCGTGCGATGGGCGCCTGACGATCCGTCCGGGCCTGCTGCACGAGGGAGGTGCCCGGGCGGTCGTCCGCGTAGCGAGCCGGCGCCGCCGAGGCGCCGACCAGCGCCATCACCGCGACGAGGAGCGAGACGACTCCGCTGCGGCGCACGGGACGGGATTGCAGAGTGCCCAGGAGGGCGTCGAGTCGAGCATCCTCGGATGCTATAGTGACCGGTCGTCCCACGCGACGTGCGCCGGGGAGTGCCGAGTTGCCTGCCAGCGTGCCACCCGGTCCGACACAGACGCCGCGAGCCGGTTCGCCGCTCAGGCGCCCCCTCATGATCGCGGCGGCGATCGTTCTCCTGGCCGCTATCGCGATCCATCTGGCGCAGCAGTTCGAGGACGTGCGTCAACTGAGCCGGCTGTCGAGGGGCGTCCTGACGGGTTCGCTGTTCCTCCTGTTCGTCTCCCATCTCGCGCAGAACGAATCGATGCTCCTGCCGCTGCGCGTGTACCTCCCGCGTCTGGGCTTCTGGGAGCTCTTCCTCGTCCGAACCGGCGGGTTGGTGCTGGGATCGGCCGTGCCTGTGGCCGGTGGCGTTGCCGTGCGGCTCGCCTACCTCGCACGGCAGGGACTCACCTACACGGATTTCGCCTACGCCACGCTCGTGAGCAACGTGCTCGCCCTCGCCGCCGCGGCGTGTCTCGCCCTGCCGGCGACCGCCGTGTTCTGGGCCGCGGCCGGCGCCCCGCCGCCTGCCGTGCTCGGACTGAGCCTCGCCGTGCTTGCGCTCAGTGCGACCGCGCTCGCCGTCCTTCAGGCGCTGCCTCGTCTCGCCCGTCAGGGTCGTCTGTCGCGGTGGCTGCCTACGGCCGCGGGCGCGTCCGCCAGTCGTCCACTCCTGTGGCAAACCTTCCTGGTGTCGGTGCTCCGCCACGCGGCCAGCTTCATCGCGTTCGGGTGGCTGTACTCCGCAATGTCCGGCATGCCCGGAAGCTTCGTGGCGGGCGGGCTCGTCTATGCGCTCACCAGCCCGATCCGGATGGTCACCCTGACACCCGGCAATCTTGGCGTCAACGAGTGGGCGGCCGCCGTCGTCGGACGGGCGCTCGCCTTCGACGTGACGACAGGGCTCCTCGTCAGCGGGGTGTTCCGGGCGGCCTCCCTGGCCGCTCAGGGCGGCGGCGTCCTGGTCGGATGGGCGCTCGCCGGGTCCTCCGTGCCGTCGGAGCGGAGGCCGTAAGCCTCGACGAGATCGCGCAGGCTCTCCTCCAGGGTCATGCGCGCCGCCCAGCCGGTGGCGCGGTGAATCTTGGCGGTGTCGGCGACGAGCAACAGCCGCTCGACGGGACGAAGGCGTGACGCGTCGGGTCGTATCTCGATGCGCCGCCCGAGGATGTGCCCGAGCGCCGCGACGATGTCGGCCACCGAGTGCGCCCCGCCGGTGCCCACGTTGAAGACTTGATAGCCCGCGGATACGGTCAGCACGGCCAGCATCGCGTCGGCGATATCCCGCGTGTCGATGTAGTCGCGGCGGGCCTCGAGACTGCCGAGCGGCACCTCATTCGACACGCGCAGCGACTCGAGGATGTGCGGGACGACATGCGGGTTCGTCTCGCGCCGGCCGATCGCGTTCGAGATCCGCACGGTCGTCGCGGCGACTCCGGTCTCTCGACCGAAGGCTTCGATCAGCCGCTCTCCCTGCAGCTTCGACTCGCCGTACACCTCGATGGGCCCGACCGGCGTGTGTTCCTCCGAACAGGGACCGTCCACGGGCGCGTAGACCGCCGCGGTGGAGGCGAAGACGACGCGCCGCACGCCGCCGGAGCGGCAGGCCTCCAGCACGAGGCGCGTGCCTTCGACGTTCACCTGCATCGTCTCCTGCGGACGCGCCGCGCAGTCAGGGAGGTAGTGGAGGGCCGCCAGGTGAATCAGGGTGTCCGGGCGGGCCTCCGAGACGGCCTCGGCCAGCCGGCGGGGATCCCTGACGTCGCCCTGGATCAGTCGCGCGCTCGCGGGAAGGTTGTCGGCACGGCCGCGCGACAGGTCGTCATAGGCCACCACCCGATGACCTGCCGCCGTGAGGCGGTGACAGAGCGCGAAGCCGATGAAACCACAGCCCCCGGTCACGAGTGTGGTCGGCTGCATGGTCACGCGCGTGGCCCCACCAGGGACGTGAACACCTTCCAGTAGGCTTCGCACATGGCCTGCAGCGAGTAGCGCTCCTCAGCGACGTGGCGGCAGGCACGCCGCATGTCCGGCAGCCGCTCGCGGTCGGCGAGGACGCGGCGGAGGGTCGCGACGACACTGTTGACGTGCTCCGGATCCTCGACGTACCAGCCGGTCACGCCCGCCTCGATCGGCTCGCGCACGCCCGGCAGGTCTGACACGACGCACGGGACGCCCGAGGCCAGCGCCTCGAGCGCGGCAATCGACAGCCCCTCGCGCGTGGACAGTTGCACGAACACATCCGCGTCGCTCAGGAGGCGGCGCTTCTCGGCCTCGTCGATGAATCCGACGAACCGGATGGCGCCCGACGCGCGCGCGACGCGCTGCGCGATGGCATCCTGCTCCGGGCCGGTGCCGGCGATGACGAGCGACAGGTCGTGTCCTTCGCCCACGAGCCGTTCGACCGCGTCGATCAGGACCAGGACGTTCTTGCGCGGCACGAGGCGGCAGATCGAGAGGAGCGAGACGCCCGTTTCCCTGGAGCGGCCCACTTCGAACGTCTCGACCGGGATGCCGTTGGGGATCACGATGACGTTCGAGACGCGCATCGCGGTGCGGAGGTGCTCTGCGAGGTCGCGGCCCACGCTGACGACGGCGTCAGCCCGCCGCAGCACGGCGCGCGTCGCCGGCGCGAGCCGCGGCGGCAGCTCGTAGACGTCGGCATTGCCGTGAACCGTGACGACCAGCGGGCGCCTGACGAGGGCGCGCATCAGCAGCGCGCTGAACCCGAGCGGCAGCGGGAAGTGCAGATGCACCAGGTCCGATTCGAGGGAGAGGCGCCGCAGCATCGGCAGCGCGCAGACGATGTCCAGCCCCGTGACGACGAGCTTCTTGCCGAAGGAGACCGGCCGCGTGCCGGTGGCGTAGTCCTTCCAGACGTCCGGCGCAGGATTCCAGTAGTAGTGCACGGTGAGGAACTCGTACTCCTTTCGCACGCCGGTGTTCGCGAACCGCCGGGTCAGGACCTGGTTGGAGAGGCGCGAGGACAGCCCTTCCGCCAGCGCAGCGAGCACCATCTGCCCGCCCCCCTGCCGCGGCCAGAAGGTCGGATAGAGGGACAGCAGCCGGAGCCGCTGGGCGCGGGTGGCCTCGGTCATGCGACGGCCCGAAGCGCGTTGTGCAGCGCGGACACGCCGGCCCGCGCGGCCGCCTGCAGCTCCGCCAGCGGCCGGTGGTCGAGCAGTGCGGCGAGCCCGCCCATCTTGTGTGGCTCTCGGTTGGGCAGCACGCGCGTCCGCTTGCCGAGGACCGCGCCGCAAATTGCGGGATGGTAGCGATCGGACACGACCTCCGACGCGCCCGCAATGAGCTGCACCAGCTCCGGCACACGGCGGCACACGACCGACGGGACGCCGAGCCAGCGCGCCGCGGACGTGATGAAGCGTTCGTCGCGGCGTCGGTCGCTCGTCGCCAGCACGATCGGATGCGGCGACCCCGCCGCAATCTCGCGGTCGCCGTCGAACAGGGCACCGTTCACGACACGCAGCGCGCGCGTCCGCAGGTTGTTCGCGCGGAGGAACACGACGCGGTAGGGCGGCTCGAGCGGCGCGGGTCCGAGGTCCCGTTCGTATGGGTAGAGGAACGCCAGGTCGGCAGACGACACGCTGCCGATGCCGCGCGCCTCCAGGTAGGCGTGCGTCCACGGTTCGCGGGCGATGCGGATCGACGCGCGCGCGACGATCGGCAGGGCCGCCGGAGACAGCGGACCGATAGAGTGGCTCGACAGGACGACCAGCCGGCCGAGGTCGGCCGCGACGGCGATGTCGGCGAGCGCGCTGGGCGCGCGGCGGTCGTAGTCGGCAAGAAACGGCCCGGGCGCGGAAATGATCGCGTCGTACCCGGCGAACAGGGTCTTCCGCCGCGCGTGCCAGCGCGGTTCGAGCCACAGCTTCACCACCGGCGCGGGCGTGGACTTCCAGTACCAGGCGAACGGGTCGGGGATGAACCGATCGGCGAGTGCGAGGACGCCGTCCAGCGACTCGGGCGGTGAGGCCGGGAACCCGGCGAGGTCGAGCACCCGCGGACGCAGCTCGCGCAGCGCCGTGAGCAGCACGGTCAATTGCAGAACGTCGCCGAGGTTGCCCTTGAGCCAGGCGTGAACGACGAGCAGCTTCATGAAACCGCGCGATTATAGCCGGCCGCCCTGTAGTATCGTCTTCTGCGACCGCCCCACGTTGATGGCCAGTTCACTGCCGAACGCCCCGGCTCCCTCGAGCGCGGAGATTCCCGGTGCGGCGGCGAGCGGCGCGCCCAGCGGGGCGATGGCGTGGTTCTGGATCATCGTCGTCAGCCTGCTGCCGCTCATGGTGATCGCATCCCACGATTTCGGCATGACGTGGGACGAAGATGATCGGCACGAGAACGGCCGCGTCATCCTCGAGTACTTCGAGGGGAAGCGACCGCGCGAGCAGGCCCATTTTGGCACGATGTACCCCGGGCTGTTCGACGTCATCCCCGCCTGGCTCGAAGGGCGGTCCAGCGCCGACCGGTACGTCCTGCGCCACCGGGTGAACGCAGTGTTCGGGTGGATCGGGATCGTCTTCGCGGGACTGCTCGCCGGCCGCTTGTTCGGTCCATGGAGCGCGATTCTTGCCGCGGTCCTGCTCACCGCCTCGCCACGCTACTTCGCCCATTCGATGAACAATCCGAAGGACCTGCCATTCGCGGCGATGAGCGTCGTCGTGCTGTACTGCCTGTCGAGGCTCAGTCCCCGCTGGCCGTACGTCACCGCGAGCGCCGGAGCGGCCATCGCCGCCGGGCTTGCCCTGGCGCTGGGCACGCGGCCCGGCGGTCTCCTGTACTTCGGCTATCTGCCGCTGCTCGTCCTGACGCTCGTCGTCGGACAGCGAATCAGGATGGCCGGCGGCCTCCGCGGCATTGATCGCCGCATCCACTGGAGCGCCGCCGCGCAGTTGACGACGCGCGTCGGCGTCGTGCTCGTCGCGGGACTGATCCTCGGCACGATCTTCTGGCCATGGGCGCAGGCCTCACCCCTCACCCGGCCGTTCGAGGCCCTGACCAGGGCATCCGCCTATGACTTCGACGGCCCTGTCGTGTTCGATGGCCTCGACCTGCCGGCCAGCCAGCTCCCCTGGTCCTATCTCCCGACCTGGCTCCTGATCGCCACGCCGCCCGTGGTCCTCGCGGGGATGGTCCTGTCGATCGTCGCGCCCGTGCGCGGCTGGGGATGGTCGCGGCTCGCGCTCTGGAGCGTCGCCCTGTTCCCGCTGGTGCTCATCGTGGTGCGCGACTCGACCGTGTACGACGGCATGCGCCACGTTCTCTTCGTGTATCCGCCCCTGGTCGTCCTCGCGGCATCCGGCTGGACGGCTGTCCTGACGTCCAGGTTCCCGTGGCTGCGAGCCGGAGCGGTCGCGCTGCTGATTCCGGGAATGGCCACGCTCCTGGCGTTCCACGTCCGCTCGTCTCCGAACCAGGTGGCCTACGTCAACGAGCTGGTGGGGGGTCCGCGGAGCGCCCTGGGGCGCTACGAGCTCGACTACTGGGGCAACTGCATGCTGCAGGCCGTCGCATGGTCGGCGAACGCCGCCAGCCGGGCAGGCATGCCAGTGGTCGTCTGGGGGCAGCCGCCACACATCATCGCGTACGATGCGGCGCGCTTCCCGCACGTGATCGTCGCGCCGTCCCGGACCGACCCGCACCACCTGGAGCTCCGGATGGCTCGAGGCCACGTCAGGGACATGCGGCGGCTGGCCGCCCGAGGCGATGCGGTGCATCGGGTGACCACGGGGGATGGGGCTGTCCTGTGCGCGGTGTATCCCGGACCCGATTTCGAGGAGCTGCGCCTCCGGTTACCGGCCGTCAGCCGACCCTCCTCATGATGACGTCCGGTCCCGACACCGAGGCCTCCAGGTTATGAGTTCCAGCGCGCCCACGTTCTCAATCGTCATTCCCGTCTACAACGAGACGGAGAGCCTCGACGAGCTCGTGGCGTCGGTCGACGCCGCGATGGCGTCGATGGGGAGCGACTACGAGTTCGTCTTCGTGGACGACGGCTCGACCGACGGTTCGTTCCAGAAGCTGCGGGCCCTGGCTGAGGGCCGCCAGGCCATCCGGCTGTTCTCTTTCCGCCGCAACCTTGGGAAGTCTCCCGCGCTGACGTGCGGATTTCAGCAGGCCAGGGGCGCACGGATCGTGACGCTGGACGCCGACCTGCAGGACGACCCGCGCAACATCGCGATGATGCATCAGTACCTGGAGCAGGAGCACGTCGATCTGGTCAGCGGGTGGCGGAAGACCCGCCGGGATTCGCTGCTCACCGTCGTGTCGTCGAAGATCTTCAACCTGCTCGTCATCCGCACGTTCTTCGGCGTCTCGTTCCGCGACATGAACAGCGGCCTCAAGCTCTATCGGGCCGAAGCCGCCAGGGCGCTCTCGCTCTACGGGGGGATGCACCGGTTCATCCCGCTGATCGTGGCGGAAATGGGCTACCGCGTGGCCGAGGTTCCCGTCACGCACTTCGAGCGCAAGTACGGCGTGTCGAAGTACTCGTGGATGAAGATGTTCACCGCCAGTCCGGATCTGCTGACCACGTTTTTTCTCGTGAAATACATGGGACGGCCGCTGCATTTCTTCGGCCGGATCGGGTCGGCGCTCTTCGGGATCGGCGTCGCCGCGCTCGGCTACCTCACCTACCTGTGGCTGCACAGCATTCCGATCGGCTCGCGCCCGCTGTTGAGCCTCGGCGTCCTGCTGGTCCTGATCGGCGGTCAGATCGTGCTGACCGGTCTGCTGGCGGACCTGATCCTCAAGATTCACTCCGATGCCAGGCGTGACTACCCCTTGCGATATGCGTCCGGCCCGCCGGCCGAACGCGGCGATCCGCGAAGCGACGGGTCCGTGCCCCCGGGGGACGATCGCGACTCCGGACCTGCGGTCCACGTGTCGCCCCGGTGACCCACGTCGGGGGCGCTCCGCGCGGCTACGGCTCGGGCGCCATGATTTGCGGCGATCCCCAGAGGGCGAGATCGCCGCGGCGATCGTCGCCGCCCGGCAGGCTGGCGTTGGTGTTGAAGAAAAGGTCGATCGTCCGGCCCGCATAGTCCGCGAGGTCCACGTCGACGGCGCGCCAGGTGCGATCGGCCGGCGTGCTGAACGGCGTGAGGAGCAGGTACAGCACTTCGATCTGATCGCGCTCGTCGGGTGCGCCGATCAGGATGCGGAACAGCACGCCGTCCCCCTCGGTCGTCCAGGCCTCCTCGGCCAGCCCCACGCTGACGCTCAGCACCGCGTGCTCCGGCACGGACACGGTGTAGACGAGCCGGCTCGTCTCGGTCACGAGAATCGATCGCCGGGTTGTGCCGCCAATCGTGGCGTCGCTCGCCCGGAACGCCCCGGCCGACGGCCGCGTCTCTTTCGCGCGTGGCAGTTCAGCGACGAGATCGAGGACGGGCACGCGCGGACCGGGCGGCCGAAGGGCCAACCAACTGATGAGGCCGCCGACGAGCGCCCCCGCCAGCACCCAGAGCGCCCCGCGCATCCGGCGCATTATAGCCGCCGCGTCTGATCGCCGGCTGCCATCCGCGCGCTCCGCGAGCAGTTCGTGAAATCGCGAAATTGTCGCCGATGGGCTTGTAGTATTGTCTGCGCGATCGCCCGCGCCGATGGCCAGTGCTTTTCCGAACGCCCCGAGTCCCTCGAGCGCGGCGACTCCCTCTACGATCCGTGCGCCACGCTGGGCGACGGCGCTGTTCTGGATCATCGTCGTCGGTCTGCTGCCGCTCATGGTGACCGCGTCGCTCGATTTCGGCGTGACGTGGGACGAAGCCGATCGGTACGAGAACGGCCGTGTCATCCTCGAGCACTTTCACGGAAAACGATCGCGGGAGGAGGCCCACTACGGCACGATGTATCCGGGGCTGTTCGACGTCATCCCCGCCTGGCTCGAAGGGCAGTCAGATGCCGACCGGTATGTCCTGCGCCACAGAGTGAATGCCGTGTTCGGCTGGATTGGGATCCTCTTCGCCGGGCTGCTCGCCGGCCGGTTGTTCGGTCCATGGAGCGCGATCTTGGCGGCGATTCTCCTGGCCGCCTCGCCCGGTTACTTCGCCCATTCGATGAACAATCCGAAGGATCTGCCGTTCGCCGCGAAGAGCGTCGTCGTGCTGTACTGCCTGTCGAGGCTCACTCCCCGCTGGCCCTACCTCACGCTGAGCGCCGGAGCGGCCATCGCCGTCGCTCTCGGCCTGGCACTGGGCACGCGGCCCGGCGCCCTCCTGTACTTCGGCTATGTGCCGCTGTTCCTACTGGCACTCGTCGTCGTGCATCGGCTGCGGGTGGCCGGCGGCCTTCGCGGCCTCGATTGGCGAATCGACTGGAACGCCGCTGCGCAATTGACCACACGGGTCGGCATCGTGCTCGTCGCGGGCCTGCTCCTGGGCACGCTCTTCTGGCCCTGGGCCCAGGCCGCACCCTTCACCCGGCCGTTCGAGTCCCTGAACCGGGCGTCCAGCTATGACTGGGACGGCCCCGTCCTGTTCGCGGGCCACGAGCAGCCGGCCAGCCAGCTCCCCTGGTCCTATCTTCCGACCTGGTTCCTGATCGGCACGCCGCTCGTCGTCCTCGCGGGAATGGTTCTGTCGATCGTCGCGCCGGTGCGCGGATGGGGATTGTCACGCCTCGCGCTCTGGGGCGCCGCGCTGCTGCCGGTCATGCTCGTCGTCGTGCGCGACTCGACGGTGTACGACGGCATGCGCCACGTTCTCTTCGTGTATCCGCGGCGAGTCCCCCGCTGACTCGCAGCGCCGCTCGATCCGGCACGGGCACGCTGTAGATGAGCCGGCTCGTCTCGGTCACGAGAATCGATCGCCGGGTTGTGCCGCCAATAGTTGCGTCGCTCGCCCGGAACGCCCCCGCCGACGGCCGCGTCTCTTTCGCGCGTGGCAGTTCAGCGACGAGATCGAGGACGGGCACGCGCGGACCGGGCGGCCGAAGGGCCAGCCAACTGATGAGGCCGCCGACGAGCGCCCCCGCCAGCACCCAGAGCGCCCCGCGCATCCGGCGCATCATAGCCGCCGCGTCTGACGAGGCCTGAACGCTCGCTCAGAAGTCGAACCGATCGATATTCGCCTTCGTCATCACGAGGGGCGTGCCGAGCAGAATCTCCGCGCCGCGCACCTCGATCGGGCCCAGTCGGCCGCCGTCCAGCGTCGTCGCGCCAGCCGCGAGGTCCCCGCGGGCCGCCAGCGCGGCGGCCCGGACCGTGAGATACCCGAGATTGGTCGTGTTCCACAGCACGACCGTCTGCACGATGTCGTCGTGGACGTACGCCTTGTTCATGTTCGGCAACGACAGGCCCATCACCTGGATGTCGCGCCGGGCAGCCTGCTTCACGGCCTCGGCCGCGCCCGGGACCGCTGGCGCGGCGATCGCCATGATCAGCTTCACGCCGGGGTGCACGCGCATGATGGTCTGCGCCTCCGCAAACGCCTTGTCCCGGTCGTCGTCGCTCGGACGAATCGTCACCAGTGTCATCCCCGGATGCGACGCCAGACGCTGCTTGATCACCCCGATCCACGCGTTCTGGTTGGGCGCCGCCAGCGCCCCCGTGATGATGGCGAACTCGCCCTGACCGCCCATCAGCTTGGCGGCTTCCTCCACGAGCGTCGTGCCAATGCCCTCGGGAGTGGCCTGGTTGACGAAGTAGTCGCGGGCGTCCGCTTCGGCGTCAGCGTCCCACGTGAGGACCTTGATGCCGCGCTCGCGGGCCTTGCGGAGCGCCGTGGAAATGCTCGCACGATTCTCGACGGACACGGCAATGACGTCCACGCGCCGGGTGATCCAGCTTTCCACCAGCTCGTTCTGACGCGCCGCATCGAGACTCGTCGGCCCGTCCCAAGTGAGGTCGACGCCGAACTCGCGCGCCGCTTCCTCCGCGCCCAGCCGGCAACTGACGAAGTACGGATCGCCCTTGGCCTTCGGCATCATCGCCACCACCGGCCGCGGTGTGGCCGTTCCGCCACCCGCCATGGCGGCGGGCGCCGCCGCGCCGCCGCGCGCGAGCGCGCTGAACAACCACGCGTTGGTGCCGGAGACGATGACGGCTCCGGCGAGAATCGCGCCGCAGAGGGCGGCAACTTGACTGTTCGTCATGGACACCTCGTCCGCTGGGTGGTTCGAAGGGAAGGGCCGGCGCGACACGCCGCCCTGGCCGGAAGAGCGCAGGCGGTCGATCGTGATAGCCGTGATGAGGACGACACCGGTCAACACTCCGGCCAGTTCCGACGGCAGCGCCGCCAGTTGCAGGCCATTCTGCAGCACGGCCAGGATGAAGAGGCCGAGCAGGGTCCCCGCGATGGTGCCGCGCCCGCCCGCCACCGACGCGCCCCCGAGCACGACCGCCGTGATGGCGTTCAGTTCGTATCCGACCCCCGCGTCCGACCGCGCCTGCCCGATGTGTGCGACGTAGACGATGGCCGCGAGCGCCGCGGCGAGTCCGCTCAGCACGTAGACGAGCGCGAGCCGGCGGCGCACCGGCAGGCCAGCGTAGCGCGCGCCCGCCATGTTGAAACCCATCGCGTAGAGCGACCGGCCAATGGCCGACTTCTGGAGCAGCACGAAGAAGCCGATGGCGGCCACGACCAGCAGCGGGACCTGGCTCGGAATCACGCCGCCGAGATACCCCTGTCCGAGGGAGTGAAACGCGGCGGGGAAGCCGGAGTAGCTGATCGCGCCCTCGGTGAGGCCCTCGGCGATGCCGCGAAAGAGCGCGAGCGATCCGAGCGTGACAATGAGCGGCGGGACGCCGAGGCGCGCGATGAACCAGGCGTTCAGCGCGCCGCCCCCCGCGCCGACGACGAGCGCGCCCGCGGCGGCGACACCCACGGGCCACTGCCAGTCGTGCCAGGCCACACCGAAGGCCACCGCCGCCAGCCCCATCATCGAGCCGACCGACAGGTCGATGCCCCCGGTGACGATGACGGGCGTCAGCGCGAGCGCCAGCAGGCCGAGCGCGGTCGTGAAGCGCGCGACTTCGAACAGATTGCCCACCGACAGGAAGTAGTCCGTTGTCAGGCCGAAGACCGCCACCTCGACGAGCAGAACGGCCGCGAGGATGGCTTCGGCGCGCGGGCGGGATCTAGCCACGCGCCGGCTCCATTCGGCTGCGGCGGATCATCACGACCGGCCGGCGTCGCGCGCGGACGGCATCGGTGCCTACCGCCACGAGAATGATCGCGCCCTGCAGCGCGCGCTCCCAGGAGGCGCTCGCGCCGAGAAACGTCAGCGCCGGCCCCATCGCGCCGAGCAGCGCCACGCCGAGCAGCGTGCCGAGGACGGTGCCACGGCCGCCGGTGATGGCGGTACCGCCGACGACGACGGCGGCGATCACCTGCATTTCGAGCCCGAGGCCGGTGTTGGGGGGAATCTGGCTGAAGCGCACGGAGTTCAGCAGGGCCGCCAGGCCCGTGCACGCGCCCGCGATCGTGAACGTCCAGAAGCGCACGCGACGGATGTCGATACCGGCGAGCCAGGCGGCCTGCGCATTCGATCCCGTGGCGTAGATGGCGCGTCCGGCCGGCAGCCAACGCAGGGACCAGGCGGCCGCCAGCAGCACGAGGGTGACGACGGCGATGGCGGCCATCGGGTAGGTGGACTGCGACAGGCCGAGCCACTGAAATTCCGGCGGCAGGCCTTGCACCCACGCGCCCTCGGTCAGCCACCGCAGCGCATCGCGCCACGCGACCATCGTGGCGAGCGTGACCACGATCGAGGCGAGGGACAGCGAGGCGACGAGCGCGCCGTTGATCGCGCCGAGCGCCGCGCCCAGGAGCGGCGTGCACAGCGCCACGAGCGGAATGGGCATGCCGGCCACGGCCATCACGCCGGCCGCCACGCTGCACACGGCAAAGACCGACCCCACCGAGATGTCGATCTCGCTCGTGAGGATGACGAGCGTGGCGCCGACCGCGGCGATGAGCACGGGCAGAGTGGCGAGGAGCACGTCGAGCAGATTGCCGGCCTGGAAGAACGCCGGCGCGCGCACCGCCAGCAGCGCCGCCAGGGCCAGCAGGGCCAGGCCAATCGATACCTCGATGCGATGGCGCGCGAGCATCAGCCGTGCGCCATCTGCGGTGACGATTCCGTCAGCGCCAGGACAAGGATCGCCTCGGCCGTCGCGTCGGCGCGATCGATCGTGGCCCCGATCGTTCCCTCCCGCATGATGGCGACGCGGTCGCTCATGGCGAGGATCTCCGGCAGCTCCGACGAGATCATGATCACGGCCAGGCCGCGGTGGGCCATTTCCCGCATGAGCGCGTGGATCTCGGCTTTGGCGCCGACGTCCACGCCCTGCGTTGGTTCATCCAGCAGCAGCACCGAGGGATTCGTGGCCAGCCAACGCGCCAGCGCGACCTTCTGCTGGTTGCCGCCCGACAGCGTGGTGACGGCGGCGTCCACGGACGGCGCCTTGATCTGCAGGTCCGCGACGAATCGGCCGGCGCGTGCACGTTCCGCGTCGACCTGCACGAGGCCGCGGCGGGAGACGGCGCGGAGGCTGGCGAGGCTCGCATTGGCCGCCACCGACATCTCGAGCACCACGCCGTGGCGCCGGCGATCCTCCGGCACGTACGCGAGGCCGTGACGGATCGCATCCGCCGGATTGGCGATCGTCGCCCGCACGCCGTCGACGAGCGTCTCGCCGCGGTCGATGGGGTGGAGGCCAAACAGCGTTTCGGCCAGCTCGGTCCGGCCGGACCCGACGAGACCGGCCACGCCGAGAATCTCGCCTCGCCGGACCGACAGCGACACATCGTGCACGCCAACGGCGCTCGAGGACAGGCCGCGGACGTCGAGCGCGACGGGTGCGGACCTGAAGGTCCGCACCTCCATCGAGGTCGAAGCCCGCTCCTCCACGGTCGTGCGCCCGGCCATGTGCCGCACGACCTCGTCTCGGGTGACGGCGCCGCGCGGGGCCGTGGCGACCGTCTCGCCGTCGCGCAGCACCGTGATGCGGTCCGCAATGGTGAAGACCTCTTCGAGCCGGTGCGAGATGTAGAGAATGCCGGCGCCCGCGTCACGCAGGCGGCCGACCACGCCGAACAGCCGGTCCACCTCGCGATCGGTCAGCGACGCGGTCGGTTCGTCCATGAGGATGACTCGCGCGTCCGCGCCGAAGGCGCGCGCGATCTCGACGAGCTGCTGTTCCGGCATGCTCAGCGAACCGGCCAGCCGGTCGGCATCGAAGGCGGCGCCGGCTCTGGCCAGCAGATCCTGCGCGCGGCCGTGCCTGGCGCGCCAGTCAATCGGACGCCAGGCGCCGGCTGGTTCGAGCGTCAGCGCGATGTTCTCGGCCACGGTGAGATCGGGAAAGAGCGCCGGCTGCTGGTAGATGACCGCGACACCCAGCGTTCGGGCCCGCGCGGGGGTCAGATGCGCCAGGTCCACCGGCGCGTCGTCAATCGCCAAGGCGCCCGCATCGGCGCGCTCGGCGCCGGTGATGATCTTGATGAGCGTGGACTTGCCGGCGCCGTTCTCGCCCACGAGCGCGTGCACCTCGCCGGCCTGGAGCGCGAAGGACACACCGTTCAGGGCCTGCACACCGGCAAAGGACTTGCGAATGGACGAGGCGATCAGCAGGGGAGGCGCAGGCATGGATGGAGGGACCGCAATGCTGTCGCGCACGCTCAATACATCGGTCCCAGCGACGCCGCGGCCATTGTGTCCCGCCGCGCGGCACGCTCTCGCGTAATCCGCTCGAGATACCCGCTCTGCCGGAATGCGTCGAGCGGATCGGCCGGCAACCCCTTCGCCTCGCGCCACTCGCGAATTGCGGGCCGCACGTCGGTGGCGAACGCGTCCTGCAGGCCGCTCTCGGCGCGGACGATGTCGGTGGCGGCCTGCGCGGCGGTCATCGACTCGAGATCGACGAGCGCCGCGCGTGCGACGAGCGCCTGCGCCGTCACCACGGTCTGAATCATCGCTTCGATCTTGCCCTTGAGGTTGTGGCTTTGGTCCACCATGTACGCGATGTCGGCCGGGCGCCCGGTCTCCCACTCCCAGCACCTGATCTCATGGAAGATCCGGAACACCTGATAGGGATCGATCGATCCCATCGTCAAGTCGTCGTCGGCATACCGGCGGTCGTTGAAGTGGAAGCCGCCCAGCATGTCCTCGTCGAGCAGCCACGCGACGATCTGCTCGATGTTCTGGCCCTGGTAGTGGTGGCCGGTGTCGACGAGCACGCGCGCGC
>CAZFAT010000274.1:0-4477 GCA_964517075.1 uncultured Solibacteraceae bacterium
GGACGGATCGCGACGGCAATTTCGTGTTCGGCACACTCAACGAAGATCCCGGCCGCGCCCCGATCGGCAGCTTCTATCAGTTCTCGCGGATCCACGGGCTGCGGCGCCTGAACCTCGACGGTGTCGCGATTTCGAACAGCCTGTGCTTCAGCCCGGATGGTGGCAGGATCTACTTCTGCGATTCGCTCCGGCGGACCATCGAGTGTGGCGAGTACGACAGCCACAACGCCCGCGTGTCACACGTCCGTCCGTTCGTCCCGCTGGCCGACAACGATGGCCTGCCCGATGGCTCGATCGTCGACAGCGAAGGCTGCCTGTGGAACGCGGCGTGGGGCCGCGGGCGCGTGCGGCGATATACGCCCGAGGGACGCCTCGCGGGAGAGATCACCGTCCCCGCGCGCAATCCCACGTCGGTGGCCTTCGGCGGCCGAGGACTGGACGAGTTGTTCATTACGTCCTCGCGACAGGAAATGACCGACGCCGAACTCCGCGAGACGCCGGGCGCCGGGGGGCTGTTCCACGTCCAGACGCGCCATCGCGGCCTTCCGGAGCGGGTGTTTCAGGATCAGTAGCGGGGCCATGACGAACCCGTTCGACCTGCATCTCGCCGATCTCGCCGACGTTCCCTCGCGGGCGCCTGGGCCGGCCGGGGCTCTGCCGCTCACCGAGGCGATGTTGCGCGAACGCCCGTCGGGCGATCTGTTCGGGTGGAGTCAGAACGCCGGCATGGGCTGGGAGCCGTCCGCGCTCGGCGGGCCCGAGTTCCTGATTCTCTCGACGCACGGCGGCCTCCGCGCGCCGGACGGGACGCCGATCGCGCTCGGTTACCACACGGGGCATTGGGAAGTCGGACTCCTCGTGGAAGCGGCGGCCCGCACGCTGAAAGCCGCCGGCGCCATCCCGTTCGCCGCGGCCTGCACCGATCCCTGTGACGGACGATCGCAGGGCACGCCCGCGATGTTCGACAGCCTGCCGTATCGCAATGACGCGGCGGCCGTGTTCCGGCGTCTGATCCGCTCGCTGCCGACGCGTCGCGGTGTGCTCGGCATCGCGACCTGCGACAAGGGGCTGCCGGCGATGATGATGGCGCTCGCCGCGAGCGGCGACCTGCCGGGCGTGCTCGTGCCCGGTGGCGTCACGCTCCTGCCGGAAGCCGGCGAGGACGCCGCCCACGCGCAGGCGATTGGCATGCGTTTCGTCCACGGGGAAATCACACTCGCGGAGGCGTCGGAGATCGGCTGCCGAACCTGCGCCTCGCCGGGTGGCGGCTGCCAGTTCCTCGGGACCGCCGCGACGGCGCAGGTCATTGGCGAAGCGCTCGGCTTGTCGCTCGGCCACACGGCGCTCGCGCCCTCCGGCCACCCCCTCTGGCTGGAGATGGCGCGGCGATCGGCCGACGCGGTGATGCATCTCGCCCGCCGGCAGATTGGCGCCGGCGCGCTCGTGACCGATGCGGCTATTCAAAACGCGATGGCGGTGTTCGCGGCGTTCGGTGGTTCGACGAACCTGATCCTGCACCTGCCAGCCATTGCACACGCCGCCGGACGCCGCCGCCCGCAGGCCCGCGACTGGATGGCCACCTGCCGCGAGGTGCCGCGGCTGGTGGACGCGCTGCCGAACGGTCCACGCAACTTTCCCACCGTGCAGGTGTTTCTCGCGGGCGGCGTGCCCGAGGTCATGCTGCACCTGCGGCGCCGCGGCCTGCTCGACACGCGGGTCCTGACGGCGTCCGGCGGGACGCTCGGCGAGCAACTCGATGCGTGGGAAGCGTCGGAGCGCCGCGCGCTTCTGCGGCGCCAGCTTCGCGACCGCGACCGCGTCGATCCCGATGATGTGATCCTCGCGCCGGACGAGGCGCGGGCTCGCGGCCTCACGGCCACCGTGTGCTTTCCGCACGGCAACCTGGCCCCGGGTGGGGCCGTCATCAAGAGCACCGCCATCGATCCGAGCGTCGTCGATCCGGACGGTGTGTATCGCCACGCCGGCCCCGCGCGAGTGTTCGTCACGGAGGTGGCGGCGGTCGCGGCGATCAAGGCTGGGTCCATCGCGGCAGGCGACGTCCTCGTGCTCGCGGGGCGCGGGCCCATGGGGGCGGGGATGGAGGAGATTTACCAGGTCACCAGCGCGCTCCGGTATCTTCCCTTCGGCAAGCACGTCGCCGTCGTGACCGACGCGCGCTTCAGCGGCGTGTCCACCGGGGCCTGTATCGGCCACGTGTCGCCGGAGGCGCTGGCCGGCGGCCCCATCGGGAAGGTGCGCGACGGCGACTGGATCGAGATCGTGATTGACCGCGCGCGCCTCGAAGGCGCCGTGAATTTTGTGGGGGCGCGCGACCAGCGCGTCGATGCCACGGCCGGGGCCGAGATCCTGTCGAGCCGCAGCGCGCATCCGAACCTCGCGCCCGACCCCGCGCTGCCGGCCGACACGCGCCTCTGGGCCGCGCTCCAGGACGCGAGCGGTGGCACGTGGGGCGGCGCCGTCTTCGACGTGGACGCGATCCTCAGGCGGCTCGAGGCCGGAAAGCGCGCGCTGGGGGAGGACTAGTTGCCGATGAGCGAATCGAAGCCGCTCGCGGGGCGGTCGGCGATTGTCACCGGAGCCGGACGCGGGATCGGCCGCGGCATCGTTCTGGAGCTGGCCCGGGCGGGTTGCCGCGTCGCGGTGAACTACTTCGTCGAACCGGAACTGGCCGAGCAGACGGTGGCCGATGTCATGGCGCTCGGATCCGAGGCCTTTGCCGTCAAGGCGGACGTGCGGATCGCGGGAGAGGTCCAGCAGATGGTCGACGAGGCCGTCGGCCGCTTCGGCCGTCTGGACGTCGTCGTCAACAACGCGGGCACGCAGACGTGGGGGCCTCTTCTCGACACGACCGAGCAGGACTGGGATCGGGTGATCGCGACCAACCTGAAGGGCTGCTTCCTGTGTACGCAGGCAGCCGCCCGACACATGAAGGATCACGGTGGCGGATCGATCGTGAACATCGGGTCGGGCAGCAACCGGATGCCGTTCCCGAACCTCGCCGCGTATACCGCCAGCAAGGGGGGCCTCGAGATGTTCACCCGAGTCGCGGCGGTGGAGCTGGGCGAACATCAGATTCGCGTTAACTGCGTGGCCCCGGGCGCCGTGGAGGTCGAACGGACGCGGCTCGAGAGCCCGAACTATGGCCGGCAGTGGGGGAGCATCACGCCGCTCGGACGTGTGGGCACGCCGGCCGACGTCGGTCAGGCCGTGGTCTTTCTCGCCAGTGATCAGGGCGCGTTCATCAGCGGCCAGACGATGGGCGTCGACGGCGGCTTGTTCATCCAGACGCGGTGGGCGTACGAAGAGTGATGAATGTGAGGAGCCCCGCATGAGTGGTCGGCTGACCGGCAGGACCGTCTTCGTCACCGCCGCGGCGGCGGGCATCGGCCGCGCCTCGGCGCTGGCCTGTGCGCGCGAAGGTGCGGCGGTCATCGCGACCGACATCGACGCGGCTGGCCTGGAGGCGCTCCCTCGGCAGGCGGCCGATCTCACCGTGACCCGCTGCGACGTCACCGATCCGGCGGCGTGCGCTGCGGTAGAGCGGCAGTGGCCCGCGATCGATGTCCTCGTGAACGTCGCCGGTCTCGTGCACCATGGCACGCTGCTCGACAGCACGCCCGAGCAGTGGGATCGCGCCTGGACGCTCAACGTGCTGTCGATGGTCCGCCTGACGCAGGCCGTCCTGCCGGGGATGCTGACGCGGCGGCGCGGCTCGATCGTGAACATCTCGTCGGTGGTGTCGAGCGTCAAGGGCGCACCCAACCGCTGCGTATACGGGACGACCAAAGCGGCGGTGGTCGGGCTGACGAAGTCCGTGGCGGCGGACTACGTGACGCAGGGCGTGCGCTGCAACGCGATTTGTCCAGGGACGGTCGACTCGCCATCGCTGGCCGCCCGCCTCGCGGCATCCGGCGACGCCGATGCGGCGCGCAAGGCGTTCGTCGCCCGGCAGCCCATGCAGCGGTTTGGCACGCCCGAGGAAATCGCCGCGCTCGTGGTCTATCTCGCCAGCGACGAGGCGGCCTTCACGACCGGCGCGATCCACGTCATTGACGGCGGATGGGCGGGATAGGCCGCCTATCGAGGCTTGCGGCCGACGAGCAGGGCCAGTTCGCGCCACTTCCAGTAGCAGTCAACGTCAGCGAAGCCGATCTCGCGCAGCCAGGTCAGCTGCGTGTGCACGTTCAGCAGCTTATTGGACGGATCCTCGTCTTCCGGCGCGGTGCCCATCGCCTGCAGGAAGCGCTTGTGGCCATACGCCGAGGCGGAGGCGACGTGCTCGAGATTGCAGAAGACGCCGCCGTCCTTGAGCAGTCCCCAAATCTCTGCGTAGAGCCGGCGCTTCCGTTCGTGGACGAGGTGGTGAATTGCGAAGCTCGAGACCACGGCATCGAAGGGACCGAGAGCCGGCAGGGTCTCGCCCAGGTCGTGGACGACCACCATCACCTGCGGGTTG
>CAZFAT010000275.1:0-2986 GCA_964517075.1 uncultured Solibacteraceae bacterium
CACCCCGCCGGCCGGCATCGACGGCGAGGAGGCGCCATGAAGCGGGTCCTGGTCGCCGCAGCAGTTGTCGGCGTGCTCGGCGCCGCCGGATGGTTCGGGCTGCGCGCCTGGACGCCGCGCGCCGGCCTCGCCACGGCCGCCGGACCGGTCATTCCCACCGCCCGCGTGGTGCGCGGCCCGCTCGACCGTAGCATCATCACCACCGGCGAGTTGCGGGCCAGTCGATCCAGCCTGCTCATCGCCCCGTCGGTTGGCGGATCCCTTCGCATCCTGCAGATGGTCCCCACCGGCGTGGCCGTGGAAGCCGGCGACGTCGTCGTCGAGCTCGATCCGACCGAACAGCTCTATCAGCTCGAGCAGGCGCGGTCCGAGCTGCTCCAGGCCGAGCAGGAGATGACGAAACGCCGGGCCGACACCACGGTCCAGACGGCCCAGGACAAGGTGGACCTCTTGACGGCCCAGTTCGACGTGCGGCGGGCGGAGCTCGATGCCGTGGCCGACAAGGATCTGATCTCGGCCGCCGACTATGCCCGCCGGCAGTTGAATCTCGAGGAAGCCCGGCGGCGTCTGGCGGAGATGGGGCGTGACGTGAAGTCGCGGGCGGCCGCCAGCACGGCCTCGCTCGCGATGCTGAACGAGCGCCGGCTCAAGACGGAGATGGCCGCGACGCGCGCGCAGCAGAACATCGAGACGCTCCGCATCACGGCGCCCATCAGCGGCCACGTTGCCTCACGTGAGAATCGCGACGCCGCTGGCGGCATCATCTACTTCGGCATGGCGCTGCCCGAATACCGGGCGGGCGACAATACCACCGCCGGCCGGCCGCTCGCGGATGTCTACGACCTGTCGAGCCTCGAGATCCGCGTGAGCATCAGCGAGCCCGATCGGCCCAACCTCAAGGTCGGACAGGCGGCGACGGTGGAGTCGGACGCCGTGCCCGACGTCAAGTTCCCGGCCCGCGTGAAGAGCATTGCGGGCGCGGCGCAGCGCGCCACGATTGGTCCCACGCGCCAGTTCGACGCCGTGCTCGAACTGGTCACCCCCGACACGCGGCTGCGGCCCGGCACCTCCGTTCGGGCGGTGCTGCAGCCCGAGCCCGTTCCGAGCGTGCTCCAGTTGCCGCTCCAGGCGATGCGCCAGAAGGACGGCACGCCCATCGTGTACGTGCAGACCGCGTCCGGATTCGAACCACGACAGATTTCGATCCTCTACCGCACGGAAAGCCGCATTGGTCTCGAAGGACTCGAGGAAGGGACTGTGGTGGCGCTCGTGGATCCCGAGGCGGCCACGCGGCCCGCCGAAGAAGCTCGGACGCCAGCCGCGCCCGTCGCGCCAGGAGCACGTCCGTGACCGACGACGCGGCTCCCCGCAGGAGCGCCCGGCGCGGCCTCGACATTCTGCCCGAGCTCCACCAGGGCTTCGACAACCTGCGCGCCCACAAGCTGCGATCCGTGCTCACGATGCTGGGCATGATCTTCGGCGTCTCCGCCGTAATCGCGATGCTCTCGATTGGCGCCGGTGCGCAGCAGCAGGTGATTGCGTTCATCGAGCAGCTCGGCGTGCGCAACGTCATCGTCGAGGCGCGCGAAGCGGCGGACGACCAGACGCTGCAGACCGTACGCAAGCTCTCGGCGGGCTTGTCGTTCCAGGATTTTCGCGCCATGCAGGCCAACGTCGAGGGCGTGGCGACGGCGACCGCGCGCAAGCGGTACACGCCGACCACCTTCCTTCCCAAGCCACGGGGCGAGAGTCCGGTCGTCTACGGCGTGTCCGCGAGCTACGCCGAGGTGGCCGGCTTGCAGGTCACGCGCGGCCGCTTCTTCGACGCGACCGACGATCAGCGCGCCACGGCCGTGGCGGTCATTGGACAGGCCGCGGCGGCCGCGTTGTTCGGCACGCGCGACCCAGTGAACGAGTTCGTGAAGATCAGCGAGCAGTGGTTCCGCATCATCGGCATCGCCGCGCCGCAGTTGACCGTGCAGAGCGACGTGGCCGGCGTGCCGGCGCAGGATCGCAACAACCTCCTCTACGTTCCCCTCTCGTCCGCCATCCTCCGCCTCGAGGACGCGCTCAGCCGGCGGCGCGACGAAATCGACGGCGTCTACCTGGGTCTGACCCCCGAGGCCGACGTCGTCACGGCCGGCGCCATCGTCCGCGGCCTGCTCGACGTGTCCCACCGCGGCGCCAGCGACTTCACGGTCGTCGTCCCGGCGGAACTTCTCGCCCAGCAGGAACGCACCAAGCGCCTCTTCGAGATCGTCATGGTGGCCATCGCGTCGATCTCGCTCCTCGTGGGCGGCATCGGCATCATGAACATCATGCTGGCAAGCGTCATGGAGCGCACGCGCGAGATTGGCGTCCGCCGCGCCATCGGCGCCACGCGCCGCGCCATCGTCCGGCAGTTCCTGGTGGAGACGACGCTGATCACGGTGACGGGCGGCGCCCTGGGGACGATTGTCGGGATCCTGCTGTCGCAGCTCGTGGCCTATTTCGCGGGCTGGTCCACCATCGTCACCGTCACCTCTGTCGCGGTCGCCTCGATCGTGTCCGTGACGATTGGCATCGTCTTCGGCCTCTACCCTGCCCTGCGCGCCGCGCGGCTCGATCCGGTCAGCGCGTTGCACTACGAATAGACACCCTGACCCTGGGCCGCCAGCCGGCGGCCGTCCGCAGTGAACAGATCGGCTGGCCGCGGCGTAGAGAAGGCATGCGCAGCCTACAAACGGGAGAATCGACGATGAAGCGTGCAGGGAAACTCGCCACGGTCGGGGTGTGTCTGGTGCTGTTCGCGGGCCTGATGGGTGGGGCGTCGCACGCGTGGAGCCAGGCGCCGGCGGGCCGGGGACGCGCGTCGGCGCCTGCGCCCGACCCGACGCGGCCGCAGAAGATGGAGGTCGCCGCGGGCACGATCGCGCGCTACAAGGTGCGCGAGCAGCTCGCCGGCATCAGCTTTCCGAGTGACGCCGTCGGCACGACCAGCGGCGTG
>CAZFAT010000276.1:0-10839 GCA_964517075.1 uncultured Solibacteraceae bacterium
ATGAAGACCCAGAAGCCGATCATCAGGATGATCGGCGCCCAGGACAGCAGGACGGTCGTCCAGGTCCCGGCGGTTTCCGGGCGGGCCTCGATCGTAATGCCCTCGTTCTGCAGGTAGTTGGGCAGTTCGGCATAGCCGGTCGGCACGTAGGTGCGGAAGCCCCTGGCGGGACCGTCGGTCGCCGTGGTCGTCGTGAACTTCCCGGTGATCATGTTCCGGTCGAAGATCACCTCGGCGACTTCCTTGGCCCGGACGCGCGTCATGAACTCGGTGAACTTGATCTCGGTGCTGCTGCTCTGCCAGGTCAGCGAAAACTGCCAGATCAGGCCGAGGATGACCACGAGGACCACCCAGAACAGCAGGCTCTTCAGGGTCGAATTCACTTGTTCCCCTTGTCTAATTCCAAGACTACCACGCCCTCCGCGGGGGCCGTGACCCGGTATTCGTGAGCGATGATGAAGCCCGCCACCCACACGATCCGGTCGCGTTCATCGACGACAAGCGGAACACGGTCGCGTTCGGCCCGCGGAACTTTGCGATCGACGAACCAGTCCTGCAGTTTTCGCGTGCCGGGCGCGCCGAGCGGTCGCAGCCGGTCACCGGGCCGGCGATAACGCACGGCCAGAAACCGCGGGAGGGCGTCCGCTTGAAGAAAGGCAATCTGTCCGGAAAGGGAGGGACGAGCGGCCAGATCGACCCTTGCTTCTAAAGACGCCCGAATCGTCAGCCCTGTTTCAGGCAAGGTTACCTCGCCGGGTACGGACAGCGGCCGCGGCGCCCCCGTCACACGCTCAGACTCCGCCCGGGGGCCGCCGGCCCGGTCGAACCGCAGCCGGCGCCCCACTCGACGCACGGTCAGGGCCCGCAGGTCCAGCTGGCCCTCCTTCTTATCGGCGCGAGCCAGCCGGGAAACGGCCTCGATGTCGCGAAACGTGGGCACGCCGCCGACCCCCTCCAGGGCGCCGCGGATGACCCGTCGGCCGAGCGCCGCCGGGAGGGCGTCGAGGACCCCCAGGTCCAGCGCGACGCACCCGTCCAGGTCGTCGCCTCGCGCACCCGCCTCGTTGGCGAGGGCCATCAGGCACGCTTCGTCGTCGGCGGCCAACTCGGCGAAGCGCGCGAGGGCGACGACCGCGCCCGGCCATCCGTCCAGCAGCACCGGCAACAGGGTGTATCGCACCCAGTTTCTCGGGATCGAAAGGTCCTGATTCGAGGCGTCCTCGCGGAATGGCTCCCGGCGCGCGTCGAGGTACGCGCGAATGGCCGCCCGCCGGCAGTCGATCAGCGGCCGGACGTAACGGCCGAGTCGTGGCCGAATCGCGGAGAGGCCGCGGCTGCCGGCGCCGCGCAGGAGGCGCAGCAGAACGGTCTCGGCCTGGTCGTCGACCGTGTGACCGGTCGCCACGGACGTGGCGCCCAGGGCAGCTGCGGCCGTTTTGAACGCGGCATACCGGGCTTCCCGACCCGCCACTTCCATCGACACGCGCCGGTCGCGGGCCAGTTGTCCCACGTCGACACGGGTCACGTGAATGGGCAGGTCCATACGCGCGGCGAGCGCGCGGCAGAAGGCTTCGTCCGCATCGGCCTCGGTCCCGCGCAGGCCGTGGTGGACGTGGATCAGTCCCGCCACCCGCCAGCCACACTGCGACTCCAGATCGCGCAGGAGCCAGGCGAGGGCCACTGAATCGGGCCCGCCCGACAACGCCACCGCGACGCGAGCGTCATCGCCGAGGAGGCGGCGCCGCCGGATGGTGTCGAGGACGCCGCGACCCAGTCGCGAAGGATCCACTGGAAATGGTGCCGGTGCAGGGACTTGAACCCCGGACGCTGCGGATATGAGCCGCATGCTCTAACCAACTGAGCTACACCGGCGAAACACTGATCATAGCCAATGTGCTCGGACCGGCGCCAGCCAGCCGGGACCGCGCGGCTCACAGGATGAGCATCGCATCCCCGTAGCTGTAGAACCTGAAGCGGCGAGCGACGGCGTCCCGATAGGCCGCCAGGGTCAGGTCGACGCCCGCGAACGCGCTCACGAGCAGGAGCAGCGACGATCGCGGCAGGTGGAAATTCGTCAGGAGCGCGTTGACCACACGGAACTGATAGCCGGGACGAATGCACAGGCCGGTCAGGCCGGCACCGGCCTCGACGCCGCCCTCTGCGTTCGCGGCGGACTCGAGCGCGCGCGTCGACGTCGTGCCCACCGCCACGATCCGGCGGCCGGCCCGGCGGGCCGCCGCTACGGCAGCGGCGGTGACCGGCGTGATCGCGAATCGCTCAGGGTCCACCTCGTGATCCTCGACACGCTCCGCGCGGATCGGCTTGAACGTTCCATAGCCGACGTGCAGGGTCAGGGTCGTCCAGCCGATCCCGGCGGCGCGCAGACCATCGATCTCCGCCTGGCCCAGATGCAAACCCGCCGTGGGAGCGGCCACGGAACCTCGCGCACGCGCGAACACCGTCTGGTAGGCCTCGCGATCGGCCGGCTGATCGGCCCGCCGAATATAGGGAGGCAGCGGCGTATGGCCGAGCGCATCGATCGCGGCGTCGAGGGACGCGCCGTCGGCCTCGAGCCGCACCGTCCGGCGCCCGAAGAAGTGCGCGTCAAGGACATGCGCCCGCAGACGCACGCCCGGCGCGCGTCCGGCGTCCTCGAACACCAGGGTCGTACCGGGCTTGAGCTTCTGGCCCGGGTGGACGAGCGCGTGCCAGAGGCCGGGACCGACGTCATCCAGCAGCAGACACTCCGCGCGGCCACCGCTGGGATCGCGACGGCCGATCAGCCGCGCGGGGAAGACGCGCGTGTCGTTGGCCACGACGAGATCGCCCTCAGCGAGCAACGACGGTAGATCGGCGACCGACGCCTCGCTCCAATTCCCGCGGTCGCGACGAACCACCAAGAGCCGGGACGTCCCGCGCGGATGGGGCGCCTGCGCGATGAGGTCGGGAGGGAGATCGAAATCGAGATCACTCGCGAGCATGGAGACCAGGCGAGTCCAAGGTACAGGATCTTCAACTGGGTTCGCTGTCCAACAAGATTCAGGCGACTAGCTGCGACCACGTGGCTGGCGACGATACACAATGGCAACCTACACAGAGGGGGCTTCACAATGGTCAGAATTGGAATCGAGCGTGCGGCATGGATCGTTGTTGCTGTCGCTGCTGGGAGCGTGGGGTTTCTGTCCGGGCGAAGTGAGCAGGTCAAGGCGACGATCGCATTGCTCCAAGGGGAGGCGGCGGTCAACCTCACTCAACGGATAGAGGTCCTCAGTCTTCTCCGGATGGACGACGTGCCGGGGGCCCTCACGCGCCTCGAGAGCGAGGCGGACGGGCTGACGACAAGCATCGTCGCCAATCGTGGCGCTGACCAGCGCGCCCTCGCGTACGTGAAGACTTATCTGAGTGTGGCCCCTCCCTCGGCCTCTCGCGCCCAAGCGCTTTCCGCTGCGTTGGAGGGTGTGCCCACCCTAAATCCTGACAAATGCGAGACCGCGCTGAGGGCCCTGCTTCTGGCCGAAGGGAATCGAAGATGAGCGTGCGGTGCCAGTCGGGCGCCCATCGACACGCGGCGGATGGCGCATCGAACGCTGGCGACCATGTCGAAAACCGACCCGGACGTGGCGCGCCCAACCAGAGCGCGATCTGATCATGGAGCGGCAGGTGACCGAAGGCCGCCGAGACGGCGTCGAGCGTAATGATCAGCATCCGCTTCGACGCCACCACGGCCGGCCCGTGCGGCCTTGCGTGCTCCAGGTCCTACTCCCGGAGCGCGACAATCGGATCGACGCGGCCGGCGCGGCGGGCCGGCAAGAACGTCGCGACGAAGGCCGCGACGGCGAGGGCCAGCGACGCGAGCAGGAAGACGTGCGGCGCGGTCGGCGAGACACCGTAGAGGAACGCCCGCGTGACCTGCGACGCCGCGAACGCCGCCGGCAGGCCGACAACGAGCCCGAGCCCGACGGTCCGAATGCCGTCGCGCAGCACCAGGGCCCGGAGATTCTCTGGACGCGCGCCGAGCGCGATGCGAATGCCCAGCTCGCGCCGGCGGTCCGCCACGCGACGCGCGGCTACGCCATAGAGACCGACGACGGCCAGGAACAACGCCGTCCCCGCGAACGCGCTCGACAGCGTCGCGCGGAATCGCTCGGCGGCCACCACCTCCGCCAGCGCCGCGTCCATCGTCGTCGTACTCGTCACGACAATCTGCGGATCGACCTCGGCCAGCGCGTCGCGGATTGTAGGGAGCACCCTATGCGGATCGACGGCTGTTCGCAGCACGAAGGAGTCGCTCGACGCGGACATGGCGTAATACGTCGGTGCCGAGTCATCGCTGACCGTGCTGTGCTTGAGGTCAGCGACGACACCAACGACATCGTAGGTGGTACTTCGCGACAACGCGCCGGACTCGAATCGCCGCCCCACCGCGCCGTCCGGGAAGTAGCGCCGCTCGAACTCGCGCGAGACGAGCGACACGTTGGCGCCGTCGGTCGGCGCGAGATCCCGGCCGGCGAGCAGAGGCACGCGCAGCGTCCGTGCGAAGCCCGCGCCGACCGACGTTCCGCCGGCTCGATCGCCGTCGCTGACCGGTCGGCCCTCCACGCGGATCTGAGACTGGCCGACGGACGAACCCGAGAACGGCGGCCTGCCCATGGCGGAGGCGTGAACAACGCCTGGCAGCACCGACAGGCGCTCCACAGCCGCCAGGGTCCGGGCACGACGAATCGCGGCCGTACGCTCAGCGAGGGGCGGACCGCTGTTCCGGCCAGGGACGCCGCCTGGCCCACGCGTTCCAGGGTTCCAGTCTGGAGGAATGTTCGAGCCGGTGAATCGCGTGCTGACGACGACCAGATTGGTCGGATCGAAGCCGAGCGGCTGCGAGAGCAGACGGAACATCGTCTCGCCCAGGAGGCCCGCGCCGACGACCAAAACCGTGGCCAATGCAACTTGTGCCGCGACGACGGTCCGCTGGGCAAGGTGGCGGGCGGGCGCGGCCTCGCGGCCGCCTTCGGCGAGCATTCCCGCGGCGCGGGTTCTCGCCAGCGAGAGCGCAGGGCCAAGACCGAAAACCAGGATCGTCAGGCCGCCCGCGCTGAGCGCGAAGAGGGCAACGCGCCAGTCCACTCGCACGGTGTCCAGCCGCGGCAGTTCGACCGGTGCGAGCGCGACGAACGCCTGAGTGAGCCAGACGGTAAGGACGAGACCCGTCGCCGCACCGGCAACGGCCAGCAGGGCGTGCTCGACGACGAGCTGGCGGACGATCCCGCCACGCGTGACGCCGAGCGCCACGCGGACGGCCATCTCGTGCCGGCGCGCACGGTTCTCGCCGACGAGGAGGCCCGCGACGTTCGCGCACGCGACCAACAGCAGCACACCGGCCGCGCCGAACAGGAGCCACAAGGGACGAGCCGCGGAGCCAAGGTGTTCTTCCAGAAGGGGTACAACCCTTGCGCCGGCTTCGACGCCGGGTTGCGAGCCCTGAATGAGCGCGGCTGCTTCGGCGCTCGCGCTCTCGATGGAGGCGCCTTGTGCCAATCTCCCGAGGGCTCGGAAGAAACCCAGGTAGCTCCTGCGGCCGTTAGCACCGACCGCGCGCAGGACATCGGGGCTGGCGCCGTCGAACGAAAAGCCGGGTTCCAGAATCCCGATGACCGTCCATGGAGGCGTGTAGGTGGATCCGGCATACGCGATGGACGACGGCTTGCCGACGATTTCCATGCGGCCTCCGAAGTAGCGCTGCCATGCCTCGTAGCTCAGAATCACGTTCCATGTGTCCTGCTCGTCGTCCTCCGGCGTGAAGTGCCTGCCGTGGGCGAGGCGAACGCCCAGCATGGGCAGGAAGTTGGACGAGACGTCCATCGCGAGCGCGAGCTGGGTCTTGCCCTCGTCGATCGTCGTCGAGAGCGACGGTGGCTGCCAAATGGCCACATCCTCGAGCGACGTCGCGCCGCGCAACGCCTCCCAGGCTGGACGATGCACCGGCGAGCGATCCCATGTGGTCGCATAGGCAGGATCCGTCCGCCGCTCCGGATAGACGGCGTGGATCGTCACCAGCCGATCCGGATCCAGCCACGGCAATGGCCGCAGCAGCACGGCATCGACCACCGAGAACATCGCCGTCGCCGCGCCGATGCCGAGCCCGAGCGCCAGGGTGGCCGCGAGTGGGAACCCTGGATGCCGGCGCCAACGGCACAGGGCGTAGCGAACGTCGCCGGCGCGAAAGAGATGCCGCGGCGACCGCGTGTCCGTTGGCGTCATGACCGTGTCCCTCCAGCCGAACGACCACGCGGCCGCGATCAACTGGCCGGCGTACCAGGCCTCCGCGCCGAGCCGCGATCGGCCCGGCCGCACGCGAGAGCGGTACTCCTCATCGAGATCGCCCAGAATCGCCTGCCGGTCGATCTCCGGGACGAGTCGAAGCAGCCAGTTCAGGGGATGACGCGTCATCGCTCCCGGCTCCGACTCCGCCGGGCCCGACGGATGACGCGCGCGGCGATGCTGACCATCACCGCAACCCCGGCACGCCCGAGGCCATACGGAGGAGCGCAGTGTGCGAATGACGGAGGGCGCTCCGGCCCCTCGCGGTCAGCGCGACGTGCTTTTTCGCGCGGCCGCCGCGCACCGGCTCAGGATCGCCGTACGCGGACCGCACCAGCCCCTTCTCCTCCAGCCGGCGCAGGGTGCTGTAGATGGCGCCAAACGAGACGTGCCGCCCGGCGCGCTCCACGAGCGTCTGCCGGATCGTCACGCCGTAGGCCTCGTCGCCCAGTCGAGCCAGGGCCAGGAGCACGAACTGTTCGAACTCGCCGAGGTAGTCAGGCACGAGCCTTATATAGTGCACAATGCACGTGAAATCAAGAGGAGACGCTCGCTCCGCGGAGGTCCGGGACGCGCTTCGCCCGATTGCCTACGGCTCGCCCGAAAGAACTCGGTCGAGAGCCAGTGGGGGATCGGACCCCCCGTGATATCCCCGGGCCGCGGGGACTGCATGCACGCCGGCAGCGTCACCACGTACCTCGGCGGCCGCATCGTGCGCCGGCGGGGCTCCGAGTGACATCGACGACGCCTGCCAGCCCGTCGGCGCCCGCGTGAAGAGGTTCTTGATGTGGGTTCCGAGCGTTCAGCGTCCCAGGGTCTGCCAGAGCAGCGACGCCAGCCAGATCGCCACGATCACCGGGATCGCGACCACGAAGCCGAACGCGACGAGGACGCCCATCACGAACACGTAGTCGCCGCGTTCGGGCGGCCGGGTGGGGTTGGCGTGCCGTTCGAGCAGCGCGAGGTTCCGTACGTTGGCGCGAAAGAAGACGTCACCGAGCGGGCCGGCGAGGGGAATGGCGCCAATCGCCGCGTCAACCAGCGCGTTCAGCAGCATCCGCATGACGACGATCTTCGGCACGTGCTGACGAAGCACCTGGGCCAGGAGCGCCGCCGTAAAGACCGGACTCGCCAGGTCGCCCAGACCGGGAATGAGCGAAAGAATCGGATCGAGGCCGAACCGGATGTCCGTGCCGGGAATGCGGAAGCGCGAATCCAGCAGGCTGGCCCACCGGCGCAGCCAGGACGGCGGTCCTTCGTAGACGCTCACGATCCCGATTGTAGAATCAGCCGATGCGCGGGCGGTCCGGGTCGCCTTCTCCACTGGGTGCGACGCCGGTCGGCGGGGGCGTCAACTTCGCCATTGCCTCCGAACGCGCGGACCTCGTGGAGCTCTGTCTCTTCGATGGACCGCAGGCGCCCGTCGAGCACATTCGCCTGCCTCTGACGAAAAGCGGCGCGGTCTGGCACGTCTTCGTGCCGGCGATCGGGCCAGGGCAGCTCTATGGATATCGCGTCCATGGTCCCTGGAACCCTGCCGGCGGGGACCGATTCAACTCCGCCAAGGTGCTCTTCGACCCCTACGCGCGCGTGGTGGGCCGACCGGCCATCGATCACCCGTCGCTGTTTGGCTACACCGCAGGATCTGACGGTGAGGGTCCCGCCGACACCACCGACAGCGGCCGGTACGCGCCCCTCGCGGCAGTCGACGATGCGTCCTTCGATTGGACAGGGGACCGACGGCCGGACACGGCGTGGACAGACACGGTGATCTACGAGCTGCACGTCAAGGGATTCACCGCGCTCCATCCATCGATTCGGCCCGACCATCGCGGTACCTATACGGGCCTGGCCTCGCCGGCCGCGATCGAGCACCTCGTCTCGATGGGCGTGACGGCGGTCGAACTGCTGCCCGTGCACGCACACGCCGACGAATGGCAGCTCTCGCGAGCCCGTCGCACGAACTACTGGGGCTACAACACGCTGGGCTTCTTCGCGCCCGATCCGCGGTTCGGCGTGTCGCCCGATCCGCTCGACACGCCGCGGGAGTTCAAGCGAATGGTGCGGGCGCTCCATGCCGCGGGGATCGAGGTCATCCTGGATGTGGTCTACAACCACACCGCGGAAGGCGATCGCCTCGGGCCGCACCTGTCGATGCGGGGAATCGACAATCGCGGCTACTACCGGCTGGATCCCGACGCCCCGGCCCGATATCAGAACTTCAGCGGGTGCGGAAACACGCTCGACCTGCGATCGCCGCTGACGCTGCGGCTCGTGCTCGACAGCCTGCGGTACTGGATCGAGGACATGCACGTCGATGGCTTCCGCTTCGACCTGGCGTCGGCCCTCGCGCGCGGCGACGAGGCCTTCGATCGCCAGGCGCCCTTCCTTCGCGCCGTGCAGGCCGACCCGATCATTTCCAGGGCCAAGCTGATTGCCGAACCCTGGGATGCGGCCTCCGGCGGCTTTCAGGTGGGGGGATTCCCGGCGGGCTGGACGGAATGGAACGCGCACTATCGCGACACCGTGCGCCGGTTCTGGCGCGGTGATGCGGGGCAGGTGCCCGAGCTGGCGACGCGGCTGGCGGGCAGCCGCGATTCATTCGGCGAGCCGGGCCGCACGCCGCAGGCGAGCCTCAACTACGTGACGGCGCACGACGGGTTCACGCTCGCGGATCTCGTGACCTACAACGAACGGCACAACCACGCGAACGGCGAGGGCAATCGCGACGGCGAGTCGAACAATTACAGCTGGAACTGCGGGACCGAGGGCCCCACCGACGATCCGGCCGTGGTGACCGTTCGGCGCCGCCAGCAGCGCAACCTGTTGCTGACGCTGTTCACCTCGCTCGGCGTGCCGATGGTCTCGGGCGGGGACGAACTGGGCCGCACGCAATCAGGGAACACCAACGCGTACAACCAGGATTCCCCCCTCTCCTGGACGCCGTGGACCCTCGACGAGCAGGCGTCGGCCCTGCTCAGATTCGTCCGCCGCCTCGTTCGCTTGCGCGCCTCACACGCCGTCCTCCGGCAGTCGCGATTCCTCGTGGGCCGCGCGATCCACCCACCCGACGTGCAATGGCTTCGCCCTGAAGGAGGCGAGATGACCGACGCGGACTGGGTGGATCCGGAGCGGCGGACACTGGGCTGGCGGCTGGACGACACCACCCTTCCGCATCAGGAGCCCGGCGGCGCGCTCGTCGTGCTGGTTCACGCCGGCGATGCGGAGGTGCTGTTCCGGCTGCCCGCGGACGCGAGCACGGGTGCCTGGACGGTACTCTTCGACACGACCGCGGCGGATGGATGCTCGGATGCGATGGTCGCGACCGGCGGTGTGTGGCGGCTCATCCCGCGCTCGGCGGCGATCCTGCGAGCGACGCCGCCCGCAGCGGAAGGTCGGGCGGGGCGCTGAGACAAAGATGAGGCCGCCGCCGATAGTACACGGTGGCACGCACGGCGGCGCAAGAAGTCGTGTCAGGGCGTGTCGTGAGTCGCGTCAGCGCGTGCGGCGACGAGTGACGGGCTGCAGTCGAGCCGCTACGGCTGGCGCCAGAGCGCGGCCAGGTCGATGGTCAGGCCGGCCCAGTCCGGATGGCTCAGTGTCGAGGGCGCTTCTGCGCGTGCGACGAGCTCGTAGCGCCCGTCCCGCCCGCGGTAGCATTCGATCGCCCGGGCGTCCAGATCGACAATCCAGTAGTGCGGGACGCCGAGGGCCGCGTACCGTGTCGCCTTGACGATGCGATCCCGCTCGACCGATGTGGGCGACAGAATCTCGACGAGCAGAAGAGGAGATCCCTCGATCGCGCGCCCAGAGACCTGTGCCGGATCAGCCACGACGATCAGGTCGGGCTCGACGACGTCGCGGGGCGACAGAATGACGTCAAGCGGGGCATTGAAAACCTCGCCCAGGCTCTGTTCTTCGAAGAACTGCTCGAGCTGACGCTGGAGGCGCCTGCCGACGCGCTGATGAAGCGGGCTGGGCGACGGGGTCACGTACAGATCTCCTGCGAGGATCTCGTAGGTGTTGCCGTCCTCGGGCAGGTGGGCAAGGTCGTCGTAGACGAGCTTGGTGCGGACGCCCGTAGTGGCCATAGCAACTCTAGCCATCGTAGCCGGAAGGGGGCCCCAAGTCATGGGGTAGGCTTGCGGCACGGGCGCCGGCCCCGCCGCTCACGCCGCCTTGGCTGGGTGTTTCGACTTCCTGAACCCGGGCGTTCTGGGACGTTCGTCGGTCTTCCAGCGGGCGGCGGCCGTCGTCCCCCGGCGCGGGGACGACGGCCCTGGTCGCGCGGGGGCTGCGCCCGTTCATTCTCCGCCGCACGAAGGCCCAGGTCGCCCGCGAGCTGCCGGCGCGCACCGAACAGACCATCATGTGCAACCTGTCGAAGGCCGAGCGCGATCTCTACGACGGCCTGCGGCGTCACTATCGCGAGCGCCTGCTCGAGCGGGTGGGGCGCGTGGGGCTCGGCCGGTCGAAGATACAGGTGCTCGAGGACTGCTGCGGCTTCGACAGGCGGCCTGCCAT
>CAZFAT010000277.1:0-2662 GCA_964517075.1 uncultured Solibacteraceae bacterium
CATTCCGCTGTTTGTCACCAACGCGATCGACTCGCAGGCGGTCCCGCTCTACGGCGACGGTCTCAACGTGCGCGACTGGCTGCACGTCGACGACCATTGCCGCGCGATCGATCTGCTCATCGAGCGGGGCGAACCGGGCGACACCTACAACATCGGCGGGGGCCAGGAAGTGACGAACATCGAGCTCACCCGCCGCATCCTCGCGCTGACCGGACGCCCCGACACGCTCATCGAGCGTGTCGCGGACCGGTTGGGTCACGACCGGCGCTACGCGCTCGACACCGGCAAACTGATGGCGCTCGGCTGGCGCCCGGCGGTGTCGTTCGACAGTGGCCTTGCGGCCACGGTGGACTGGTATCGGGCGAACGAGTGGTGGTGGCGGCCCATCAAGCAGGAGGACCCGGCGTACCGTGCCTACTACGCCGCGCAGTACAGCGCGCGGCTGAAGGGCGATGGCCGCTGACATCACCGTCGTCACCGGCGCGGCCGGGTTCGCCGGACGTCATCTGATCGAGCGGCTGGCCGGCCAGACGCCCCTTGTCGGCTGGCATCGCCCGGGCTCGCCGGCGCCCGACGTCCCGTTTCCCATCGACTGGCAGGCGGTGGACGTCACCGATCGGGCCGACGTCGCGCAGGCGATCGGCGAGCGTCAGCCGGCGCGCATTTATCATCTCGCCGGCGCGGCCAATGTCGGCGACTCATGGCGCACGAGCGGCCTTCATCTGCGGACGAACGCGCTCGGGACGCACCATCTCCTCTCCGCGGTCCGGGCGTCAGTGCCGGCCTGCCGGGTGCTGGTGGTCTCGTCCGCGATGATCTATCGCTCGACCGAGGTGCCCCTCGACGAGAGCGCCGCGTTCGGGCCGGCCAGCCCGTACGGGTGGTCCAAGCTGGCCCAGGACCAGCTCGCGCTCTCGTCGGCCGCGGACGACAAACTGGACGTGATCGTCGCCCGGCCCTTCAACCAGATTGGGCCGCGGCAGGGCCCGGCGTTCGCGCTGTCGAGTTTCGCGAGGCAGCTCGCGCGCATCGAAGCGGGACTCGATCCCGCCGAACTGCACGTGGGGAATCTCGACGCGCGCCGCGACATCACGGACGTCCGCGACGTCGTCGCCGCCTACGAACGGCTCATGGCGCGCGGGGTGACGGGGCGCGCCTACAACGTCTGCTCGGGCCGCGCGTGGCGAATCCGCGACCTGCTGGATGAACTGCTCCAGGCCTCGACGGCTGCGGTCCGTGTCACCGTCGACCCGGCCCGCCTCCGCCCGACGGACGTCCCGATTGTCCAGGGCAACTTCGCGCGCATCCGAGCCGAGCTGGGCTGGACTCCCACGATGTCGGTGGAGCAATCCGTGCGCGACCTGCTCGCATGGTGGCGAACGCAAGTCTGAGAATCGACGTCGGGTTTTCTGCCTTGCCTTGGAAGACGAAATCGTGAGAGAACAAACGGCGAAAGCCGATGAGTTCTCGCCGTCTTCCTCTGTTTCCTGACGAACCGGGCCCGCCCGGGCTCCGTGACGTCGCGAGCATCGTGCGCGACCTTGGGATCGACGGCCTGACCGAGGCCGCGCGGCGGGCCGACCAGGCCCGGTATCAGGAGGTCGAGGTCCGATCCGCGCTGGCCGAGGCCCGCGGCATGCCGTTCCGCTGGGCGCTCAACCCGTACCGCGGGTGCACGCACGCCTGCACGTACTGCTACGCCCGGAAGTACCAGTGTCACCTCGAGTTGGGCGCGGGCGACGACTTCTCGTCGCTCATTCTGGTGAAGGTGAACCTTCCCCGAGTGCTCGCGCGGGAGGTGAGACGTCCGTCCTGGCGGCGTGAGACGGTGGCCATCGGGACGGCCACCGATCCCTACCAGCCCATCGAAGGCCACTACCGGCTCACCCGGCAGTGCGTCACGGTGCTGGTCGATACGCGGACGCCCTTCTCCGTCGTGACGAAGGGACCGATGGTGGTCCGCGACCTCGATGTCTTCCAGCAGGCCACCAGGGACGCTGGCTGCGAGATTCTCGTCAGCGTCCCCACGGTCGACGACGTGTGGGAACGGCTGGAGCCCGGAGCTGCTCCGCCCCTACAGCGGCTGCGCGCGATCGAGCAGCTCACCAGAGCGGGAATCGAGGCCGGCGTGCTGATGATGCCGCTGGTGGCGGGCCTCAGCACGTCGCCAGCCAGCATCGACCGGACGCTGCGGGCGATCCGCGACTCCGGCGCGCGCTTCGTCGGCGCCAACGTGGCGCGGTTCGATCCGGGCGTCCGCGAGTTCTTTTTCGACTTCCTCGCGCGCGAATATCCGCACCTCGTGGCGGGCTACCACCGGCTGTACACGCGGACCTCCGCCAGCCCCGGGTATGCCGACGCGATCAGGAAGGTGGTGAACGACGCGGCTGTGCGCGTCGGGTTGCGGGAGCGAGCAGGACGCCGAGGCGCCTGAACCTTCGACCGGACACTGCGATCTGCCCGCAACACGCTCTTGGAACCTTGGCACCCTATGAGGGTCCTGTGATAGGTTCCGGACGTGGGCCGATCAACCGCCGCCCTGATCGTCTCGCTGCTGGCCACGGCGCTCGCGAGCGTCGCGGCCGCGCAGGGACAGCCGGTGCCACGCCCGTTTCCGGGCAGCCGGACGCCGCCGCCCCCCGTGACTCAGCCGGCGCCCACG
>CAZFAT010000278.1:0-14718 GCA_964517075.1 uncultured Solibacteraceae bacterium
AGCAGCAGCGGGTGGCCGTCGCGCGGGCGCTGGTCTGTCAGCCCTCGCTGCTCCTGGCCGATGAACCGACCGGCAACCTCGACGAAGCGACCGCCAGCGATCTCCAGCGGCTCATCCGCGACATGCATCGGGAAGCCCATCTGACATCCGTCATCGTGACCCACAACCCGACGTTCGCCGCGTCGTGCGACCGTGTCCTCCGGCTCGAGGGCGGACGGCTGGTCCAGCCGGGTTGATTCGTCATCGGCGACCGCCGAAGCCGACGAACTCTAAGTGTCTCGAGCGGACTCTTTGGACACGCGCGCCGGCCATCGGGAAAGAGGTTTGACACCTCCGGGACCAGCAAGTACAGTCCGGCGTCACCCCCGTCATTTGCATCCCAGGAGTCTGCCGTGACCGTCAGGATTCACCGTCGTTTCTCCCGAAGCTTGGTCACCATTGCGCTGACGATTGCGCTGACCCTCCCCGTCGAGATCGTGCTGCTCGAAGCGCTGGCGACCCCTGAGGAAGAGGCTGCGGTGTATGAATGGGTGGCGAGTCTCTCGACTCAGGAACTGGATCTGGTGGCCGACCAGGTGTCCTTCTATCCGGAGGCGTACCGCAAGGAAGTGATGCGGGCGCTGAGGCCCGAGCGGCGGTCCGAGGTCTGGCGCGATCACATCAAGACCTACGTCGCCGAACGGCCGTGGCTGTCGGCCGACGTGATCCCGGTGCTGGAGGCCGCGATCGCGCTGGCGACGCCGCAGGCCCTGTCCAGCCCCAGCGAGGCGGACCGGGCGCAGATCCGGTTAGTAGCTGAACAGGTCGAGAATCTGCTGGGCCGGGAAGAGGCCGAGTACCTTCTGTATCGCCTGGGCCCGCGCGACGAATTCCAGATTGCGTCGGCCGAGCCGCTGCGCATGCGCCTCGGGAACTTCGTGCGGGGCCTGATGGTGGCCGAAGCGCGCATTGCTGGGTGCTCCTGTGCGCTTTCGTGGGGCTGCGACGGGTATTCCACGCATTGCTCGAGTCTGCTGGAATGCGAGCCCGACGAGGAATGGCCCATGTGCGGCTGGATGTGGGAGGAGCCCTGCGATGGGCGTTGCGCCGCAGGCACCGAGGGAAGCTGACGTTAAATCCTAGCCCAGAGCTCGCGGTGCGCGTCACAGTCCACGAAACCCAGCTACGGTGGCTCACCGGAGCGGTCGTCTGCACATGTGTCGCACTGGTGATCGCGACGAGCGCGGCGGTCGCGTTTCCTCGATTCCGACATTTGCTGGGGTATTCGGTCGACTCGCAGGTTTACCGGGTTGGCGACCTGATAGATGTTCCACCCGAAACATACCGGCGCACGCCCTACAGCCTGATCGTTTTTGCGCGCGCAAGTTGCGAGGCCTGTCAGGCTGCGCGCCCAGTGCTGGCCGACCTTGTCAATCAGATAAGACACGATCCCAACTACCGCGTCGTCTTAGTGATGCCTTCGGGAAGCCCCGCGGAAGGACTCGACTACGTCCGGCAGCTCGGGCTTCCCGAGTCAAGTTTTGTACCGGAGGTGCTAAGACAGTTCAGGGTGAGGGGAGTCCCGACAGCCTTGCTCGTAGACCATCGGGGCACAATCCTCGGGGTGTCCGAAGGGCTGGGCGATCCGTTTCACGCGCTGACGCGCTTGGTCCTGTCGAGGGTGAATCCTTCTTGACTCTCTGATGGATTCGCTTAGCCGGATCGCCTTCTCGGTCGGGTACGTCCTTCTAGTCCTTACGTTCGCCTCTTCCGCTTACGCCGTCTGGCGCCTCCGCCAGCGTCAACGTCTCGACATCCTTTTTTTCATCAGCGTGCTGGCGCTCGTACCGTTCTTTCGACAATCGAGCGAAGAGCTCCTGGTCGTCAGATGGGCCCTTCTATTGCTCCTGCCATATGCGCTGTGCCGGTTACTGCAGCACTTCCGAACCATTTCGAGCAGCACCTTGTTGTTGGTGAAGCTGGTGGTAGTGATTGGTCCCCTCTTATACGTTTTTCGATCTCAGTTCGCTCCGACGCCAGTGGCGGAGGCGCTTCAGATCTACATGACCTCGATGTTCGTCTATGCGAGCTTGGCCTTCGCGCTTGAGGGGCATCAAGCGGCTGGGATCGTTCGTCGTCGTCTGGTGCTGGCCTCTATGGGCAGCGCCTTTTTCGGCGCGACTTTCGCACTGGGCGCATTTGCCGGAGTTGCCAATCGCTTAACGGTCCCCGGCGAGTTCAGCGTGATCCTCAACGCCCTTGCCCTCGGCTGCTTCTACCTGACCTTCAGCATGCCCCGCGGCTTGTTGTCGCGCTGGCAGCGCAACGAGCAGGCAACCTACCTGACGCGCGTCATGAATCGCGATCCGGAAACACGTGGCACCCTGGCCGCCCAGGATCTGTTTGACGCCGTCAGCCGCAGTGTCGGCAGCGGCGCCACGTTTGTCGCGTTGAAGGACCAGCCCGAGTCGACCGCGCTGGTCGTCAGGGCCGCGAATTCGCCGACCCTGGTGGGCGCCACGTTCACGCCGGGCGAGGGACTCTTCGGTCAGGTCAGCCACTCGGGCACGGCCGCGATGGGTCCGACCGCCATGTGCGAGACGGACATCGCCCCACGGCTCCAGCCGCTGGGCTCGCACGTCGTCGTCGCGCCCATCGCGACGTCCACGTCGTCGTGGGGCGTCGTGACCGCCGTGCAGCGCCGCGGCACGCTGTTCCCCGAGGACGATCTCGCCAGCCTCTCGCAGCTCGCCAAGTACGCCGCGGCCGCGCTCGACCACGCGCACCTCATGACCGAGCGCCGCGACCGCGCCCGGCGCGCGGCGGACCGTCGCCTCCACGAGCTGGAGCTGCGCGTGGGGTTGATGCTCGACAGCATCAAGGATTACGCCATGGCGGTGCTGGACGCCGACGGGCGCGTGGCCGCCTGGCACGTCGGGGCGGAGCAGTTGTTCGGTGGTCCCGGCGATCGGATCAAAGGCCAGTCGGCCGCGCCCCTGTTCGACCTGTCGCCGGAGGCGTTCGAGGGCTGGCTGGACGAAGCCCGCCGGCGCGGCCACGCTGAGCGCGAGGGGACCTGCCGGCGCACCGATGGCACCGCGTTTCTGGGCACGACAACGATCCGGCCCCTCGATGACGAGTCGGGCGACCTGCCGGGGTTCGTGGTCGTCACGCGCGATATCACCGAGCAGCGAAGCCTGGAGGACCGGCTCCGGCAGGGCCAGAAGATGGAAGCCATCGGCCAGCTCGCCGGCGGCATCGCGCACGACTTCAACAACCTGCTCACGGCGATTCTCGGCTACGCCGAGTGGCTCAATCGCGATCTGGCGGGGGATGCGCGCCTGGGCCACGTCACCGAAATCCAGAAGGCCGCCGAGCGCGCCGCCGATCTGACCGGCCAGCTTCTCGCGTTCAGCCGGCGCCGGATGCTCGAGCCGGCGACCATCGATCTCGGGACGCTCATCGCGGATCTGCTGCCGATGCTGCGCCGGCTAATCGGCGAGCAGATCGTGATCGTGGACCAGATCCCGGCGACGCTGCCGACCATCCTCGGTGACCGCAGCCAGGTCGAGCAGATCATCCTGAACTTGGTCGTGAACGCGCGTGACGCCATGCCCGCGGGCGGGCGGCTGACGATCGCGGCGCACGTCGAGCGGCGCGACGACGTCCGGTCCGACGGCCTGCCGCCCGGCGCCTACGTCGGCCTCGAGGTCAGCGACACGGGCATCGGCATGGACACCGAGACGCAGCGGCGGGCCTTCGAGCCCTTCTTCACGACGAAAGAGGTGGGCCGCGGTACCGGCCTCGGCCTGTCGACCGTGTACGGCATCGTTCAGCAGATGAGAGGCACGATCACGCTCGACAGCCAGGTCGGGGCCGGCACCACGCTCCGGCTGCTCTTTCCTGAAACCGCCGGCGATGTCGCGGCGGCCAGCACCCTCTCACCGGTCGAGACGATGCGCGGCGACGAGACGGTGCTGCTCGTGGAAGACGACGTCGCCGTGCGCAAGTTCCTGGGGCAGGTGCTGCAGGCGCACGGCTATACCGTGTTGACGGCCGAACATGCCGACTCGGCCTGCGCCCTCGCGACGTCGTTCAGTGAGCGGATTCACCTGGTGATCACCGACGTCGTGATGCCGGGCAGCACGGGGCCGGAGCTGGTCCATCTGCTCCACGCCGGCCGCCCAGATCTCGCGGCGCTGTACATCTCGGGCTACGCCGACCGGGTGCTCGATCACCACGCGCCGCCCCTCGCCCCGGGACAGCTCCTGATGAAGCCGTTTTCCTCGACGGAGCTCCTCACGCGCATCCGGCAGATTCTCGCGGTCTGACCCGGGCCGGTCCCCCGCATGCCGTATAATCGGGACAGGAATGCCATGCGCGGCCTCTCTCTGGGCGGACGTCTGAATGTTTGAACGTTACACGGAGCGGGCGCGACGTGTCCTGTTTTTCGCCCGGTACGAGGCGACCCAGCTCGGCAGCACGTCGATCGAGACCGAGCATCTCCTCCTCGGGCTGATCCGCGAAGGCAAAGGGCTGACGAGCCGCATCTTCGCGCGGTCCCACCTGTCGCTCGAGTCGATCCGCAAGGACATCGAAGGGCGCACGGTGTTCCGTGAGAAGGTGTCGACCTCGGTCGACATTCCCTTCAGCACCGAGACCAAGCACGTGCTGCAGTTCGCGGCCGAAGAAGCCGATCGGCTGCTGCACACCTACATCGGCACCGAACACCTCCTGCTCGGGCTGCTTCGGGAGGAACGGTCGGTGGCCGCGTCGATTCTCTACGAGAAGGGGATGCGGCTCGCGAGCGTGCGCGAGGACATCGTGCAGCTCCTGAACGAGAAGGCCGCGCCCGCCCGGCCCAAGGAGACGCCGCTGCTCGCCGAGTTCAGCCGCGACCTGACCGAGGCGGCCATGAAGAATCAGCTCGACCCGCTGGTCGGGCGTACCGTCGAGCTCGAGCGGGTCCAGCAGGTGCTGTGTCGGCGCACGAAGAACAACGCGGTGCTCATCGGCGAGCCCGGCGTGGGCAAGACCGCCATCGTCGAGGGCCTCGCCCAGAAGATCGTGTGCAACGACGTGCCGCACTTCCTGGCCGACAAGCGCGTGCTCGCGCTGGACATCTCCCTGATCGTGGCCGGCACGAAGTACCGCGGGCAGTTCGAAGAGCGCCTCAAGGCGATCATGAAGGAGCTCACGGAGAACCCGAACATCATCGTGTTCATCGACGAGCTGCACACGCTGGTGGGGGCCGGGTCGGCGGAAGGATCGCTCGACGCGGCCAACATCCTGAAGCCGGCGCTGTCGCGTGGCGAGATCCGCTGCATCGGCGCCACGACGCCCGCCGAGTACCGCAAGTACATCGAGAAAGATCGCTCGCTCGAGCGTCGCTTCCAGGCCGTGAAGGTCGATCCGCCGAGTGAAAAGGAAACCGTCCAGATCCTGATGGGGATCAAGGACCGGTACGAGACGTTCCACCACGTCGAGTACTCGCCCGAAGCCGTCGAGGCGGCGGTCTACCAGTCCAGCCGCTACATCACCGACCGGTTCCTGCCCGACAAGGCCATCGACCTGATCGACGAGGCCGGCGCGCGCGCCAAGCTGCGCGAGGCCGAGCTGAACGCCGAGATGGGCGAGCTCAGCCGCAACGTCCGCCTCGCGGTCGAGCAGGTCGAGGGGGCCGTCGGCGAGCGCAACATGGAAAAGGCCTGGCTGTATCGCGACCAGGAGCTTCAGGCGCGCGAGAGCCTGCAGATCGTCCGCGAGCGGCTGGAGGTCAAGTCCGGCGCGTCGCGCGTGGCCATCGGCAAGCACGAGATCGACGAAGTCGTGTCCAAGTGGACGGGCGTACCGCTGACCTCGGTCAACGAGGAGGAAGGCGGCAAGCTGCTGCGGATGGAGGAAGAGCTCCATCGGCGGGTGATCAGTCAGGAGAAGGCGATCTCCGCGCTGTCCCGCGCGATCCGCCGGTCGCGCGCCGGGCTGAAGAATCCGCAGCGGCCCGTCGGCAGTTTCATCTTCCTCGGCCCGACCGGCGTCGGCAAGACGGAGCTGGCCCGGGCGTTGGCCAATTTCCTGTTCGGCGGCGACCACGCCCTCGTGCGGTTCGACATGTCGGAGTACATGGAGAAGCACGCCGTCTCCAAGCTGATCGGCTCGCCGCCCGGCTACGTCGGTCACGAAGAGGGCGGTCAGCTCACCGAGAAGATCAAGCGCAATCCCTATTCGGTCGTGCTGCTCGACGAGATCGAGAAGGCGCATCCGGATCTGTTCAACATCCTGCTGCAGGTGTTCGAGGACGGGCACCTGACCGACGGGCTCGGCAATCGCGTCAACTTCAAGAACACGATCGTCATCATGACGTCGAACATCGGCGCCCGCTTCATCCAGAAGAAGGCGTCGATGGGCTTCCAGGCCGCCGACGCCCGGGAAATCCAGAAGTCGGTCAATGACCTCGTACTCGCGGAGGTCAAGCGCACGTTCAACCCCGAGTTCATCAACCGCGTGGACGAGATCATCGTCTTCGACCCGTTGTCGGACGACGATCTGCGCCAGATTACGCGCCTGCTGCTGGGCAACCTGAACCAGCATCTGGCGGATCGGCAGCTGCAGCTCAACGTGCTGCCCGAGGTCGTCGACTGGATTATCGACGTGACCTGCCGGGACCGCTCCTACGGGGCGCGACCGCTCCGCCGCGCGATTCAGCGCTACCTCGAGGATCCCCTCTCGGAGGAGCTGATTCGAGGGCAGTTGCGCGCCGGGGTGATCGAGATCTACCTGGATCACGGTACGCTGGCCTGGCGGACCGGCGGCCAGGACGAGGCCGGCCGGCCGCTGGCGGTCACCGTCTAAGAGCATCGGGAGCGCGTCCGGCAAACCCGTCAGCGCGCGTCACCCTTTGCGAGAGGCCCCTGCCGTGACCAGTCTTCCTCGCGTCGGACTTGCCCTGGCCCTGCTGGCCCTGGCCGGCCCCGCCGCCGCGCAGCCCGCGGCGGCGCCGGTCAGCCCGCCGGTCACCCAGGTGGCCCCGTGTCCGGAGCTGCCCCCGGCGCAACTGCCGCCGGCCGGCTCGCCGACCCTGCTGCGCTGCATGCAGCTTGTCGCCCACCCCGTCAACGAGACGATCGTGGACGGGACGACCTACCAGTACCACATCAAGACGCCGCTGCCCGATCCGGCCAAGGCCGTGTTTCCGGCCTATGACGAAGCCGCCGTCCTGGCCGACTTCTGGAACCTCTGGCGCACGAACTTCCTGGACAACCTCTGGGTGGAGGTCCTCGACGAGCCCTACCCGAACGGCGTGGCGGGCAAGCACGTGGTGTTCCACATCGAGGAACGCGCGCGGGTGAAGATCGTGGACTTCATGCCGGTGCCCGCCACCGACAAGCTGAAGATCGAGCTCTCGAAGATTGACGAGGCCCTGGCCGAGAACAACATCGAGATCCGGCTGGACTCCTTCGTCGACGCGGCGGCTATTCGCCGGGTGACCGGCCTCGTGCGCGATCTGTACGCCGAGCTGGGCTACACCGATCCCATCATCACGACCGATGTGACCGAACTGCCCGAGGGGCCCAAGCTTGTCCATCTCACGTTCAACGTCGATCCCGGTCCCAAGGTGCGGATTGCCGAGATTGCCTTCGACGGCAACGAGGCCTTCAGCGACGGCAAGCTGCGCGGGCAGATGAAGGAGAACAAGCAGCGGTCGATGTTCATGGGTGTGGTGCCGTCGGGCGGCGACTACAAGGGGAGCCAGTTCGACGCCGACATCGAGCTGGTGTCCGAGTTCTACCGCAACGAGGGGTACGCACGCGCGCACCTGGGCGCGCCGCAGATTGAAGTGCTCGAGACGTCCGAGGATGGGAAGACGCAGGACATTATCGTGCACGTGCCGGTCGATGAAGGCCTCGAGTACCGCATCGGGAAGTTCGAGATTACCGGCGACGCCACGCTGCGTCACGAGGCCGTTCGTGCCCTCTTCGACATCAAGGAAGGCGATCGGTTCAGCCTGAAAAAGCTCCGTAAGGGGTTCGAGAAGGCCACCGAGATGTACGGGACGTTCGGGTTCTATCAGTGGCAGCCGATCCCCGAGCTCACACCGCGCGGCATCGATCCGGCGACCGGCCAGCCGATCGGCGAGGAGCCCCCGCCGCCGATCATGGACGTCACCCTGCGGATGCAGGAGGGTAAGCAGTTCTTCGTCAACCGCATCAGCTTCAACGGCAACACGACGACGCACGATGCCGTGATTCGGCGCGAGTTGCGGGTCTATGAGGGCGCCGTCTTCAATTCCGTGGCGCTCAAGGAAAGCGTGCGGCGGCTCAACCAGCTCGGCTACTTCAAGCCGCTCGAGGGCAAGGAAGGCGAGCTCGACGTCGCCGCCACCCCCAACGCCGAGGACAAGGTCGACATCAAGCTGACCTTCGAGGAACAGAATCGCAACACCATCTCGTTCGGCGCCGGCGTCTCGCAGTTCGACGGCTTTTTCGGCCAGTTGTCGTTCCAGACGGCCAACTTCATGGGCCGCGGCGAAACCCTCGGGCTCTCGCTGCAGAAGGGTTCCCAGGCCCGGCAGTACCAGGTGTCCTTCACCGAGCCGTACCTGTTCAACCGGCCCATCACCGTCGGCATGGACGTGTTCAGCCGGCAGTACATCTACCCCTTCCAGTTCACGCAGGAGGCCACAGGCGGGAACTTCGTGTTCGGCGTGCCCCTGGCGGACTACACGCGGTACTTCACGGCGTACAGCTACCAGCGGGTAAGGGTGTTCGACATCAACCCGGGCTACCTGACGCCCGACGCCCTCAATCAGAACCCGTTCCTCCGCGACTCGCTTCTGATCGACCAGGGGGGCAGCCGCATCGTCAGCAAGATCTCGCCGAGTGTGGTCTACAACACCGTCAACCAGCCGCTGTTCCCGAGCGCGGGCACGCGGTACACGATGGCGTTCGACTTCGCGGGCCTGGGCGGCAACACGTCGTTCTTCCAGACGCGGCTCGAGGGCATCTGGTACAAGCCCCTGACGACGCGGATGTCGTTCGGAATCCGCGCCGAAGGGCAGTACATCCGTCCGTACGGCGACAACCCGACGCTGCCCATCTTCGAGAAGTTCTTTCTCGGCGGCGAGTACAGCGTGCGCGGGTTCGAAATCCGCAGCATCGGGCCGCGCGATCCGACCACCCGCGTCGTGACGGGCGGCAACAAGTCGCTGACGTTCAACGCCGAGTACTACATCAACCTGTTCGGGCCGCTGCGCCTCCTCGGGTTTTTCGACGCCGGGCAGGTTCGCGATGTCGGCCAGAACTTCGGCTGGAAGGAGGACGTGATTGCCCTCACCCAGCCGCCGGTGCCGCTCCTCATCGACCCGTTCGCGCGGAGCAACCTGCTCACGATCCCGGGGTCCATCAGACCGGTGGTCGTCGGGACGACCAGCGCCTTCAAGACATCCACCGGCGTCGAGGTGCGGTTCATGATGCCGATGCTGAACGTACCCTTCCGGCTTATCGGCGCCTTCAACCCGCAGCGGACGGGCGTGCTCGACGGCAACTCGCAGCCGACGCCGCGCTTCACCTTCCGCTTCGCGGTCGGGACGACCTTCTGAGAGTGGTTGGCAGGTCTCGTAGCCGCCGGGCTTCAGCCCGGCGGACCGCAGGCCTGAAGGCCGGCGGCTACGTTGTGACACTCAAGACTCAGAACTGAAAACTCAGAACTGCTCTAAAAATGCTTCACTTCGATGGTGTAGTCGGTCGGAGCGGTGAGCTGGCCCACGTCGTTGAGCCGGGCACAGAACTCGGCCACTCCGGTCGCCGTGCCAATCAGCAGCTCATTGAGGATCGCCTGGTCGTCGGCAATCAGGACGTTGCACGACGTGCCCGTCCAGACGCCCAGTCCCATCCCGATGGTCACGGTGGACACGGGGGCAAGGACTTTGAGGGTGACGTTGATCTCGCCGACCTGGGTCGGCGTGAAGGTGTGGACAATGGCCCCGTTGACGGCCAGCGTGCCCGAGAAGGTCTTCGTGATGGGATCCACGGCGGGCGGGGGAGGCGGGGAAGTCGTCGTCTCGCAGCCGCCCACCGCCATTGCGGCGAGGGCGACGAGCGGAAGGGCGCGGCGCAGTCGTAGGGGCATGCGGGCTCCTGTCGGGTCGCCGGCACGATTCGCAAGGGTCCTGCCGGGGGCGTCCGACGCTTCACTAAGTGTACTCGGTGCCTGTCCTGGTCTGCAGGGCGGCGCCGTCTCGGGTCACCTGTCAGGTGCGGAGGACCCACCGGCCACGCGCGGTGACAGGCGCGCGTGAGAGTTTGACGCCACGGGCATTGCGCTGGCCGGCCGGTCCAGCCGGCGGGGTGCCGGGGTTTTGATTTGATAGGATGTAGTGCTTTTTGTTCCGGCCGGACGCGGCCTGAGAGTGTGTTTCAACACGGAGTCGCAGGCCCCAGGCCTGCGGTCCGCCGGGCTGAAGCCCGGCGGCTACACGCGTGTTGAACGCGCTCTCAGGTGCCGCGCGACGGCCAGTCAAGGTGCAGCCGAAATGACGCGTATGACGACAGCGTTCGCCCTCAGCCTTCTCGTCGGGGTCGGTGCGGCCATGCCGGCCGCCGCCGGCCAGCAGACGCCCGCGGCTCCGCCGGCGACCGCCAAGCCGGCTCAGACCCCGGCCCCGCCGCCGGCCGCTCCGGCCAAGCCGCCGGTGCCGTTCCCCGCTGACGCCAAGATCGGCGTCATGAACCTCCAGCGCGTCATCTTCGAGTCGAAATTCGGGCAGGCCGGCCAGACCAAGCTGAAGGATCTGACCGACAAGCGAACCGCTGAGGTGACGGCGCTCCAGAAGCAGATCCAGACACTCCAGACCGAACTGCAGACCCAGGGGTCGGTGCTGTCGGCCCCGGTGGTGCAGCAGAAGACCCTCGATGTCGAGCGGCTGCAGCGGCAGTTGCAGTTCGAGCAGCAGCAGGCCTCAGCCGACATCCAGAACCTGCAGGACCAGCTCATGGCCGACTTCACCGACAAGGTGATCCCGATTGCCGAGCAGATCCGGACGGAACGAGGGCTCTGGATCATCTTCGCCGTCGGACAGGGGTCCGACGTCGTGGCGTTGCACGAGGGCCTCGATCTTTCGCTGGAGCTCGTCAAGCGGCTCGATGGGGCGAAGTAGACGAAGCCGACGACGTCCATGAACATCCTGCCGGCACTCGAGCGGCTGGCCTACCGCTATCCGTCGGTGCTGGTGGACGCCGTCACGTGCCACGAGCCCGGCCGGCGGATCGTGGCCGTCAAGAACGTCACGGTCAACGAGGAGTTCTTCCAGGGGCACTTTCCGGGCACGCCGCTCATGCCGGGCGTGCTGATGATCGAATCCCTCACCCAGGTCGCCACGTTGCTGCTGGCGGCCGGGGGCCCGGCCACGTGCCGGGCCTGGCTGCGCGGCGTCGAGAACGCCAAGTTCCGCCGGCAGGTGGTGCCCGGCGATCGGCTCGAGCTCGAGGTCACGCTGAGCCGCCGCCGGGGCCGCATCACCCGAAACGCCGCGGTGGCGTCGGTTGACGGCCACGTCGTCGCTGAAGCCGATCTGGTCATCGTCTTCGAGGACCGGCCCCGTGCGGCCGTGGCGCCTGCGATCCGGGGCGCCGCCTCCACCAGCATCCACGAGACGGCCATCGTCCACGCCGACGCCACGGTTGGCGAGGGCGCGGTCATCGGGCCGTACGCGATTGTCGGGCCGCACGTCACGATCGGCCGCCGCTGCCGCATTGGCGCGCTGGCGGTCGTGGATGGCTGCACGTCGATTGGCGACGACACCGAGATCTATCCGTTTGCGTCCATCGGGCTCGCGCCGCAGGATCTGAAGTTCAAGGGCGAGCCCACGCGGCTGCAGATTGGCCGCCACAACGTCTTCCGCGAGTTCGTCACCATCCATCGCGGCACCGCGGGCGGCGGCGGGGTGACGGTCATCGGCGACCACAATCTCTTCATGGCCTACGCACACGTGGCGCACGACTGCCACGTCGGCAACTCCACCATCTTCGGCAACGCGGCGACGCTCGGCGGCCACGTGGTCGTCGAGGACTTCGCGACGATCAGCGCCTACTCCGGCGTCCACCAGTTCTGTCGCGTCGGCCAGCACGCCTTCATCGGCGGCTACACCGTCGTCACGCGCGACGCTCTTCCGTTTGCCAAGACCGTGGGCAACCGGGCGCGCATCTACGGCGTGAACACCATTGGCCTGGCGCGCCGGGGCTTCAGTCCGGAGCTGATCGGCAAGCTCCGTCGCGCGTACCGGCACCTGCTGCAGCACAACACGAGCCGGGCACTCGAGCTGATCGATCGCGATGCGACGCTCGAGGCGCCGGAGGTCAGTTACCTCGTCAACTTCATCACCTCGGCGCGGCGCGGCGTCATCCTCCGACGGCCGTCGCGGCGGGTCGAGGATCTCCTGGAAACCGAGTAGCGTGGCGGCGGAGCCGATTGGCCTCATCGCCGGCAACGGGACGTTTCCGCTGCTCGTGCTGCGCGCCGCGCGCGCGCGCGGGCACGACGTCGCGGTGGTGGCCATTCAGGGCGAGGCTCATGCCTCCATCGATGACCTGGCTCTCTCCCTTGGGGGCACGAGTGTGCGTTGGCTGCCGGCCGGCGAACTCGCCCAGTGCATCGCCTTGCTGCGCGACGCGGGCGTGACGCAGGCCGTGATGGCCGGGCAGGTCCGCCACGCCAGCATGTTCAGCGGCATTCGTCCGGACGCGACCCTGCAGAGCGCGCTCTCGGGCCTGCGCAGCCGCAACACGGACGCCCTCGTATCCGCCGTCGCGGCCGTGCTGCAGCAGCACGGCATCGGCGTCATAGATTCCACCGCGCTCCTCACCGATCTGCTCGCGGCGCCCGGCGTGCTGACGAAGGTCACACCGACCGACGCCATGCTCGCGGACTTTGCTTTCGGCTACGCCGTGGCCGATGCCGTCGCCGGACTCGACATCGGGCAGACCATCGTCGTGAAGGACCGCGCCGTGGTGGCCGTCGAAGCCATGGAGGGGACCGACGATGTGATTGCCCGGGCCGGCGGGCTGGCGGGTCCAGGCGCCCGGGTCGTCAAGGTCGCGAAGCCGGCGCAGGACATGCGTTTCGACGTGCCGGTCGTCGGCGTCCGCACCATTGAACGGATGCAGGCAGCCGGTGCCGATGGTCTGTCGATTGACGCCGGCAAGACGCTCCTCATCGATGGGCCGGCCGTCGTCGCGGCCGCCGATCGGGCGGGCATCGTCGTTGTCGGCCGCCAGCGTCCATGACCGCAGGGCACGGCCAGGACGACCGCCTGCGCATGGCGGTGATTGGCGTCGGCCACCTCGGGCGCCATCATGCCCGCATTCTCGCCGGCTTGCCCGACGTGAGCCTCGTCGCCGCGGTGGATGTCGTGCACGAGCGCGCGGCGTCGGCGGTGGCGGGCACGCCGGCGGAGGCGCTGACCGACTATCGCACGCTGTTCGGACGCGTCGAGGCCGTGACCGTGGCGGTCCCCACGGCCGCGCATCTGGAGGTGGCCGGCGCCTTTCTCGAGCGCGGAGTTCACGTCCTGGTCGAGAAGCCCATGGCGCCGTCGATCGAGGAAGCCGACGTGATGCTGCGTCAGGCCGAGGCGTCGGGCGCCGTGCTCGCGGTCGGCCACGTCGAACGCTTCAACCCGGCCGTCGAGGCGGCGATGCCGGTGCTCCAGTCGCCGCGCTTCATCGAGGTCCACCGGCTGAGCGGCTTTCCCGAGCGGAGCCTCGACGTGGACGTGATCTTCGACGTCATGATCCACGATCTCGATATCATTTCGGCCGTGGATCGGACGGACGTTCTGGCCGTGGATGCCATCGGGGTGCCGGTACTGTCGTCCAAGGTCGATATCGCGAACGCGCGCATCCGCTTTGCCTCGGGCTGTGTCGCCAACATCACCGCCAGCCGGATCAGCCGCGACAAGATTCGCAAGGTGCGCTGTTTTCAGCCGGACATGTACGTGTCGATTGACTACGCGGACCAGGAACTCGAAGTCTGGCGACTGGCGCGCGATGCCGCCGGCCGGCCGTCCATCACCGGCGGGCCCGTCGAGATCGCACGCGAGGAGCCGTTGCGCCGGGAGCTGGTCGACTTCGTGTCGGCGCTGCGCGAGAGACGCGCGCCCCTCGTGACCGGCGCGGAGGGCCGCCGGGCCCTCGCGCTTGCGACACGCGTGGCCGAGGCGATTGCGGCGGGCGGGGCCGCTTCCTGATCATGTTTGCCGACGTCACTGCCTTCATTGACGAACTCGACCGCCGCCGGGATCTGGCGCGCGTCGGCGAGCCCGTCGACCCTCACCTCGAGATGGCCGCCCTGATCGACCGCGCCTGCAAGGCGCCGGGGGGTGGCCCCGCGCTGCTGTTCGAGCGTCCGACCGGGGCTTCGATGCCGGTCGCGGCGAACCTGTACGGATCGATGGCGAGAATCTGCCTCGCCCTCGGTGTGGAACGGCTCGACGATCTGGCGCGCGAGATCGAGGAGCTGACCACGCCGCCGATGCCGAAGGGCTTCATGGACGCTCTGCGTCTGATGCCGCTCGCGAATCGGCTGACGGACCTGATGCCGAAGACGGTCAAGGATGCCCCGTGTCAGGACGTGGTGCGAATGGACGGCGGGCTCGACGAACTGCCGGTGCTCACGACCTGGCCGGAGGACGGCGGACCGTTCATCACGCTGCCGCTCGTCATCACGCGCGATCCGGAAACCGGC
>CAZFAT010000279.1:0-8395 GCA_964517075.1 uncultured Solibacteraceae bacterium
CGATCAATAACCCCGATAGCCCAATCAATAACCCGATAGCCCAATCGCGATAGCCAATAGCCAATAACCGATAGCCAGATGCAGGCCTCCTCTCCCCCTGCCCTGCGGTCGATATACCCATTGGTCGAACGATCGATAATCGATCTCTGATGGTCCGCCGCCAACTGGCCTCGTTGCTCCTTCTGACCTGCCTGGGGCACGTGCTGCTGATTTCCGCCCAGGTGCAGTCGCAGAGCGGGCTGCCGGTGCTGGAAAGCGCGGCTTTCGGGGCGTTTTCCCGGATTCAGGGCCTGCTGGCGGGGGGCGCCGACGCGGGGCAGGGCGTCTGGTCGCACTACTTTGCGCTGCGCGGCGCCGCGCGCGAGAACGAGGCCCTCCGGCAGCGGGTGCTCCAGCTCGAGTGGGAGGTGCAGGAGCAGCGGGCGCTGGCCAACCAGGCTCGCGGGTTGGAGGATGCCCTGGGCCTCAAACAGCGGCAGCAGGCCCCGACGCTCGCCGCGCGCGTCATCGCCGGCAATCCGTCGCCTGACGTCATGACCGTGACCATCGATCGCGGCGCGACGGATGGTATCGCGCCGGACATGGCGGTGATTGGCCCCGGCGGGGTCGTCGGGCGCGTGATTGGCCCCGTGGCGCCGCGGGCGGCCCGGGTGCAGCTGCTCGTCGACCGCAACGCCGGCGTGGCGGTCACCTTCGAGCGCAGCGGCGCCGGGGGCATGGTCTTCGGAGGCGCCGAGGCGCTGCCGCTCCGGGCCGAACTGTTTCCGCTCGCGGCGGAGATCCAGCCGGGTGAGCGTGTCGAGTCGTCGGGACAGGATGGGATCTACCCGCCGGGGTTTCTGGTGGGCACGGTCGAACGCGTGTCGGGGACGGGCGCCGAACGCGAGGTCATCGTGAAGCCGGCCGTGGACTTCTCCCATATTGGCGTGGTGCTGGTCGTCCTCGATACGGAGCGGCCGTGAAGCCAGTCGCGGTCCTCGTGACCGTCCTCGTCAGCGTGATGCTCCAGGCCATGCTGGCGCGCTACACGGTCGGTGGCGGCTGGGTCTTCGACCTCGTGCTCGTCGGCGTGGTGTTTGCCGGGCTGGAGTGGGGGCCGTTTGCCGGCATCCTGGGCGGCACGATTGGCGGGCTGCTGCAGGACACACTCGCGGGTGAGATCGTCGGGGTGGGCGGCCTGGCGAAAACCGTGACGGGGTTTGCCGCCGGGCTCATCGGGACCCAGTTCGTGCTGGCCCGCCCGCAGGCGCGTGTGCTCGTCGCGGCGGGCGCGACGATTGTCCACCGGATGATCATCCTCGGGTTGCACGCCTTGATCGACCAGCATTGGCCCGGCATCGCGTGGGGCGCTATTCTGGCGGAGACCGGCGTGAACACGGCGTGTGCGCTCGCCCTGTTCGCGGGCGCGAGCGCCATTCCCGGGTTCTTCTCCCGTCAGCGGATGAGCCGCCGGTCGAGCCTCAGCCGGCGGCAGTGGTAGAGCACGCATGCTGACCTCCGACGCGTTCAGGGATCGCCAGATGACCGAGCACCGGCTGCTCGGTCTGCGCGTGATCTTCACGGCGTGTTTCGCCGCGCTGGCCGTGGCCTTCTGGCTGCTGCAGGTCGTGCAGCACGCCAGGTACGAGGAGCTGGCCGCCAACAATCACCTCCGCACGATTCCCCTCCGGGCGCCGCGCGGCGTGATCTTCGACCGGTTCGGACGCATCCTCGTCGAAAACCGCTACTCGTTCACCATCGCCATCGTCCGCGAGCGGACGGCCCACCTCGACGAGACGATCAGCCGCATTGCCGCGCTGACCGACGTCCCCGAGGCCAGGATCCGCGAGGCCGTGCAGAGCCGGATTCGCGAGCCGCGGTTCCGGCCGCTGCCCGTCATCGAGCACGCGACGTTTTCGCAGGCCGCGGCCGTCACGGCCCGCCGCCTCGAACTGCCGGAGGTGGTGGTGCAGCGGGTGCCCACGCGCCAGTATCCGGAAGGGTTTGCCGCGCATCTGTTCGGGTATGTCGGTGAGATCCAGGACACGCAGCTCGTAGCCCCCGACTTCGCCGAACTCGAGCCGGGCGCCATCATCGGACAGGCCGGCCTCGAGCGGGTATACAACGCGGACCTGATGGGCGTCGACGGCACCCGTTTCGTCGTCGTCAACAGCCGCGGGCGCGAAATCTCCGAGCTCGACAAGCAGGATCCGATTGAAGGGCACCGCGTGCAGGTCACGCTCGACTACGACCTGCAGACGGCGCTCGAGGAGGGCTTCCGGCAGGCGGGCTTCAACGGCGCCGCCGCCTTCCTGGCTCCTGCGTCGGGAGAAATCCTCGCGATGACGAGCCTGCCGGCCTACGATCCCAACGCATTCGCGACGGGGCTCGAGAGCGGGGAGTGGGCCAGACTGAGCAGCGATCCGCTCCGGCCGATGAGCAATCGGCTCATCCAGGGGACCTACTTTCCGGGGTCCATCTTCAAGATCGTGATGGCGATTGCCGGGCTCGAGTCGGGCGTGGTCACGCCGTCGACGACGTTCTTCTGCCCGGGATACGGGACGTTCTACGGCCGCCGGTTCGCCTGCTGGCGGCGCGAGGGCCATGGCACGGTCGACCTGCGACGCGCCCTCGAGCAGTCGTGCAACGTGTTCTTCTACCACGTGGGCGATCGGCTGGGGATCGATCGCATCCACGAGTACGCGGCCAAGCTGGGTCTGGTTGGCAAGACCGGCATCGATCTCCCCAACGAGAACGACAGTCGCGTGCCCTCCACCGAGTGGAAGCGACGGACGTTCCACGAGCCTTGGTATCCAGGTGAGACGATCTCGGTGGCGATCGGGCAGGGCGACGTATCGGTGACGCCCATGGCGCTCGCGATTATGATGGCGACGGTGGCGAACGGCGGCACGCTCATCACGCCGCACCTGATGCGCGCGGTGGATCGCGCCGACGGCCGCGGCTGGCAGCCCGTGCCCACGCCCGCGCCGCGCGCGCGGCTGTCGCTCTCGGCTGACCACCTGCAGGCCGTGCGGGACGGGCTCTGGATGGTCGTCAACGGGGCCGGCACCGGCGGACGCGCCCGCATTCCCGGCCGCGACGTCTCCGGGAAGACCGGCACCGCGCAGGTCATCAGTCTGCAGAACAAGAGCCTCGCGGCGGGCAAGATGGACGTGCGCGATCACGGGTGGTTCGTCTTCTTCGCGCCGCGCGACAAGCCGGAGATTGCCGGCGTCATCTTCGCCGAGCACGGCGAGCACGGGTCATCGGCGGCGCCCATTGCCAAACACGTGCTCGAAACCTATTTCGCCAAACGCGACGGCCTGCCGCTCCCGTCCCTGGTGCCGCCGGCCGGCTCGCAGGCGGTCCGCGCGCAGCCGGCCCCGCCCGTGCCGCCGTCTGACATCCCGCCGCCGGACACGCCGGCGCCTGCCGAACCGCCGGCGCGGGTCCCGGCCGCGGCGGGGGTGGGCCGATGATCGTCGAGCGCCGGCTGCTTCCGCATCTCGACTGGCCGCTCATCGGCGCCCTGGTCGCGCTCACCGTGATCGGCGCGGCGACGATCTACAGCGTCACCTGGGACCACGTGGCGGGGGAGCCGGGCCGCGAGTTCTACACGCAGCTCTACGCCCTGCCGGTGGCGTTCGCCGCGCTGGCGGCGTGTCTGCTGATCGACTACCGGAGCCTGGCGCAGCGTTCGCTCCTGCTGTACGGCGCGCTCGTGCTGGCGCTCCTGTATGTGGCGTTCTTCGGCACCGTCCGCGAGGGGGCCCGCCGCTGGATGCTGATTGGCGGCGTCAGCCTGCAGCCCTCCGAATTCGCGCGGCTCGTCCTGGCCCTCGTGCTGGCGGCGTACTTCGGCGACGCCCGGCGGAGCGCCCGGTCGGTTGGCGAGCTGGCGCTGGCCGGCGCCCTGATCGGGGTGCCGGCGTTCCTGATCCTGCAGCAGCCCGACCTCGGGACCGCGGCGACCATCGTGCCCGTCTTCGTGGGCGCGGCCTACCTCGCCGGCCTGCGGCTGCGTTGGGTGGCGGCCGCCGCGCTCATCCTCGTGCTCCTCTCGCCCCTCATTTACAACTACGGTCTCCAGGACTACCAGCGTGCGCGCATCGATACGTTCCTCGATCCGTCCCGCGACCCGCGTGGCGGCGGGTATCAGCAGATCCAGGCGAAGATCACCGTCGGGTCGGGCGGGTTCTACGGCAAGGGCTTTCTCGAGGGGACCCAGGGCGGCTACGGGTTCCTGCCGGTGGCCCACAACGATTTCGTGTTTTCAGTCCTGGCGGAGGAACACGGGTTTCTCGGGGTGCTCGTGGCGCTCAGCCTGTATCTGTTCGTCCTCGTGCGCAGCCTCGACGCCGCCAAGCTGGCGCGCGACCGGGTCGGCGCCCTGCTGGTCGTCGCCATCATTTCGGGATTCGCGTTCCAAGTGGTGTACAACATCACCATGTCGGCGGGCCTGGCCCCGGTCAAGGGGCTGACCCTGCCGCTCATGAGCTCCGGCGGCTCGTCGCTCGTGGCGACGCTGGCCGGATTCGGCCTCATCCTGAACGTGAGGATGCGGCGCTTCACGAATTAGCCGACATGACGCTGGGCGTGATTTCCTGTCACACCCGACCTCACGTCGGCTCTGACACGTGTTTGGGTCGTGACATCGCCATGATCACGCTGGTGCACACGCTGATGCTGTGGCTGCTGGGCCAGGGACGCCCGGTGGGCGTTGCCGCGCCCGGCCACGGCAGAGTGCGGCCGGCCGGCGCGATGCCCGCGACCCGTTGGAGTCACGGGAATGATCAAGGAAATGATTATTTCCTCGACGCCGCACGAGACCCGTGTGGCGATCCTCGAGGACGATCAGGTCGTCGAAGTCTTCATCGAGCGGGAGTCCTCCCGCGGCGTCGTCGGCAATATCTACAAAGGCCGCGTGTCCAAGGTCCTGCCGGGCATGCAGTCGGCGTTCGTTGACCTCGGTCTCGAGCGCGACGCGTTTCTCTACGTTTCCGACGTCATCAGCCCCACCGAGGAGGCCCTCGAGGAGGACGAGGAGCCCGCCCGCGCCGCCGCCGATCCGTTCGAGGCCGACGCTGGAGCCCCGCCGGCCGAGGTCGAGCCGGCCGGCGACAGCCCGGAGCGCCCGGAAAGCGCCCCCGGCGAGGCCGACTCCGGGGCCGCCGCGCCCGGCGACCGCCGCGCCCGGGAGCGGACGCCGCCCACGGCCAGGATCGAAGACCTGCTGAAGGAAGGCCAGGAAGTCGTCGTCCAGGTCGTCAAGGAGCCGCTGGGCACCAAGGGCGCCCGCATCACCTCCCATCTCAGCCTGCCGGGCCGGTTCCTGGTCTACATGCCGACGGTGGATCACATCGGCGTGTCGAGAAAGATCGACTCGCGCGACGAGCGGCGCCGGCTCCGCACCATCATTCAGCGATTCCGCGACCAGTCGGGACTGCCGGGCGGCGTGATCATCCGCACCGCGGCCTCCGGCCGATCCGAAGAGGACATCGTCGCCGACCTGACCTACTTCCAGCAGGTCTGGACCGAACTGCACCGACGGCGCGAGTCCGAGCGCACGCCCGCGGTCCTGTTTCGCGAGGAGAGCCTCGTCACCAAACTCCTCCGGGACCTGCTGACCGAGCAGTTCCAGACGATCCGGCTCGACGACGAAACCGAGCACCGGCGGGTGGTGGCGTTCGTGCAGCGTGTCATGCCGGCGATGCTGTCGCGCGTGAAGCTCTACACGAAGGACTATCCGATCTTCGACGAGTACGGCGTCCAGAACGAGATCGACAAGGCCCTGCGCAGCAAGGTCTGGCTCAAGTCGGGCGGCTACATCGTGATCAACCAGACCGAGGCGCTCGTGGCGATCGACGTCAACACGGGCCGCTACGTCGGGAAGAAGTCCGCCGGCCGGCTCGAGGACACGATCGTCAAGACGAACCTCGAAGCGGTGCGCGAGATCGTTCGGCAGGTCCGCCTGCGCGACCTCGGCGGCATCATCGTCCTCGACTTCATCGACATGGAGGAGAAGAAGAACCGCCAGAAGGTGGCGCAGGCCGTCGAGCAGGAGCTGCGCAAGGACCGCGCCCCGTCGAAGGCGGTGCAGGTGGCGGACTTCGGGCTGATCATCATCACGCGCAAGCGCGTGAAGAGCAGTCTCGAGCGCATGCTCACCGAGCCGTGCCCGTACTGTTCCGGCACGGGCACGATCAAGACGAGCGCGACGATCTGCTACGACATCCTCACCGAGGTCCGCAAGGTCAGCACCGAGCTCGACGGCTACAGCCTGGTGCTGCGGGTCAACCCGGAGATCGCCCGGGCCCTCAAGGACGAGAGCCGGGGCGTCTTCCGCGAGCTGGAAACCGCCGTCGGGCGCCCGGTCACCGTCCGCTCCGACGAACAGCTGCACCACGAGCAGTTTGACCTCATGGCGATATAGCATGGCTGAAGGTGGGGCGTCCCGGGCGGCCGTGCTCCAGCCGCGACTGGCCTCCACGTGGGGAGGGAGGGCTGTGCAGATGAGACCAGGATCAATCGTCGTAGCGGCAGTGCTGGCAGTCGGGATGGGCGCCTGGAGCGCGCCGGCGTTCGCGCAGGCCAGCGCGCAGAATCTGGGGACGGTGCGCCTGAGTCAGGCCGTGCAGGCGGACGGCAAGCCGCTGCCGGCCGGCACGTACACGGTCCGGCTGACCGGCGAGAACGGGACGCCGGTGGTGGGGCAGGGACCCACATCGGAACGCTGGGTGGAATTCATGCAGGGCGGGCAGGTGCGTGGTCGTGAGCTGGCGAGCGTCGTGTCGGCGGCCGACATCGCCGCGGTCAACGAGAACAAGACGCCCCCGCCGTCCGGGACGGCCCGCGTGCAGGCCCTTCGTGGCGGCGAGTACCTGCGCGTCTGGGTGAACAGCGGCGGCACCCACTATCTGGTGCACTTGTCGACGGCCGGGAAGTAAGCGCGCGTTGCAGCATCACCGATGGAGGGGCCGACCTTCCGGCCGGCCCCTCCATGTTCAACCGGCTCCCTTGTCTACCGTGAAATCTCGACGTCCCCGCTGAAGGTCGTGGCCTCCAGCATGGCGGCGCCGTCGCCCACGGTGCCGCGCACGGAACCGCGGCTCTCGAGCGGCGCCGTCATCTTGAGCGAGGGATCCAGCCGCAGATTGCCGCGGAACGTGCTCGCCTGCAGGTCCACGCCCGTGGATCCGGTCAGGCGAATCCGGACGTTGCCCGAGTGCGTCTTGAACTGATACCGCCCCCCGCGCATCACGTCGCCGGCGAACGCGAGCGAGCCCGACAGGCTGGTCAGCCGGACGGTGTCGCTCGTGATCGCGCTGAGCGCCACGTCGCCGGCGGTGACGTCCACTTCCACCCGGCGGGCGCGGACGCGTTCGAGGTGGACGTTGCCGTTCAGCGCGTTGACCACGACGCCGCGATCGCTGTCGAGGTCGATCAGCGTGACGTTGCCCGAAATCGTCCGCGCGGCCGCCACCAGGCTGGCGCGCCGGATGTCCACATTGCCCCGCGTCACCAGCGCGCTGATCTCGCCCTTGATGTCGCTCACGGTCACGTTACCGGACAGGCTGCTGGCGGTAATCCGCGTGCCCGCCGGGGCGGCCACGGTGTAGCTGACGGTGACGAAGTACGGGGGCCGGCGATCGGAGCCGGGCTCGACGACGACCATCGCCCGATCGCCCTTGTGGTCCACGGTCACGCGGCTGCGCTCGAGTCCCAGTTTGGCGTCGGCGTCGGTCCGGCCGCGAGAGCGGCGGACGATCTCGATGCGCGCCTCGCGTCCTGGCGCCGCGGTCACCGTGATGTTCCCCGCGAGATTGCGCAGCTCCAGCAGCCCCGTGGTCCCGATGGCCAGCGTGCGCACGACGCGATCGGTCTGTTCGACCGTCGGTTCGCCACGTCCGGGACCTCGACCGGGGCCTCGTCCGGGACCCCGTTCCTGGACGTCGACGGCCACGGAGGCAGCCCGTGCGGCGTCCCCCTGGCGCGACTCGGCGTAGCCCGAGCCGACCGCCAGTCCGATGGCGGTGGCAGCGAACACGACGGCGGGCCGGTGACGGCGTGGTTCTCGGACGGTCATGATTTTTTTCCTTGCGCCGCCACGCGGGCGGCTCCTTCCTGGTCCCCTTGGCGCATTTCGTTGATCAGCGACACCGTCGTCTGCAGCGTGGCGATCTTGCGGCTCAGCGCGTCGAACAGACTGGCCCGCGCCGGCTCGCTCTCCGGATTCGTGACGAGTGCGGTCCGGCTTTCCGCGATGGCCTGGTCGATTGCGCTCAGGCTGTCGTGGATCGTCTCGGCCAGCGCCGGATCGATCGTGCTCTCTCCGCTCACCGCCAGCGTCTCGAGCTCGCGGATGGCCCGTGCGTAATCCTCCAGCGCCAGATTCAGCTCCGCCGTGGCCGAGTCC